>NZ_JBWKDW010000016.1:0-220915 GCF_056435735.1 Streptomyces sp. NPDC043878
ATGCCGGGGGCGAGCGGGATGTCGCGCGTGTGGATCTTCAGGATGGCCTCGCGGCCGCCCCGGTCGGGCGGGCTGACCGCGACGACGCGGTCGAAGCGGCCGGGGCGGGTGAGGGCGGGGTCCAGGATGTCGGCGCGGTTGGTGGCGGCTATCACGATGACGCCCTCGGAGCCGGAGAAGCCGTCCATCTCGGTGAGGATCTGGTTGAGGGTCTGCTCGCGTTCGTCGTGGCCGCCCATGCCGGAGCCGCCGCCCCGCGCGCGCCCGATGGTGTCGATCTCGTCGATGAAGATGATCGACGGTGCCACCTTGCGGGCCTCGGCGAAGAGTTCGCGGACCCGCCCCGCGCCGACGCCGACGATCATCTCGATGAACTCGGAGGCCGAGGCCGAGAAGAACGGTACGTCGGCCTCTCCCGCGACAGCACGGGCCAGCAGTGTCTTGCCCGTACCGGGCGGCCCCGTGAGCAGGACGCCGCGGGGCATCTTGGCTCCCATGGCACGGTAGGCCTCGGGGTGTTTGAGGAAGTCGACGATGTCGTTGAGCTCGCCCTCGACCTCGTCGATCCCGGCGACGTCGGCGAACGTGGTCCGCCGGCCCTCCTCCAGCTCCACGGGCTTGGGCGGCGGCTTACGGCCGAGCATGCCCCCTCCCCCGCCGAGTCCGGCGCTCATGCGGCGCGCGATGAACACCCAGAGCGCGACGAGGAGCAGTATCGGCGCCAACGAGATCAGGAGATTGGAGAGGAGACTGCGTTCGGCGACGACGGGCTCCGCCGTGACCGTGACCTTGTTCCGTTCCAGCTCCGCCCAGAGACCGTCGTCGGCGAACTCCGGACGCTGCGTGGTGAAGGTCTTGTAGTCACCGTCACCGTCGTCCGAGCCGTTGTCGTCGGGGCGGGGCTGGGCCTTCTTCAGCTCGCCCTGGATGGCGTCGCCCTTGGCGTAGATCTTGGCGACGTTGTTGTCGCCGACCTGCCGGCTGAACTCGGTGTACGAGATCGTCGTGTCGTCGCTCTGGTCGAAGAAGGAGAGCACCAGGTTGGCGATGACGAAGACCAGCAGGGCGGTGATGAGGAGCCGCCACCAGCCCCCGGGCATGCGGCCGCGCTTCTTGGGCTGGTCCTGCTCCGGCGCCCCCTCCGAGCGCCAGGGTTTGTCGGTGCGGTCGCGCGGCGGGACGGGGCTGGTCACTCGCATCTCCTTCACGCCGACGCCGGATGCGGCCGACATTAGTGCGCTTGTCACCCCATTGCGCGAGGGGCCCGTCAGGCGGGTGACCCTCGGTGGTCGGGCTGTGGGGCGCCGGCGCGGGACGGAGACGGAGCGGGCGCGGCGGGCGGGGCGCGGGGCCGCGCGGCCGTATGGGGCGCACGGGCGGCGTGTGCACGCCCCGTGTGGGGCGTCGCTTCGGCCACGCCTCAGAGGGGGCGCTGCGCCGCACACGCCGCAGCCCCCGTACGGGGCCGCCCACTGCCCGCATCACCGCAGGTCGCCCGCCCCGTGGCGCGCCGTCGACGGAGCCTCGCCGGATCGCGCCGCACACCGCCCCGCACCGCCCCCGACGCCACGCGGCGAGACCCCTCCCGCGCCGCCCCGCCCACGCGAGAGGGGCGCACGCCCGAAGACGTACGCCCCTCCTCGCCCCGACCTCGATCGTCAGATCGAGGCAGGCACTGCCTCAGCCCATGAACTTCTTGAACTCGTCCGGCAGTTCGAAGTCCTGAGGGGCCTGCTGACCGGGCACGCCGAGGGCGCCGCCGCCCTGCGCGGCGGCGGCACGGCGAGCGGCCTCCTCCTGCTCCTGCTGCTTGCGCTTCATCGGGTTGCCGGAGCGCTGCTTGCCCTTGGCCTGCTTCTGCTGCTTCTTCTGCCGGCCGGGGCCGCCGCCCATGCCCGGCATCCCCGGCATGCCCGGCATGCCGCCGCCCTGGGCCATGCGGGACATCATCTTGCGGGCCTCGAAGAAGCGCTCCACGAGGTTCTTCACCGCGCTGACCTCGACGCCGGAACCCTTGGCGATACGGGCGCGGCGCGAGCCGTTGATGATCGTCGGCTCGTGGCGCTCGGCCGGGGTCATCGACTTGATGATCGCGGCCGTACGGTCGACGTCCCGCTCGTCGAGGTTGGCGATCTGGTCCTTGATCTGGCCCATGCCCGGGAGCATGCCGAGCAGCTTGCTGATGCTGCCCATCTTCCGGACCTGCTCCATCTGGGCCAGGAAGTCGTCCAGGGTGAAGTCCTGGCCCTTCTTGGACGCCAGCTTGGAGGCCATCTTCTCGGCCTCTTCCTGACTGAACGTCTTCTCCGCCTGCTCGATCAGGGTGAGCAGGTCACCCATGTCGAGGATGCGGGAGGCCATCCGGTCGGGGTGGAACGCGTCGAAGTCCTCGAGCTTCTCGCCGTTCGAGGCGAACATGATCGGCTTGCCGGTGACCGAGGCGATCGACAGGGCCGCGCCACCGCGGGCGTCGCCGTCGAGCTTCGACAGCACGACACCGTCGAAGCCGACGCCGTCGCGGAAGGACTCGGCCGTGTTGACCGCGTCCTGGCCGATCATCGCGTCGACGACGAACAGGATCTCGTCGGGGCGGACCGCGTCGCGGATGTCGGCGGCCTGCCGCATCAGCTCCTGGTCGATGCCGAGGCGGCCGGCGGTGTCCACGATCACGATGTCGTGGACCTTGGCCTTCGCGAAGTCGATGGAGTCCTTGGCGACCTTGACCGGGTCGCCGACGCCGTTGCCCGGCTCGGGCGCGTACACGGCGACGCCCGCGCGCTCGGCGACGACGCTGAGCTGGTTGACGGCGTTGGGGCGCTGGAGGTCGGCGGCGACCAGCAGCGGCGAGTGGCCCTGGTCCTTGAGCCAGCGGCCGAGCTTGCCCGCGAGGGTCGTCTTACCGGCACCCTGGAGACCGGCGAGCATGATCACGGTGGGCGGCTGCTTGGCGAAACGCAGCCGACGGGTCTCGCCGCCGAGGATGGTGACGAGTTCCTCGTTGACGATCTTCAGGACCTGCTGGGCGGGGTTCAGGGCCCGCGAGACGTCGGCCCCGAGGGCCCGCTCCTTGACGTTCTTGATGAACGTGCGGACCACGGGGAGCGCCACGTCCGCCTCGAGGAGCGCGATACGGATCTCGCGCGCCGTGGCGTCGATGTCCGCCTCGCTCAGGCGCCCCTTGCCGCGCAGGTTCTTGAAGGTCGCTGAGAGGCGGTCGGAGAGAGTATCGAACACGGCGGCGTCGGTCCTCGGAGTCGGGGGCAGGGTGAGCGTCTTCCAGGGTATCCGGCCGCGCGGGACAATCGTCCCCGCCTGCCGTATTCGACGGGCGGCACGGGGCCCGCCGCCGGCCGTGGCGCGCGTCGGCCACCGCCGGGACGCCCCGCGGGAGGCCCGGCACCCCACGGGCACCGGGCGGCCCGGAGGCGACCGGTCACCCGCGGGTACCGGCGCACCACAAGGAGTCCGGGCCACGGGAGCGTCCCGGCGTCCAACCGGAACACAGCGATCCCGGCCCCGGGCTCGGCGGGCCTCACGGTCACGGCCGACCGCCGCAGGGGGGCAGGCCGCCCACCCGGCAGACCCCACAGCCGCCCACCGACAGGGCCCAAGGCCGTCCGCCGGCAGGGGCCGCGGTCCGCCCCAAGGGGCACAACCGTCCGTCGACAGGGGCGCGGCCCTCCGCCGCAAGGCGCCGAGTCGCCCACCGGCAGAGCCCAAGGCCGACCGCCCGCACACGGTCACAGCCGCCCACCGACAGGGGTCACAGCTGACCGCCGACAGGCGCAGCCGCCCGACACAAGGCGCCGAGCCGCCCACCAGCAGAGCCAGGGCCGCCCGCACAAGGTCACAGCCGCCCGCCGGCGGACGCCCCGCGTCACCCCCGCAGCGTCTCCTCCAGTTTGCGCGTCACCGACGCCGCTTCCTCGCCGGGGAGCGGTGCGCCCTCGGGGCCGGTCACGTAGAAGGCGTCCACGGCGTTGGCGCCGAGCGTCGAGACGTGCATGCTGCGCACGCGTACCTTCGCGTCCTCCAGGGCCCGCCCGATCCGGTGCAGCAGACCCGGGGCGTCGTGCGCGCGGACCTCGATCACCGTCGCGAGCCGGGAGGCGGCCGGCGCGACCGTCACCCGGGGCGGGGGCGCCACGACACCCCGGCGGCGCGGGTAGGCCGCGTCCCGTTCGGCGAGCCGGCCCGTGAGTTCCAGCGAGCCGTCCAGCGCGCGGACGAGATCGGCGCGCAGCCGGGCGGCCTGGGGCAGCGAGCCGTACTCGGCGGCGACCCGCCAGTTCAGCAACAGGACGGAACCATCGACGCCGTCCGGGAGGTCGAGGGCGCGCAGTTCCGCGGTGCGCACGGTCAGCCGGTGCATGGCGAGAACACCGGCCACCGCGGGCAGCACGCCCGCCTGGTCCGGTACGGCGATGAGCAGTTCCACGCCGAGCGGCTCGGGGTCGCCGACGGGCTGCTCCTCGGTGGGCGGCGGCTCGGTCTGGGCGCGCAGCGCCAGGACGGGGCTGCCGGTGGCGACCGCCTCGATGGCGAGTCGTTCCTGCTCGGCGGTGGGGGCGAGGGCCTCGGGCTCTTCGGGGGCGTCCCCGGCGAGCACCGCGGCGACCCGTTTGACCAGGTCGGTGACGAGGGAGCCGCGCCAGGACGACCACGCGGCAGGACCGGTGGCCAGGGCGTCGGCCTCGGTCAGCGCGTGCAGCAGCTCCAGGGTGCTCTGGGTGCCGACGGCCTCGGCGACCGAGCGCACGGTGGCCGGGTCCTCCAGGTCGCGCCGGGTGGCCGTCTCGATGAGCAGCAGGTGGTGCCGTACCAGGGTGGCGAGGACGGCCACGTCCGCGCGGTCGAAGCCGATGCGGGCGGCCACGTCCTTGGCGATGATCTCGCCGGCCACGGAGTGGTCGCCGGGCCAGCCCTTGCCGATGTCGTGCAGCAGGGCGGCCACCAGGAGCAGGTCGGGGCGGCTGACGCGGCGGGCGAACTCGGAGGCGCGGACGGCGGTCTCGATGAGGTGCCGGTCGACGGTCCAGATGTGCACCGCGTTGCGCTGCGGGCGGCAGCGCACCCGCTCCCAGTCGGGCAGCAGCTGGGTGATCAGGCCCGCGGCCTCCAGCCCCTCCCAGACCTCGATGGTCGGGGTGCCGGAGCCCAGCAGGGTGACGAGCTGTTCCCGGGCCTCGGCCGGCCAGGGCGTGGGCAGCGGGCGCACGGTGGCCGCGAGGCGCCGGACGGCGTGCAGGGAGAGCGGGAGGCCGGCCTGCGCGGCGGCGGCCGCGGCGCGCAGCGGGAGGACGGGGTCGCGTTCGGGGCGGGCGGCCCGGGCGAGCACCACCTCGCCGTCCTGTTCCACCACGCCCTCGGCCAGCGGGGAGCGCTCGGCGACCGGTTTGCCGCCGCCGAGCATGGCGCGCAGCCGCGGCCGTACGGCGCGGGAGCGCAGCACCCGCTCGACCTCGCGCCAGGTGACGTCGCTGGCGTACGAGATGACGCGGGCCGCTTCGTAGACCTGCCGCAGGAGGGTGTCCGCGTCGAGGAGGCCGAGCTCGGCGGCCACCTGGTCCTGTTCCTGGAGGGCGAGCCGGTCGGTGGCCCGGCCGGTCGTCAGGTGCAGCGCGTCGCGGACGTCGAGCAGCCGGCGCCGGGCGTCGTCGAGGCCCTCGCGCGGGGCGTCGGCCAGCCAGGAGGCGGCTACGGCGCGCAGGGCGGTGGCGTCGCGCAGGCCGCCGCGGGCCTCCTTGAGGTCGGGCTCCAGGAGGTACTGCAGCTCGCCCTGGCGTTCGGCGCGCTCGGTGCACAGTTCGTGGAGTTCGGGGAGGCGTTTGGGGGCCTGGTTGCGCCAGTCGGCGAGGACGGCGGTGCGCAGTCCGGCGGTGAGGCCGAGGTCGCCGGCGAGGTGGCGGGCGTCGAGCAGGCCGAGCTGGACCTTGAGGTCCTCGCCGGCCGTCTTCCGGGCCTCGGCCGGAGTGCGGACCGAGTGGTCCAGGGCAAGGCCGAGGTCCCACACGGGGTACCAGAGGCGGTCGGCCAGGGCGGCGACCGCGGCGGAGTCGCTGCCGTCGTGCAGCAGGAGCAGGTCCAGGTCGCTGCGGGGGGACAGCTCGCCGCGGCCGTAGCCGCCGACGGCGACGAGGGACGCTCCGCGCAGTCCCCCGGTGGCCGCCTCGAAGAGGCCGGAGAGCCAGTCGTCGGTCAGTTCGCTGAGGGCCGCACGGCGCGGCGGCCCGGACCGCGCCGCCTCCTGGAGGAGGCGCAGCCGGGCCGCCGCGTAGCCGCTGGGTCCCGAGTCGTCTGCTTCCTTGCTCACGTGCCTACTCGTCACCCAGCGACTCCTGTCGTTCTTCTGTTGAACGCGTCCAGCTCTTCAGAGCGCGTCCGGGCCGCGCTCGCCGGTCCGCACCCGGACGGCCGTCTCGACCGGCAGGGACCAGACCTTGCCGTCACCGATCTTGCCGGTCCTGGCCGCCTTGACGATGACGTCGATCAACTGCTCGGCGTCGTCGTCCTCGGCCAGCACCTCGATGCGGATCTTGGGGACCAGGTCGACCGTGTACTCGGCACCGCGGTAGACCTCGGTGTGGCCCCGCTGACGACCGTAGCCGCTCGCTTCGGTGACCGTCAGGCCGTGGACCCCGAAGGCCTGCAGGGCCTCCTTGATCTCGTCGAGCCGGTGGGGCTTCACGACGGCGGTGATGAGCTTCATGCGTCCACCTTCTTGCTCGCGGTGTCGGCGACCGGGGCGGGACCAGCGGTCCGGACGGCACCGCCGCCGGCGCCGCTGAAGTCGTATGCGGTCTCGGCGTGCTCGGCCTGGTCGATACCGGCCACCTCGTCGTCCTCGGGGACCCGCATGCCGATCGTCTTGTCGATCAGGAAGGCGAGGACCGCGGAGGCGACCAGCGAGTAGGCGAGGACCGCGAAGACGCCGGCGCACTGCTTCCAGAACTGGGTCAGACCGCCGCCGTAGAAGAGACCCTCGACGGTGGACTGGCCCTTGCCGCTGGCGAACAGGCCGATCAGCAGGGAGCCGATGACTCCGCCGACCATGTGAACGCCGACCACGTCGAGGGAGTCGTCGTAGCCGAACCGGTACTTCAGGCCGACGGCCATGGCGCACAGCAGACCGGCGATGGCGCCGACGGCGATCGCGCCGAGCGGGGAGACCGCACCACCCGAGGGGGTGATGGCGACCAGGCCGGCGACGGCACCGGAGGCGGCGCCCAGCGTGGTGAACGTGCCGTGGCGGATCTTCTCGTAGATGAGCCAGGCCAGCATGGCGGCGGCGGTGGCGACCTGCGTGTTGACGAACATCAGCGCGCCGACGCCGTCGTCGTTGCCGAGCCAGGAGCCGGCGTTGAATCCGAACCAGCCGAACCACAGGAGACCGGAGCCGAGCATGACCAGCGGGAGGCTGTGCGGGCGCATCGGGTCCTTCTTGAAGCCGACCCGCTTGCCGATGACCAGGATCACGCCGAGCGCCGCGGCACCCGCGTTGATGTGGACCGCCGTACCACCGGCGAAGTCGATCACGCCGAGTTCGAAGGCCCAGCCGCCGGCGCCCCAGACCCAGTGCGCGACCGGGAAGTAGACGACCGTGGCCCACAGCGCGACGAACAGTGCCCAGGCCGTGAACTTCACGCGGTCCGCGAGGGCGCCGCTGATCAGGGCGGGCGTGATGATGGCGAACATCATCTGGAAGACCATGAAGACGAAGACCGGGATGGTGTATCCGGGCCACAGCTCCGTCAGCCCGATGTGGCTGAGCCCCACCCAGTCGGACGTCCAGCCGATGAAGCCGCCGGAGTCCGTACCGAAGGCCATGGAGAAGCCGTACAGCACCCAGAGGATGGTGACGATGCCGATGCTGATGAAGCTCATCATCAGCATGTTGAGCGTGCTCTTGACGCGGACCATGCCTCCGTAGAAGAAGGCGAGGCCCGGGGTCATGATCAGCACCAGGGCGGAACAGATGAGCATGAAGCCGGTGTTGGCGGCAGAGAGCTTGGGTGCCTCTGCGGCTAGCGTGATGGCTGGGGCCATCGGCGTCTCCTCGTCGTTGGTACGGCCCCGTGCGGGCGAAGCCTGAGCGGATTTGAGGGGTGGGCCGGTTATGCGCCATGAGATTGACGCAGCGCGGTTTCGGCGGACGCCCCTCGTTGTTTCGCCGCCGTGACGAAGGCGCCCTGTGCGTTACGCGTCGATGAACTGCCTGATGTTCGCCGAGTGGATCGTTATCGTGGCGCAACCTTCGGAGAGGGACGCAAACCGGCCGCGGACGGCTCTCCGACGACCTGGCATGGGGGAGCCGAGTCGGGCTGTTCGGGAGGGCCGGCCGCGGCCGGGGCTCAGGGGGGATCAGACCGCTTCGGCGGTCTCCGGCAGCTCTGCCGCGAGCTTGTCGGTGAGGTTCACGACCTCGGCGAGGTCCCCGAAATCGCGTACGGCCGTGTCGACCGTTTTCCGGATACGAGTGTTGACCCGCTCGGAGCGCACCTTCCTGGCGATCTGCATGGCCCGCCCCGCGAGCACCGTGCTCTGTTCGGGCTCGCGGCGCAGCAGGTGGACGGTGGCCATGCCGATCAGGTTCAGTGCGTACGACCGCTGGTGCTCGTCGTCGTCGGCGAAGAGGTCCACCGCTCGCTGCATGAGGGGCTCGGCCAGGGAGGCGTACGTGGGGCTGCGGCCGGCGACGTAGGCCAGGTCGCGGTAGGAGTGGGAGTTCTCGCCGTACAGCTCGGCCTCGGAGAAGAAGCGGATCCAGTCGGGGTCCGGCTCGTCCCAGTCGTCGGCGTCGGCGAAGACGTCCTCGGCCATCCGGACCGCCCGCTTGCACTTGCCGGGCTGGCCCATGTTGGCGTACGCCCGCGCCTCCATCGCATACAGCATGGACTGGGTGCGCGGACTCGCGCAGTCCCGGCTGCCGTACTGCGCGAGGTGGATCAGTTCCAGGGCGTCGTCGGGCCGCCCGAGGTGGATCATCTGGCGGCTCATGCTGGACAGCACGTACGAGCCGAGCGGCTTGTCGCCGGCCTCCTTGGCCGCGTGCAGGGCGAGGACGAAGTACTTCTGGGCGGTGGGCTGCAACCCCACGTCGTACGACATCCAGCCGGCCAGCTCGGCCAGTTCGGCGGCGACCTTGAAGAGCTTGTGGGTGGTGTGCTCGGGCTGCGGTTCCTGGAGCAGGTCGGTCACCTCGTGCAGCTGGCCGACGACCGCCTTGCGGCGCAGGCCGCCGCCGCACTGGGCGTCCCACTGGCGGAACATGACGGTGGTGGACTCCAGGAGCTCCAGCTCGGGCCGGGACAGCCGGCCGGCCCGGCGGCTCGCGGCCGAGACCTCGGGGTCCTGCTGCGGGGAGCCGGGGTCGGAGGACGGGTGCCGCGGGGGCGTCTGCGCGGGCACCAGCCAGCGCTGCATCGGTTCGATGAGGGACGGGCCCGCGGACAGGACCAGCGAGGATCCGAGGAAGCCGCGCCGCGCCAGCATCAGGTCGCTGCGCGAGAACTCGCTGAGCAGGGCCACGGTCTGGGGGCCCGTCCAGGGCAGGTCGACGCCGGAGACGGACGGGCACTGGCGGGTGGCGCGCAGCCCGAGGTCCTCGACGGAGACCACGCAGCCGAACCGCTCGGAGAACAGCTCGGACAGGATCCTGGGAATCGGTTCGCGCGGGTTCTCGCCGTCCAGCCAGCGGCGCACCCGGGAGGTGTCCGTGGAGATGTGGTTGGCGCCCAACTGGCGTGCCCGGCGGTTGACTTGGCGGGCCAGCTCGCCTTTGGACCAGCCGCTGCGCACGAACCACGAGGAGAGCAGTTCGTTGGGGCGCTTGTCAGCCTGCACGGCGTTTCCAGCGCCTGTCCCGCTTCCGCCGTTGCCGCCCACTGGAACGCCCCCATCCCTGAGACCACTTGTCACCGAGTGCGCCAAGCCCTATCAGAATGCCGGTAAATACCGCCGCCCGTACGGTGGTCGTCACCCTTCGAACGGGAAGCCGCCTTGCCTCCGGCATACCCACAAGCGCATGTGCCCCCAGGACTCGTGCACTCACAGTAATCCCACGATCACCCGTCCAGCCATGGCGAACGCGTAAACGCCACCATTCGCCACCCCTTCGAATGAACTAACGGTTGCCCGCGCACGATTCACTTGACATAGGGCGAACCAGAGTCGGCGAAGCGGTGCACTCGGGGGCGCGTACGGCCGGGTGCACCACCCGGGACACGTCCGGGCGCCGCGTGGAACCAGAAGTCGTGACAGAGGGTCACGGTTCGGCTTCACCGCGTAACCATCGGTGCGCTGGACCCGTTGGAGGGGGCATGGACTTCACGATCGGCGGTATTCGGGAGATCCGCTCCGGCTCGCGTCGGCGCGGCCGCTCCTCGGAGTGCACCGCCGTCGCCGAGTTCACCGGACTGTGGGGCTGGGAGGTCGTGCCGGGTGCGCGGGCCGCCGCCGGCACCTGCTCCTGCGGCCGCGCCGACTGCCCCGCGCCGGGCGCCCACCCGCTCGCCTTCGCACCGCAGGTCCGGGCCGGTGCCACGCTCGACGAAGTGACCCGCATCTGGGGGGAGTTCCCCGGCGCCTCGGTGATGCTGCCGGTCGGCCGGGCCTTCGACGTGATCGAGGTGGCCGAGGCCGCCGGGCGCCGCGCGCTGGTCCGCCTGGAGCGCATGGGCCTGCCCCTCGGCCCGGTGACGGTGACGCCGGAGGGCCGCGCCCAGTTCCTCGTAGCCCCCGGCGCCGCCGCCGGACTCTCCGACCTGCTCTACCGCATGGGCTGGGACGACCCGTGCTCCCTCGACCTGCGCGGCCTCGGCCCGGGTACGTCCGTCACGGCCCCGCCCTCCGACCGCGGGGGCCTGGGCCCGGTGCGCTGGCTGCGCTCCCCCGCCCTGGACGCCTCGGCGAAACCGCCGGCCGCGCGCCTGCTGCTGGGCACACTGGCGTACGTGGCGCACCGGTCACGCGCGTAGGCCCGGCGAGCGGCGGGGCGCGTCACCCGGCGGCCGCGGCGCGGGCCGCCCTGGAACGCACGGACTCGGACGAGGCGGCCGGCGCCGAGCGGCCGGCACGGCGAAGCGCCCGTCCCCGACCGTGTGTCGGGGGCGGGCGCTTCTTCGTTCCCGGCTCGCGCCTGCGGTGCGTCCGGTTCCGGTGGTTCGCCGGCTTCCGTGGTTCGTCCGGTCCGCCGCCGGGAGGGGTTCGGCCGGCGCCGTCCTACTCGCCGACAAGGGCGTCGACGAACGCCTCCGGGTCGAACGGCGCCAGGTCGTCGGCGCCCTCGCCGAGACCGATCAGCTTGACCGGTACGCCCAGCTCGCGCTGGACCGCGACCACGATGCCGCCCTTCGCCGTACCGTCCAGCTTGGTGAGCACGATGCCGGTGATGTCCACGACCTCGGCGAAGACCCGCGCCTGCACCAGACCGTTCTGTCCCGTCGTCGCGTCCAGGACGAGCAGCACCTCGTCGAGCGGGGCGTGCTTCTCGACCACGCGCTTGACCTTGCCGAGCTCGTCCATGAGTCCGGTCTTGGTGTGCAGCCGGCCGGCGGTGTCGATGAGCACCACGTCGGCGCCCATCTCCTTGCCCTCCTTGACCGCGTCGAAGGCGACGGAGGCGGGGTCGCCGCCCTCCGGTCCGCGCACGGTGTGGGCGCCGACCCGCTCGCCCCAGGTCTGGAGCTGGTCGGCGGCGGCGGCCCGGAAGGTGTCGGCGGCGCCGAGGACGACGCTGCGGCCGTCGGCCACCAGGACCCGGGCGAGCTTGCCGGTGGTCGTGGTCTTGCCGGTGCCGTTGACGCCGACGACCATCACGATGCCGGGCTTGCCGGTCCCGGGCTCGGTCCGGACCGCGCGGTCGGCGTCGGTGCGGACCAGCTTGAGCAGCTCGTCGCGCAGCAGCGCGCGCAGCTCGTCCGGGGTCCGGGTACCGAGCACCCGCACACGCTCGCGCAGGCCCTCGACCAGTTCCTGGGTGGGCAGCACGCCGACGTCGGCGGTGAGCAGGGTCTCCTCGATCTCCTCCCAGGTGTCCTCGTCGAGATGCTCGCGCGACAGGAGCGTGAGCAGTCCCTTGCCGAGGGCGTTCTGGGACCGGGAGAGCCTGGCCCGCAGGCGGATGAGGCGTCCGGCCGTCGGCTCGGGCACCTCGATCTCGGGGACTTCGAGTTCGGGGACGACGAGCGGCTCCTCGACGGCCGCGGGGGCCGAGCCGTCCGGAAGATCCACCTCCTCTATCGTCCGGCGCGGTTCGTCGTGCGGCGTCTCGGCCTCGTCGCCGACGTGCGGCTCGGCCGGAGGGGCGGTGATGTCGGGGGCGGTGGGGGGCGGCGGTGGCAGCGACTTCCGGCGCCGGCTGCCGACGACCAGCCCTCCGAGCGCACCGAGCACGACCACGGCGATGACTACAGCAAGGATGACGGTTTCCATAACAGCTCCAGTATGGCGTGACCCCCCGCCCGCTCCCCGGTTGCCCGCGCGGGGGCCGGGCGAACGGGGTGGGCGGTCACCGGGGTGGTGGGCGGGCCGTCGTGGAACGGGCCGTCCTGGACGGATCACCGGGGACGAGCCGCCGTACACCCGTCACCCGGGCCCTGGATGTCTGACGCACCGTCAGCTACCGTCCCCCTCCACCGGAACGCCACCCGCCCGGCGAAGGGGACTGCCCATGTCCGTCACGGTCGTACGGTTCAACCTGGTCGAGCCCGACGCCACCCCCGCCTCGCTCGGCGCCCGCTACCGGGCCGCCCTGGAGATGGCCGCGTACGCCGACGAGCACGGGGTCACCACCGTGCAGACCGAGGAGCACCACGGGGTCGAGAACAACTGGCTGCCGTCGCCGTTCGCCTTCGCCGGAGCGGTGTTCGGCGCCACCCGGCACCTCGCGGTCACGGTGTCGGCGATCATCGGCCCGCTGCACGACCCGCTGCGGCTCGCCGAGGACATCGCCGTGCTGGACCTGCTCAGCGGCGGACGGCTGGTGACGGTCGCCGGGATCGGGTACCGGCCCGAGGAGTACACGCTGTTCGACGTGGAGTGGAAGCGGCGCGGCAGACTCCAGGACGAGACGCTCCAGACCGTGCTGAAGGCGTGGACCGGCGAGGAGTTCGAGTACCGGGGCCGTACGGTACGCGTCACCCCGCGCCCGTTCACCGACCCGCACCCGTTGCTGCTGGTCGGCGGCTCCTCGAAGGCCGCCGCCCGCCGCGCCGCCCGGCTGGGCCTGCCCTTCTTCCCCAGCGCGCACCTGCCGGAGCTGGAGAACTACTACCGGGAACAACTCGTCGAGCACGGCACCGAGGGCTGGACCATGATGCCCGCCGCCGAGACGCCCCTGCTGCACGTCGCCGAGGACCCGGACCGAACCTGGGCGCGCTACGGCGAGCACTTCCTGCACGAGGCCCGGACCTACGCCTCCTGGCAGTCCGGGGACATCCGGTCGGCGGTGAAGTCGGCGGCCACCACGGTGGCGGAGCTGCGCGCGGAGGGCGTCTACCGCATCCTCACGCCGGACGCGTGCGTGGCCGAGGGCCTGGACAACCTCGTCCTGCATCCGCTGGCGGGCGGGATGCCGGTGGACGAGGGGTGGCGCAGTCTGCGGCTGTTCTGCGAGGACGTGCTGCCCCGGCTCGACGGGTGAGCCGGGGCAGCACGCCTCACGGATGTCGAGGAGCGGGCAGCGGGGACTTGGCCCGGCTCCTCGGGTTCTGGGGCCTCGCGAGGAGGCTCAGCCCATCTCCTCCAGCGTCTTGCCCTTCGTCTCCTTGACGAACTTCAGGACGAACGGGATGGAGAGCGCGGCGAAGACCGTGTAGATCACGTAGGTCGCGGACAGGTTCCAGTCGGCCAGCGACGGGAAGCTCGCGGTGATGGCCCAGTTGGCGATCCACTGCGCGGAGGCGGCGACGCCCAGGGCGGCGGCCCGGATCCGGTTGGGGAACATCTCGCCGAGGAAGACCCAGACGACGACACCCCAGGACAGGGCGAAGAAGAGGACGAACACATGGGCGGCGACCAGGGCGACCCAGCCCTGGGTGGCCGGCAGCTTGCCGTCGACCAGGTCGTAGGAGAAGGCCCAGGCCTCCAGGCCGAGACCGATCACCATGCCGACGGAGCCGACGAGCGCGAGCGGCTTGCGGCCGACGCGGTCGACGAAGATCATCGCGATCACGGTGCCGACGATGTTGATGATCGACGTGGTGAAGGAGTACAGGAACGAGTCCGTCGGGTCGACGCCGACGGACTGCCACAGCGTCGAGGAGTAGTAGAACGCGACGTTGATGCCGACGAACTGCTGGAAGACCGACAGGCCGATGCCGACCCAGACGATCGGCTTGAAGAAGAAGGAACTGCCGAGCAGGTCCTTGAAGCTCGACTTGTGCTCGCTCTTCATCGCGTGCTCGATCTCGGCGACGCGGGCGTCGAGGTTGACGCTGTCGCCCTCGACCTCGTCGAGGATCTGACGGGCCCGGTCGTGCTTGCCCACGGAGATCAGGAAGCGGGGGGACTCGGGGATCGCGAAGGACAGCAGGCCGTACAGGACGGCCGGGACGACCATGACGCCGAGCATGACCTGCCATGCCTCCAGGCCCATCAGCTCACCGCGCTGGTCGCCGCCGGCGGCGTTCAGCAGACCCCAGTTGACCAGCTGCGAGACGGCGATGCCGATGACGATCGCGGCCTGCTGGAAGGAGCCGAGGCGGCCGCGGTAGGCGGGCGGGGCGACCTCCGCGATGTAGGCCGGGCCGATGACCGAGGCCATGCCGATGGCGAAGCCGCCGACGATGCGCCAGAAGGCGAGGTCCCACAGGGCGAAGGGCAGGGCCGAACCGACCGCGCTGATCGTGAAGAGGACGGCCGAGATCTGCATGCAGCGGATGCGGCCGATGCGGTCGGCTATCCGGCCGGCGGTGGCCGCCCCGATGGCGCAGCCGATCAGGGCGATGGCGATGACCTGGGCCAGCGCCGCGGAGCCGATGTCGTAGCGGCTGCGGATGGCTTCGACGGCGCCGTTGATCACGGAGCTGTCGTAGCCGAAGAGGAACCCGCCCATCGCGGCCGCGGCCGCGATGAAGATGACATGCCCGAGATGCTCGGGGTGAGGCGTCCCGGCTCCTGACGGCTGGGGTGCCTTCGCTGTGCTGGTCACGTGTACTCCTCGGGCCACCGGCAACGCTGCCGGTGTGGGGGTCGGCCCTTCCAGTGGCGCACGTCGTACCGCCGCCCACCACCTGAAGGTAAAAGCAACGTTGCAGAGACTATGCCTTCAAGTTTCGAATTCAAACGGGGGAACCATGGAAAACTGAGGCGGTGACGTGCGCTGCCCGTGTTCAATACTTGAAGGTCTGCGGAAGATGCAGGTCGGGATAGGTGTAGACCGCATACACCTAGCGGAGACGCTGCGAGATGACCTTCGACACACCGTCGCCCTGCATGGACACGCCGTACAACGCATCGGCGACCTCCATCGTGCGCTTCTGGTGCGTGATCACGATCAGCTGCGAGGCCTCCTGCAGCTCCTGCATGATCCGGATCAGCCGCTGCAGGTTGGTGTCGTCGAGCGCCGCCTCGACCTCGTCCATGACGTAGAACGGACTGGGCCGCGCCTTGAAGATCGACACCAGCAGCGCGACGGCCGTCAGCGACCGTTCACCTCCCGACAGCAGCGACAACCGCTTGACCTTCTTGCCCGGCGGCCGCGCCTCGACGTCCACACCCGTGGTGAGCATGTTGTCGGGGTCGGTCAGCACGAGCCGTCCGTCGCCGCCCGGGAACAGCCGGCCGAAGACACCCTCGAACTCCCTGGCGGTGTCCCGGTATGCCTCGGTGAAGACCTGCTCGACCCGCTCGTCGACCTCCTTGACGACCTGGAGCAGGTCGGCGCGGGTCTTCTTCAGGTCCTCCAGCTGCTCACTGAGGAACTGGTGACGTTCCTCCAGCGCCGCGAACTCCTCCAGGGCGAGCGGGTTGACCTTTCCGAGCTGCTGATACGCCCGTTCGGCCGCCTTGAGCCGCTTCTCCTGCTCCGCCCGGACGAACGGCCGGGGCTGGTTGCGCGGGTGCTCGGGGTCCTCCGGCAGTTCCTCACCCTCGGCGGGGGGCGAGGGCGGCACCAGTTGGCGGGGGCCGTACTCCGCCACGAGCCCCGCCGGTTCGACACCGAGTTCCTCCAGCGCCCTGGTCTCCAGCTGCTCGATCCGCAGCCGCTTCTCGGCACCGAGTACCTCGCCGCGGTGAACCGAATCAGTCAACTTGTCGAGTTCGGCCTTGAGGTCGCGTCCCGTGCCGCGCGCGACGGTCAGTTCCTGCTCGCGGCTGGCTTTGGCCGCCTCCGCCACGGCCCGCTCCCGCTGCGCCCGGCCGAGCGACACCTCGACGTGCGCGAGCACCTGGCGCGCGCCGGAGCCGACGGCCGCCGCCACGGCAGCCTCGTGCCGCAGCCGGGCCCGGCGCTGTTCCGCGCGGGCGCGTGCCTCCCGCTCCGCCCGCGCGGCGCGGTCGAGGGACTCCGCCCGTCCGGCGAGCCCCTTGACCCGCTCCTCGTGCGTACGGACCTGGAGTCGCGCCTCCATCTCGGTCTGCCGCGCGTTGGCCCCGTCGGCGGCGAGCCGGTCGCGCACCGACGTGTCGGGCTCCTCCTCGACGGGCAGCTCCTCGGCCACGGCGAGGCGTTCGGCGAGTTCCTCGGCCTCGTCCACGGCCCGGTCGAGCGCCTCCTGGGCCCGGACGGCCGCCGCGGTCGACCGTTCGGCCTCACCGGCCGCGCCCCGCGCCTGGCCGGCGAGAGCGCCGAGGCGCTGGGCGACGGCCGACTTCTCGCGGTCCGCGGCCCGTCGCCGCTCCCCCAGCTCCTCGACCAGCGCGGCGCACTCCCGGCGCCGCTCACCGGCCGCGTGCTGCGCCGCGGTCAGCTCCTCGCAGCGCACGGCCAGCTCCTCCAGCTCGGCGGCCGCCTCGTCCACGGACGCCTGCACCTCCAGCAGGCTGGGCGCCCCGGCGGACCCGCCGTGCGCGAAGTGCGCGCCCAGCAGGTCGCCCTCGGCGGTCACCGCGGTCAGCCCGGGACGCGCGTACACAAGGTCCTCGGCGTCCTCCAGGGTGGCGACCACGACGATCCCGCGCAGCAGCCGCCGTACGGCGGGCATCAGCTCCGCGGGACCGCGCACGAGTTCGGCGGCGTACGGCGGCCCGTCGCCCCGCGGCTCCTGCGGTACGTCGTCGGGGGCGCCGCTCAGCAGCAGTGCCGCCCGTCCCGCGTCCTGCTTGCGCAGCAGGCGGATCGCGTCGGCGGCGGCGGCCGGCGTCGTCACCGCCAGGGCGTCCGCCGCCGCGCCGAACGCGGCGGCGAGGGCGACCTCGTGGCCGGGCGTCACGCTCAGCAGCCCGGCGGCGGGGCCCAGCAGACCGGCGAGCCGGTCCCGCGCGCCGAGCAGCGCGCCGGTGCCGTCCTTGCGACGCAGGCCCAGGGCGAGCGCCTCGCGGCGGGCCTGGGTCGCGGCGCGCCTGCGCTCGGCCACCGTGACCGCCTCGCGGGCCGCCGTCAGGGCGGCCTCCGCCTCGGCCAGGTCCGCCTTCGCCGTCTCGTGCCGCCCGGCGAGTTCCAGGTCGCCGGCGTCGAGGCCGTCGACCTCCGCCTTGAGCGCCTCGTACTCCTCCTGGGCGGCGACGGCCCGCTCCCGGGCCTCGTCGCGGGCGGTGGCCAGCCGGTCGATCTCGGCCTGGGCGGAGGCGGCGCGCGAGCGGGCCGCGTTGACCTGGCCGTTCAGCCGGGCCAGGCCCTCGCGCCGGTCGGCGATGGCTCGGGCGACGTCCTTGAGACGGCGTTCCTCGTGGGTCAGCTCGCGTTCCAGGTCGGCGCGGTGGGCGACCGTGTCCTCAAGGGCCCGCTCGGCCGCCTCCAGAGCCGCTTCGAGCTCCGCCTCCTGCTCGCGGATCCGGGCGGCCTCGCGCTCCATGTCCTCGGGGTCGCGGCCGCGACGGTCCTCGGGGGGCGCGGAGGTGGCGCTCTTGACCCGGGCGTCGGCCAGCGAGACCGTGCCGCGGACCCGTTCGGCGAGCTGGGAGAGCTCGTACCAGGTCTGCTGGGCGTGCTGGAGGCGCGGGGTGAGCTGCCGTACCTCGTCCTCCAGGAGCGCCTCGCGCTGGAGGGCCTGCCTGAGCTCGCGCTCGGCGGTCTCCCTGCGTTCCTTGAGGGCGGCCTCGTCGGCGATCTCGGCGGTGAGCGCCTCGCGCAGCCGGACCAGGTCGTCGGCGAGCAGCCGCAGGCGCGCGTCCCGGAAGTCGGCCTGGATGACCGCGGCCCGGCGGGCGACCGCGGCCTGCCGGCCCAGCGGCTTGAGCTGGCGGCGCAGTTCGTCGGTCAGATCCTGCACGCGCGCGAGGTTGGCCTTCATCGCGTCCAGTTTCCGCAGCGCCTTCTCCTTGCGCTTGCGGTGCTTGAGGACGCCGGCGGCCTCCTCGATGAAGGCGCGACGGCCCATCGGGTCGGCGTGCAGGACGGAGTCGAGCTGGCCCTGGCCGACGATGACGTGCATCTCCCGGCCGATGCCGGAGTCGGAGAGAAGCTCCTGGATGTCGAGGAGCCGGCAGGTGTCGCCGTTGAGCTGGTACTCGCTGCCGCCGTTGCGGAACATGATCCGCGTGATGGTGACCTCGGCGTACTCGATGGGCAGCGCCCCGTCGGAGTTGTCGATGGTCAGGGACACCTCGGCGCGGCCCAGCGGGGGGCGGCCGGTGGTGCCGGCGAAGATGACGTCCTCCATCTTGCCGCCGCGCAGCGACTTGGCGCCCTGCTCGCCCATCACCCAGCTGAGCGCGTCCACCACGTTGGACTTGCCCGAGCCGTTCGGCCCCACGACGCACGTGATGCCCGGTTCGAACCGGAGCGTGGTCGCCGAGGCGAACGACTTGAACCCGCGCAGGGTCAGGGCCTTGAGGTGCACGCCGCCGGACTCTACCTTTCGGGGGTGTCTCACTCCATGAACCCGCGGTTTCACGTGTGAACGCGGAGGGCACACCAGACGTGAAGAGGGTGAAAAGGCTTGCGGGGGAAGGAAAGACGTGCGGAGAAAGAAAGAAGGGACGCCGAAGCGTCCCTTGCAAATCTGACAACTAAGCGGTTGAGACAGGCCGCACAACCACTGCGTGAGCTGTCGTGAGCGATGCAGTGATCAGGTGAGCGCGGGCTCCGCCTGGTGTGCGTCGATGCTCTCCATGATCCTGTCGTGAGAAGCGGCAGCCGCGAGCGTGTCGTTCTCGGCCTGGATCCGTACGAGTTCGGATTCCAGATCCTGTACGCGCTGCTGGAGCCGTCGCATCTCGGCGAGGAGCCGAGGGTCGGAGCCGCCGACGTAACCGAGAAGCGCCTTTGCCATGATGGATGGTCCTCCACACTGAGTGACCGACCGAAGCGGTGTGGGTCGTGAGGGATTCGCACCCGCGGTGATTGACACTTTTGAGTTCGGGTTTGCCGTTCATCCATGCCAAACAGCTAAGGTGCGCGGGGTGCTTTCAGCGTCTCACCAAAAAGTTTGACGGTCAACACGATCACGCCCGGTATCGGCGGGCGGCCCCGGGCGCGCGGCCGGATACCGGCGGCGCTGCGACGCGAACGGGCCCTGAGGGCGTGGCGATCATCCTGGCGTGCCGAGCCCGTCGGCGCAAGCGATTCTCGGCAACCACCAGGCACTTCCCGCCGGACGCGGGCGCCCGGGGGCCGCCCGCCGGCCCCCGGCGGGGCGTCCCGGCGGAGGGTCTCAGCGGATGGCGAAGCCCTCGTAGCCGCCGCGGGGTGTGTCCCAGATCTCGGTGACGCCATCCACGCGGCCGGGCGTGTCGCTGCCGCGGAGCCAGCCGAGGAGACCCTCACACCCCGGCCGGGGGCCCTCGGCGACGATCTGGACGCGTCCGTCGTCCAGATTGAGAGCAAAGCCACTCAGGCTGCCGATCTCCAGGGCCTTGGCCCGCGTGAACCAGCGGAAACCCACGCCCTGCACGCGTCCGCGCACCCAGGCCACCAGCCGTACGTCCTCGCTCATGGGTGCAACCTAACCGGGCAATGTCCCTCCGGGCACTTCCCCCCCTTGCGTCATGCGGTACCGTCCCCACCCAGTGAATCTCATACGAAACTCACTTGATCGTGTGAGTTTCGTGAGTTTGGTTGACCGGGGGGACGCGTCGACCGCCGAGGATGAGGAAAGGCAAGGACATGGGACGCCACCGACGCTCCGCCGCCGGCCGCGCCGCCACGGGCCGCGCCACGGGGGTCACGCAGACGCGCGACTCGTACACCGGCAGCCACGATCCGCTGGACTCCTACAGCTTCGACCGCGCGGAGAGCCCCTACGTCCCCCGGCAGCGGGGCGCGTACGCGGACGACCGCGGCACGATGGGCATCGCGCCCTACCTGAACACCGGCGGCCCCGCCGAGGAGCCCGTCCCGGACCCCGAGCCGCTCGCCGAGCCCTACGCCGTGACCGACGAGGTGCACGTCCAGGCCTCCGCCCGGAGCGCCGCCTACCTCTTCGCCACGGACGACGACTTCGCCACGGTCTTCCCCGACGAGGGCTTCGCCCCCGGCGGCTCCCGGCGCGGACGCTCGCACCGCCGTAAGCGCAGGACCGTGACGCCGGTCCGCACCGGACTGCTCGGGGTGTCCGCCGCGGTGGCCCTCGGCACGGTCGCGGTCGCCACCGGCGCCGTACCCGGCCTCGACAACTACAAGCTCGGCGGGACCACCTCCAGCGGTGAGAAGGTCCAGGCCGCGGACTCGCCGACCAACAGCGCCAGCGAGCAGGGCGGCACCTCCGGCGACGCGGGCGGCACCGCCACCGGCAGCCGCGACGACGGTTCGGCGACGAGCCGCGACGCCCAGCGGGCCGCCTCCCCGACGCCGTCCGCCCCGGCCCCGTCGGCCTCGGCGTCGGCCGCGCCGACCAAGAAGCCGGCGAAGCAGCCGAAGGCGACCCCGAGCAAGAAGGCCAAGGCCACGCCTCCGGCGGCGGCGACCAAGGTTCCCGAGCAGACCAGCGCCCCGGTGACGGTGTCGGCGGAGGCCCAGGCCGGTGCCGAGGTGCTCGCGCTCGTCAACGAGGAGCGGGCGAAGGTGGGCTGCAGCGCACTGTCCGCCAACAGCGCGCTGTCAGGCCTGGCGACGGACTTCAGCGACGCCATGGCCGCCGAGGGCTTCTTCGACCACACCGACCCCAGCGGGGCCACCCCCTGGGACCGTGCCGAGAAGGCGGGGATATCCGGCCTGGGCGGCGAGAACATCGCCCGGGGCCAGGCCGACGCGGCCGCTGTGATGGAAGCCTGGATGGACAGCCCCGGCCACAAGGCGAACATACTGAACTGCGACTTCAAGACGCTGGGCGTCGGCGTGCACTTCGGTTCGGGCGGCCCCTGGTGGACGCAGGACTTCGGCTACTAGCCTCACGGCACCGGGGCGGTTCACCCCGGTCAGGGCACCCCGACCGGCGGCCGGACCGGTGACTCAGGCGGCCGGGCGGCCGTAGCGGAAGACCGTCGCGGTTTCCGCCACCCGGCGTCCGAGGTGCTCCGCCGTCGCCACGTCCGCCTTGTGGACGGCCTCCGGGCCCTCGTCCACGTTGGTCTGGGCGGCGGCGCCAGCGAAGACGCCGAGGCGGAAACGGCAGCTCGTCAGCGATGAGAAAAGGTGAGCACTAACTTCTGGTTAGTGCAACCTGGTGGTTAGCGCTACCTTCGCGTACTCTTGACACATGAACATCACGCAGGAGCCCACGGAGGTGCGCGACCTCCCGTACGACGTGTTCGCCAAGGCCTGCCCCTCGCGCGGCACCCTGGAGCACGTCACGGGCCGCTGGGGTGCTCTGACGCTCGGCGCCCTGCACCAGGGCTCGTTCCGCTTCAACGAGCTGCGTCGCCGCGTAGACGGCGTGAGCGAGAAGATGCTGTCACAGACGCTGCACGCGCTGGAGCGCGACGGTCTGGTGCGCCGCGACGCCCAGCCGACGAACCCGCCCCGCGTGGACTACGAGCTGACCCCGCTGGGTCGCGCGGTCGCCGAGCGTCTGATCACCCTCATCGAGTTCGTCGAGGGGAACATGGACGACGTGCTCGCGGCACGCGAGCGCTACGACGAGACGCGCCGGGAAGGGCTCTCCAAGCCGGTCTGACGGGCTTCCGGGACACGCGCCGCCCGGGCGGGCACGGCGCCGGGCATCGCGCCCACCGCCGGCTCCGGTGACGCGTGACGTCAGCCCTGCGTGACGCGCGGGGCCCGCTGGCACCGCGGGCAGAAGTAGCTGGACCGGTTCATCCAGGGGCGCCGGCGCATCGGCGTGGCACAGCGCCTGCACGGCAGCCCCTCCCGCCCGTACGCGTCGAGCGACCGGTCGAAGTAGCCGGACTCGCCGTTGACGTTGACGTACAGGCTGTCGAAACTGGTGCCGCCGACGTCGAGCGCCGCGTTCATCACGTCCCGTACGTGGCCCAGGAGTTCGGCCGTGCGCGGCCGGGTGAAGTTCGCGGTCGGACGCTCGAAGTGGACGCGGGCCCGCCAAAGGGCCTCGTCCGCGTAGATGTTGCCGACACCGCTGATCAACGACTGGTCCAGCAGGGCCCGTTTGATGGTCGTGCGCTTGCGGCGCAGCGCCTGGTGGAAGGCCTCGTCGTCGAAGAGCGGGTCGAGGGGGTCGCGGGCGATGTGCGCGATGACGTCGGGCAGCCCGTCCGGCGTGGTGTCGTGCAGGGACAGTCCGCCGAAGGTGCGCTGGTCGACGAAGCGGAGTTCCGTGTGCAGATCGTCCGCGAACCGCACCCGGATCCTGAGGTGCTTCTCGTCGGGTGCCTCGTGCGGCTGGACCAGGAGCTGGCCGCTCATGCCGAGGTGCGCGAGGACCGCCTGACGGGTGTCCTCCAGCAGCAGCCACAGGTACTTGCCGCGCCGGCTGGGGGTGCCGACGCGATGGCCCTTGAGCCGGTGGGTGAAGTCGTCCGCGCCGGCGAGGTGACGGCGTACCGCGCGCGGGTGCAGCACCTCGGCCTCGGTGACGGTCCGGTGGGCGACCCACCGCTCCAGACCGCGCCGGACGACCTCGACCTCGGGCAACTCGGGCATGGCGCTCTCCCGTTCACGAACTTCACGAACCGGTGGATGAGTCGAGCGCCCGCCCCCGTGGCGGGGGCGGGCGCTCGGGTCGCGCTGTTTCGGTCAGGCGGAGAGGGACGACGGGCTCTCGCCGTCCCGCTCGGCGGCCTTCTCGGCCGCCGCGTTGCCGGCTCGCTCGTCCGCCGCGGCCCTGATGGACCGCCACGCGGATTCCGCGGCCTGCTGCTCCGCCTCCTTCTTGCTGCGGCCGGTGCCGGTGCCGTACGAGACGCCTCCGACGCGGGCGGCAGCAGTGAAGGTCTTCTCGTGGTCGGGGCCGGTCTCCGTGACCAGGTACTCGGGGACACCGAGTCCTTCGGTCGCGGTGAGCTCCTGGAGACTGGTCTTCCAGTCCAGGCCGGCTCCGAGGTTCGAGGACTTCTCGATCAACGGGTCGAAGAGACGGTGGACGAGTTCGCCCGCCGCTTCCAGGCCCTGGTCGAGATAGACCGCGCCGATCACCGCTTCGAGGGTGTCGGCGAGAATGGATGCCTTGTCCCGGCCACCCGTGCCCTCTTCGCCCCGGCCGAGCCGGATGAAGGAGCCGAGTTCGAGGCCGCGGCCGACCTCCGCCAGTGCACGCGAGTTGACCACCGCGGCCCGCAACTTGGCCAGCTGGCCTTCGGGCAGGTCGGGGTGGATGCGATACAGCGTGTCCGTCACCACGAGGCCGAGGACGGAGTCCCCGAGGAACTCCAGGCGCTCGTTGGTGGGCAGACCGCCGTTCTCGTACGCGTACGAGCGGTGGGTCAGCGCACGCACCAGAAGGGCGGACTCGAGCCGGTAGCCGAGCCGCCCTTCCAGAAGCGTGTGGGACGAGGCTGTGTTCTCCGCCTTCTTCTTGGCGCTGGATTCCGCCGTGGCGTCAGACATCAGACCTCTCACCAGCCGCTCAGACCTCGAGAACCTGGCGCTTGTTATAGGTGCCGCAAGACGGGCACGCGATGTGCTGCAGCTTGGGCTCGTGGCAGCGCTCGCACGCAACCAGGGTGGGGACCGCAGCCTTCCACTGCGACCGGCGGTGGCGCGTGTTGCTGCGCGACATCTTCCGCTTCGGAACAGCCACGGCTACTTCTCCTGCTTCTCGTCGGCGCGTGCTGATCGAGGCGCGCCGCCGCTCATCTCGTCCTTCTCGCCGTCTCCGAATGAACCGGCGAGTCCCTGCAGTGCCGCCCAACGGATGTCGACGGCATCGTGGTGGTGGGCCGGGTCGTCCGCGAGTCGCGCTCCGCACTCGGAGCACAGACCCGGGCAGTCCTCCCGGCACACCGGCTGCATCGGCAGTGCGAGCACCACCGCATCACGCAGCACGGGCTCGAGGTCGAACAGGCCGTCCTCGAGGAAAAGCATGTCCTCGTCTTCCTCGGCGTCGTCGGCCGGTTCCGCTTTCACACGGCCCCGGTCGTCGGCGTCAGGGTACGAGAACATCTCCTGGAAGTCCGCTTCGAGCTTCAGCCCGAGCGGCTCCAGACACCTTACGCACTCCCCCTCGGCCTGCGCACGGGCGGTGCCTGTGACGAGCACACCTTCCATGACCGACTCGAGCCGGAGGTCGAGCTTCACCGGGGCGCCTTCCGGCACTCCGACGACTCCCTGGATCCCGAGATCCGAAGGAGCGTCGATCTCGCGGGTCAGGCGCTGCTGCGCACCGGGCCGCCGGCCCAGCTCGTGTGTGTCGAACACGAGAGGGTTGCGGTGGTCGAGGCGGGCGTTCAGGGCCATTCCTGCTTTCGATCTCTGAGCTCGTGGGACGCCGCCCTTCGGTGTTGCCGGGCAGCGCTGATCGCGGACGTACACGCGACCGAAGAGCCAGGATACTGGACCTTTCGCTCAGGTCCCAATCCGGTGCTCCCGGCCGTCCCCCGCGGGGGCTCAGCCGTTGCCGCGGCCCTGCTCGTACGCCCGCAGCTGCTCCGCGCTGATCATGCCGGTGTCGAACAGGCTGGTCTCGTCGAGGGCGTGCGGCTGCTGCCGGCCGTAGTCCTGCTGGTGCTGCTGTACGGCGTCGGGGTCGTACCCGGCGGCCTGCTGGGCGTCGTAGCCCTGGTAGGCGTAGGGGTCGGCCTGCTGCTGGTAGCCGTAGGGGTCGGGCTGCTGGGCGTAGTCCTGCTGCGGGTAGCCGGCCGCGTAGGGATCGGGCTGCTGGTAGCCGTAGGCGGGCTGCGGCTGCTGGGCGTAGTCCTGCTGCCGGTCCTGCCGGCGGGGCTGCTCGGCCGGGGTGTCGGTCATGGCGGCGAGGTCGGCCAGGTAGTCGGCGTCGCTGGAGTGCTGGACGGTCGTGGGGTCGTCGGCGAGGGCGCCGAGCTCGTCGGAGGCGATCCGGCCGTGCAGGGTCTGCCGGCCGCGGCCGACGGCCTCCAGGGTCTTGGCGAGGACCGCCTCGAAGGCGCCGAGCTTGACGTCGACGTAGTCGTCGGCGTTGCGGCGCAGGGTCTCGGGGTCGTGGCTGCGCTCGGGAGCGTCCTCGTCCTCATAACCCTGCTCGTCGACGCCGGGTCCGGTGCCGAGGAGCTTCTCGCGGCCGCGGCCGACGGAGCCGAGGGTCTTGGTGAGGACGACCTCGAAGTTGGCGAGCTTGGAGTCGACGTAGTCGTCGGCCTCGGCGCGGACGTCCTCGGCCTCCTTGCGGGCCTCGGCCAGGATGCGGTCGGCCTCGGCCTGGGAGCGGCGGGCGACCTCGGTGTCGGAGATCAGGGAGCCGCGCTGGGCGTGGGCGTGCTCGATGATCCGCTCGGCCTCCTGGCGGGCCTGCTCGACCATCTGCTCGCGGCCGCCGATCAGCTCCTGCGCCTGCGCGAGGGAGCCGGGCAGCGCCTCGCGCAGCTCCTCCAGCGACGAGAGCAGTTCGGCGCGGTTGACCACGCACGAGGCCGACATGGGCATGGCCCGGGCGCCGGAGACCATCGCGACGATCTCGTCGAGCTTCTTCTGCACGTCCACCTGTGCTCGCCACTCTCTACAGCTGTGTTGGAGACGGACGGGACGACTGTACGGCCACGGGGTGTCCGCCCGACAGCGGGTGACGGCCCGTCAGTTCGTCATTCCTTGCCGAGGCGTCCGGTGAGGGCCTCCAGGACCTCCGGGGGCACCAGGTGGGAGACGTCGCCACCCCAGGTGGCGACCTCCTTGACCAGCGACGACGACAGGAAGCTGTAGGTCGGGTTGGTGGGCACGAAGAGGGTCTCCACGCCCGAGAGGCCGTTGTTCATCTGGGCCATCTGCAGCTCGTAGTCGAAGTCGCTGACGGCGCGCAGGCCCTTGACGATGGCGGGGATCTCGCGCTGCTTGCAGAAGTCGACGAGGAGGCCGTGGAAGGACTCGACGACGACGTTGCCGTACTCGGCGGTGACCCGGCGGATCAGGTCGATCCGCTCGTCGATCTCGAACAGGCCCTTCTTGGACTGGTTGATCATCACGGCGACGTAGACCTCGTCGTAGAGACGCGAGGCGCGGCCAATGATGTCGAGGTGTCCGTTGGTGATCGGGTCGAACGACCCGGGACAGACGGCGCGGCGCAACTGAGATCCCTCGCTCTCCGGTCCGGTCATCGTGCGTCTTCGCACGTAGAGGCGGCGCGACCGTACCAAAACGTTCCCTCGCCGTAGCGACGGGCCCGGATCGCGTCGAAACCGGCCGGCCAGCGGAATTCGCCGCCTCTGGTGCTGCGCTCCACCGTGACGAGCGCTCCCGCCGCGAGCCAGTCCTCCGTGCGGAGTGTGAGCAGGATCTCCCGAAGATCGTCGTCCGACACGGCGTACGGCGGATCGAGGAAGACCAGGTCGTACGGCTGTGCGGGCGGTTCCTGGATGATCTGCCGGGCCTTGCCCGCGCGGACCTCGGCGCCGGGCAGACCGAGGCTCTTCACGTTCTCCCGGACCGTGCGCACGGCCCGGGCGTCGGCCTCGACCAGCAGGGTGTGCCCGGCGCCGCGGGACAGCGCCTCCAGGCCGACGGCGCCCGAACCCGCGTACAGGTCGAGGACCCGCTCGCCGTCCAGCGGGCCGCCGAGCAGGGACTGCCAGGTGGAGAAGAGTCCCTCGCGCGCGCGGTCGGACGTCGGGCGGGTGCCGTTGCCCGGGGGGACGGACAGACGGCGTCCGCCGGCTGCGCCGGCGATCACGCGGGTCATCTCGGGTCCTCGTTCGTGGGTGTGGTTGCGGTGGGGCGCGCTGTCGTGCGGAAACTCACGGATCCAGTCTGGCAGGCGGCGGCGGCCGGCGACGGACGGGCCGTCGGCGCGAGGTGCGGGGCCCGGTGGCACGGGTTCGGTCCTGTGGCGTGGCTCCCGGCCCGGAGACCCAGGTCCCGGCCCGGCGGCAGAGGCCCGCCCCGGAGACCCAGGTCCCGGCCCGGCGGCACAGGCCCGACCCGGTGACACAGGTCCCTACCCGGCGGCACAGGCCCGACCCGGTGACACAGGTCCCGGCCCGGCGGCACGGTCCCGGCCCGGCGGCACAGATCCGGCCCAGCTACCCGGCGGCACGGATCCGGCCCGGCGGCACAGGCCCGACCCAGCGGCACAGGCCCGACCCGGTGACACAGGTCCCGGCCCGGCGGCACGGCCCCGGTGGGCATCGGCCGCGAGGTGTTCCTCGTGCCGGTCGACTGACCGCGGCGCGGCGCCGGCGTCACCCCTTGTCCAGGTACTGCTCCCGCTCCTCGTCGAGGAGGGCGGCCAGGGCCGTGGTCAGGCCGGGGAGGCGGGTGAGGTCCGGGTCGGCGGCGACCAGGGCGGCCGCCTCCTCGCGGGCCTCGGCGATGATCTGCTCGTCGTCGATGACGGTGAGCATCCGCAGGCTGGAGCGGGTGCCGGACTGGGCCTGGCCGAGGACGTCGCCCTCCCGGCGCTGTTCGAGGTCGATCCGGGAGAGCTCGAAGCCGTCGAGGGTGGCGGCGACGGAGTTCAGCCGCTGGCGGGCCGGGCTCGCCTCGGGCATCTCGGTGACCAGCAGGCACAGCCCCGGGGCCGAGCCACGCCCGACGCGGCCGCGGAGCTGGTGCAGCTGGGAGACGCCGAACCGGTCCGAGTCCATGATCACCATGGCGGTCGCGTTGGGCACGTTGACCCCGACCTCGATGACCGTGGTGGCGACCAGCACGTGGGTCTCGCCGGCCGCGAAGCGGCGCATCACCGCGTCCTTGTCGTCGGGGTGCATACGGCCGTGCAGCACCTCGACCGCGAGGCCCCGGAGCGGCCCCTCGGCGAGCTGGGCCGCCACGTCGAGGACGGCGAGGGGCGGGCGCTTCTCGGCGTCGTCCTCCGCGGACCTGCTCTTCTTCGCGGTCCCCGCCTCGTCGACGTCGTCCCCGATGCGGGGGCAGACGACGTAGGCCTGATGGCCGTTGTCCACCTCCTCGCGCACCCGCTCCCAGGCCCGGGACAGGAAGTGCGGCTTGTCGGCGGCGGGGACGACATGGCTGGCGATCGGCGAGCGCCCGGCCGGCAGCTGGTCGAGGACCGAGGTCTCCAGGTCGCCGAAGACGGTCATCGCGACCGTCCGCGGGATGGGCGTGGCCGTCATGACGAGCAGGTGCGGCGGCTGTTTGCCCTTCCCGCGCAGGGCGTCGCGCTGCTCCACGCCGAAGCGGTGCTGTTCGTCGACCACCACCAGCCCGAGGTCGTGGAACTGGACCTTGTCCTCGATCAGCGCGTGGGTGCCGATCACGAGGCCGGCCTCCCCGGTGACGAGGTCGAGCAGCGCCTGCCGCCGGCCGGCGGCCCCCATGGAACCGGTGAGCAGCACGACCTTGGTGGCCCGGTCGGCGCCGCCGAGCATCCCGCCCTCGGCCAGCTCCCCCATCATCTCGACGATCGACCGGTGGTGCTGCTGGGCGAGGACCTCGGTGGGCGCGAGCATCGCGGCCTGTCCGCCGGCGTCGACCACGGCGAGCATGGCGCGCAGCGCCACCATCGTCTTGCCGCTGCCGACCTCGCCCTGGAGCAGCCGGTGCATGGGGTGTTCCTCGGCGAGGTCGTCGAAGATCTCCTTGGACACCTTGAGCTGGCCCTCGGTGAGGGTGAAGGGCAGCCGGTCGTCGAAGGCGGTGAGGATGCCGTCCGGCCGGGGCCGGCGCGGGACCGCCGGCAGCTGGGCGTCGGCATGGCGGCGGCGGGCCAGGGCGACCTGGAGGACGAACGCCTCGTCCCACTTCAGGCGGTTCCTGGCGCCCTCGACGTCGGCCTTGGTGTGCGGGCGGTGGATCTTCAGCAGGGCCTCGGGGAGGGAGACGAGGCCGCGGCCCTCGCGCAGCGAGTCCGGCAGGGGGTCGAGGGCCTCCTGGGCGCTGGGCAGCACCGTCTGGATCGCCTTGCCGATCTTCCAGGACTCCAGTTTGGCGGTGGCGGGGTAGATCGGGATGAGCGCGCCGGCCCAGGTCTCGACCGGCTCCCCCTCTTCTCCCCGCAGCAACTCATAGGCCGGGTGGGCCAGTTGCAGGCGCCGGTTGAAGACGGAGACCTTGCCCGCGAACATCGCGCGGGTGCCCGGCAGGAGTTCCTTGTGGGGCTTGTGGACGCCGCTGCCGAAGAAGACGAGCTGGAGCCGGCCGCTGCCGTCGGTGATGGTCACTTCGAGGCGCTGGCCCTTGCCCCGGGGGGCCTTGGCGGAGGCGAACGAGTGCAGCCGGGCGTCGGCGACCTGGGCGACCACCGTGACGTGCTCGTCCATGGGGAGTTCGGCGAGGTGGGTGAGCTGGCCGCGCTCCTCGTATCTGCGCGGGTAGTGGTGCAGGAGGTCGCCGACGGAATGCAGGCCGAGATGCTCGGCCATCACCTTCGCGGTGGCGGGGCCGAGCACCTTCTTCAGTGGTTCTTCCAGCGCGGGCACGAGATCCATTGCACACCACGGCACTGACATTCCCGTATACGCCCTGGGAAACCCCTGGTCAGACGGCTGGTTCGGGCTCTAGGATGGCGCGCCTCCGGCCATCCCCGCGGTCACCACCTCACATGGGACCGCCCGACCCCGCGCCGACGCCCCTCCCCCCACCGGCGCTGCGACGATGGACTCCCAGACCTCACAGGCATCCCAGGCATCTTTGTCACCTCACTCCTTCCAGGTCGACCTGCGCGGTCTGGTGGACCTGCTCTCCCATCACCTCTATTCCAGCCCCAAGGTCTACCTGCGCGAACTGCTGCAGAACGCGGTCGACGCGATCACCGCCCGGCGGGCCGAGCAGCCCGACGCCCCGGCGCGGGTGCGGCTGCACGTCGAACGCGGTGCGGGCGGCGCGGGTGTCGCCCTGCGGGTCGAGGACACGGGCGTGGGGCTCACCGAGTCGGACGTGCACAGTCTGCTGGCCACCATCGGGCGCAGCTCCAAGCGCGCCGACGGCCTGCGGGAGGTCCGCTCCGACTTCCTCGGCCAGTTCGGCATCGGTCTGCTGGCCTGCTTCGTGGTGGCCGAGCGGATCCGGGTGGTCAGCCGCAGTGCCCGTACGCCCGACGCGCCGCCCGTCGAGTGGACGGCGACGGACGACGGTTCGTACACCGTGCGGACGCTGCCGGACGAGGCCCGCCCCGAGCCGGGCACCACCGTGCACCTGGTGGCGCGGGCCGGGGCCGCGGAGTGGCTGTCCGAGGGGCGCGTCCTCGCCCTGGCGCGGGACTTCGGGTCGCTGCTGCCCTACGACGTGCGGGTGGGTGAGGAGGCGGTCACCGACCTGCCGGCGCCCTGGGACCGGGCGTATCCCAGTCCCGCCACCCGCCGGGTGGCCCTGGCGCGGCACTGCCACGACCTGTTCGGCTTCACCCCGCTGGACTCCATCGACCTGGCGGTGCCGCTCGCCGGCGTCCGCGGCACGGCGTACGTCCTGCCGTCGGCGGTCAGTCCCGCGCAGCGCGCCGGCCATCGCGTCCACCTCAAGGGGATGCTGCTGACCGAGCGGGCCGAACAGCTGCTGCCCGACTGGGCGTTCTTCGTGCGCTGCGTCCTGGACACCGACAGTCTGCGGCCGACGGCCTCCCGCGAGTCGCTGTACGAGGACGAGACGCTGGCCGCCGTACGGGAGGCGCTGGGCGAGCGGATCCGGTCCTGGCTGACCGGCCTCGCCGCGGGGGATCCCGAGCGGCTGGCGGCGTTCCTGTCCGTGCACCATCTGGGCGTGAAGTCGCTCGCCCGGCACGATCCGGAGATGCTGCGCACGATGCTGCCGTGGCTGCCCTTCGAGACGACCGACGGGCGGCTGTCCCTGGAGGAGTTCGCGCAGCGGCACCCGGTGGTGCACTTCACCCGGACCGTCGAGGAGTACCGCCAGGTCGCGCCGATCGCGTCGGCGCAGGGCGTCGGCGTGGTCAACGGCGGCTACACCTACGACAGTGACCTGGTCGAGGCGCTGCCCTCGGTACGGCCGGGCACGGTCGTCGCCGAACTGGACGCCGACACCGTGACCGCCCATCTCGACGCGGTCGACCCGGCCGAGGAGCTGGCCCTGGCCGGTTTCCTGGCGGCCGCGCGGACCCGGCTGGACCCCCTGGGCTGCGACGTCGTGCTGCGCGCCTTCCATCCGCTCTCCGTGCCCGCGCTGCACCTGGACGACCGCACGGCCCGGCACGAACAGGCCCGCGCGGAGGCCGAGGAGCAGGCCGACGACCTGTGGGCGGGCATCCTCGGCTCGCTGCGCGGCAGCGCCCCGCGCGCGCGTCTGGTGCTCAACCACCTCAACCCGCTGATCCGGCGCATCAGTTCGCTGGGCGACCCGGAACTCATCGGCACCGCCACGGAGTCGCTGTACGGGCAGGCCCTGCTGATGGCGCAGCGCCCGCTGCGTCCGGCGGACTCCGCGCTGCTGAACCGGGCGTTCATCGGCCTCCTCGAATGGGCCACCCACCCCCAATCCGACTCCAGCGAGGACGACCGCCGATGAGCGCGATCACGGACTTCGACGCGCTGCGCCGGGCGATGGCGGAGAACGCCGAGCAGCCGGAGGGGCCGGCCCGCAACGCGCGCGCTGAGGTGCTGCTCGCCGAGGCCGAGAAGCTGAACATCCCGCTCGCGGTGATCGAGGCACTCGGGCACCAGCTGAAGGTCTACAACTACAGCTCCGAGAAGGACCGGATGTTCGTCCCCTTCGCGCGTCTGCTGCGGATGTGGGACGAGCGGCCCGAGGACTTCGACGAGTACGAGGTCCACTCGCTGCACTGGGTCTTCAAGTGGATGTCGTCCGGGATGCTGGACCAGCCGCACGTGCCGCTGGCCTCGGTCGAGAAGTGGCTCGGCGAGATGGAGCACCGCTACCGGCTCGCCGGGCACTCCGAACGGGCGGTGCGCAGAGCCGAGTTCAGCGTCGCCGCGCACGTCGGCGACCTGGGGCGGGCGGAGCGGGCGTACGACGCCTGGCTCGCCGCCGACCGGGACACCATGGCCGACTGCCACGCGTGCGAGCTGCACGGGCAGGGCTGGTGGCAGGCGCGACGCGGCCGGGACACGGAGGCGCTGGAGCTGTGGCGGCCGGTCCTGGAGGGCGAGTTCACCTGCGCGCACGAACCGCACACGGTCCTCGCCTCCTCGCTGGCGCCGCTGCTGCGGCTGGGCCGCACGGACGAGGCGCGCGCCAACCACCTGCGGGGCTTCCGCCTGGTACGGGCCATGGAGAGCATGCGCGGCGCCTACGCGGACCACGTCGAGTTCTGCGCGCTGACCGGCAACGAGGCGCGCGGGCTTGAGCTGCTCGCGGAGCGGCCCGCGTACTTCACCGACGACGGTCATCCGCGCAGCAAGCTGGAGTTCATGGCGGTGGTGGCCCTGCTCATGGACCGGCTGGCCGAGCTCGGCCACGGCGACCGGCAGGTGCCCGGTCCGGCCGGCCGGGCGTGGACCGCGCGGGAACTCGCCGCCCACGCGCGCGGGGAGGCGCTCGCTCTGGCCGCGCGCTTCGACGAGCGCAACGGCACGTCGTACGTCAGTGAGCGGGCACGCGCGCGTATGGCGCGGCGCCCGCTGGTGGAGCGGCTGCCGCTCGGGGTGCGGTCGGCGCGGGCGGCCGTCACGCCGACCGCGCCGCCGCCGGCCCGCACGCCCTCGGCCGGGGCGGCGCCGGAGGCGGCCGCCCTGCTCGCCGAGGCGCGGCGGCTGTCCGACACGCTGCGGCCCCACGCGGTGGAGGCGTGGGCGGCGGCCGCCGAGGCGGCGGAGGGCCTGGAACTGGAGGCACGCGACCGGGCGGAGATCGCCGACCACGAGGCCATGGGCCGGGGGCCCGAGGGCGTCGCGCTGTTCGAGCGGGCCGCCGAGCTGTACGCGGAGGCGGGCGACCCCGGCGAGTGCCTGGCGGCGCGTACGCGCGCGGCGTACGTACGCGCCCTGTCGGGCGAGGTGGAGGAGGCACTCGCGGCGGTCGCCGAGCCCTACGACGACGTCCTCGCGCTCTACGCCGGGGGCGGCACGGGCGTACGGCAGACGGCGGCCGTGCTGATGGGACGGGCGCGGATCCTGCTGCGGCGGGTGCACGCGGCCGAGGACGCGGCCACCCCGGCGGTCCTGGCCGACGCCGAGACGGCCGCGCGGGAGGTACTGGCACTGGTGGACGGCCACGTCGGGGACGACGTACGGCTCGCCGCGCGGGCCGCCGAGGCGCAGGCGATGCTGGCGGAACTGGCGGCGCGCACCGGTGACCTGGAACGGGCCACGGAACTGTTCGCGGCGGCGGCGGCCGCGTTCGTCGGGGCGGGACTGCCGTGGTTCGCGGTGGAGTACGAGGCCCGGCTGGCCGGACTCGCGCACCACCTGGGCGACATCGTGGAGGCCGAACGGGCCCTGCGCGCGGCCCTGGAGCACGGCGGTCCGCACCTGGAGGCGACCGGCCGCGCGCAGCTGAACCTGCAGCTCGCCGAGGTCGTCGGCGGCCGGGGACTGGCCGAGGAGGCCGCCGGACACGCCCTGGAGGCGGCGCACTGGGCCGACGAGGCCGGCGAGGGCCCCACCCTCGGCGCCTGGGCACGACAGCAGCTCGGCGGGTTCCTGCTGCTCCAGGAGCGGTGGGCCGAGGCCGCGGAGGTGCTGGAGTCGGCGCTGCCCGACCTGACCGCCGAGACGCACGGCGACGGCGCGGTCGTACAGACGCGGTGGTGGCTCGGCGACTGTCTCAGCGAGCTCGGCGAACACCGTGCGGCCGCCGAACACAGGCTCCAGGCCGCCGAGATCGCCCGGCACTGGCCCGAGCAGCACGACCACGCGACGCTGGCCCACCTCGCCGCCGAGTCCCTGGGCCACGCGGACCTGCCGGCCGAGGCGGACCGGGCCTACGCGCGCGCGGGCGAGCTGTGGCGCGCCCTGGGCAACGTCCACGGGCTGGTGCGGGCCCTGCGCGCCCGCGCGTGGCTCGCGCTGGGCACGGACGACGGCCCTGACGGAGCAAGGGAGTTGATGGCGGCCGCGGCCCAGGAGTGTGAGGCGGCGCTGCCCGGCGCGGAGGACGAGGAGGCGCGGCAGCGACTCGTCGCGGAACTCGGGCACACCCAGCGGCAGTTCGGCGACCTGCTCGCCCGGTCGGCCGCGGAGGACGCCGAGGACGACGCGATCCGCGCCGCGCTGGAGGAGGCCCTGGGCCGGATGACCGAGGCGATCGCCGTGTTCACCCGGCTCGGCGACGAGGGCCGCCACAGCCGGACCGGCGCCGAACTCGCGGCCGGCTGGCTGGCGGCCGACCTGAGCCGCCCCGCCGAGGCGGCCGCCCTCGCCCGCGCGGTCCTGGCGGCCTACCCCACCGCAGAGGACGACCCGTCCCGCTCCCGCCGCACGGAGGCACGGCAACTCCTCGACGCGGTCGAGGAGGAGACGACGACCCTCTGATGTCCTGCGCCTGAGTTCCGTCGGTGGAACTGTCCCGTCTCAGCGATCGGGTTCCCGCCGCCTCCCGGCCGCGTCGACCGTCCGCGGCTCGGCCGGCACTGCCAAGGACCTTCCGGCGCAGGACACCAGGCCGGCCCGGCAGGGGCCGGCCCGGAGCCGGCCGCACGGACGCCCCCGGGGGAACCGCGACGGCGGCGGCACCGGCCGACAGCCGCGTCGCCGGCCGTGCCCGCTACCGGCCGCTCACCCACCGCGCCGTGAGCCACCCGCCCGACCAGCCACCTCACCCGCCGCGCCCGGAACCACCCGCCCGACAGGGCGACCGGAACAACCGGACACAGCGCAAGCCTGCTCCCCCCGGACCGGACCGGGCCCGGCCGCCCCGGAGGCCGACCCCGGGTCCCCATCCCTCAGCCGCGCTCGCCGACAGCCGCCCCGACCTTCCCGGCGGTGGGGCACCCCAGGCGACACGGGCCTGAGTCCGACCACCCGGCAGGTCACAGGAGGGCGCCCCAGCCGGCCGCAGCGAGTCGGCGCGACCCGCCACCCCCAGGACACCGCGGCCCGCCACGAGACGGCGCCCTCCATCCCGGAAGTCACCGGACAGGCAGCGCCCGGCCGGAGCCGCACCGCCGACCGCACCGCACCTCCCGCTACTCCACCCCGATAAGGAGCACCGCTCCCTGTCTGCCGCCCCGGTACACCACCGTGTCGACGGCCAGGTACGCCTCGCGGACGCGGGTCTCCAGGTGGGCTGCGACGGGTTCGGGGGCCTCGTCGCCGAGGACGAGGGTGACCAGTTCGCCGCCGGCCGAGAGCATCCGGTCGAGGACGATCTCGGCGGTGACGGTGATGTCCGAACCGATGACGGCGACGTCACCGTCGATGAGGCCGAGCACGTCGCCGGCCTGGCAGATGCCGGCCATGGTCCACGACTGGCGTTCCGCGACGACGACCTCGGCGTGGCGGGTGGCGCCCGCGGCGGAGGTCATGGCCACGACGTCCTCGTCGAAGCGGCGCCCCGGCTCGTGCACGGCGAGCGCCGCGATGCCCTGGACCGCGGAACGGGTCGGGATCAGCGCCACCCGGATGCCGTCCGCGCGGGCCTGCTCGGCCGCCGCCGCCGCGGTGTGGCGCAGTTCCGCGTCGTTGGGCAGCAGTACCACCTCGCGCGCGTGGGCCCGCCGTACGGCCTCCACCAGTTCACCGCTCGCGGGCGGCTCCCCGGGCCGCGCGAGCACCGTGGTCGCGCCGGCCTCCGTGTACAGCCCGGCCAGTCCTTCGCCGGGCACGACCGCCACCACGGCCCGCTGGGTCCGCTCCCGGGGCGGCCGCTCGGCGCCGGTGGTGTGGACGTCGCCGGCACCGAAGTGCGTGATCCGGATGCGGTACGGCCGCCCGGCCTCGACGCCCGCCTCCACGGCGGCGCCCGCGTCGTCCACGTGGACGTGCACGTTCCACAGCCCGTCGCCGCCGACCACGACGAGGGAGTCCCCGAGGGCGTCCAGCCGGGCCCGCAGCCGGGCGACGGCCGGGTCGTCGGCCTCCAGGAGGTAGATGACCTCGAAGGCGGGGCCGCCCTTGTCCGGGGTGCCGGCGGGGACACCGGGGTCGTGTCCGTCGGCGGGGTCGCCGGCCCCGCCCGGGTCCGTGTTTTCGCGCACGTGCCCGCGGGCGACGGCTCGGGGGGCTTCCCCGGTCAGCGCCTCCACCAGCGCGGCCAGGACCGCCACCAGCCCCCGGCCGCCCGCGTCGACCACTCCGGCCCGCCGCAACACGGTGAGCTGGTCCGGGGTGGCGGCCAGCGCCGTACGGGCGCCCTCGTAGGCGGCGCGGGCGACCGTGCCGCAGTCGCCCGCGGCGCCCCCGGCCGCCTCGCCGGCCGCGTCGGCGGCGGCGGAGGCCACCGTGAGAACCGTGCCCTCGACGGGGTGGGCCACGGCCTGGCGGGCGGAGTCGGCCGCGTGCCGCAGGGCGAGCCGCAGGCCCTCCGCGTCGGTGTGAGTCGCCTCACCGCCGGCGCCGAGGATCCGCGCCATGCCGCGCAGCAGCTGCGCGAGGATCGTGCCGGAGTTGCCGCGCGCCCCGATGAGCGCCCCGTGGGCCATCGCCCCGACGGCGTCGGACAGCGAGGGCTCACCGCCCGCCGCCGTTCCCGCGGAGCCCATCTCGTGCCCCGCGAACACCGCTTCCACGGCGGTGACGGCGGACTCCACGGTCAGATACAGGTTGGTGCCGGTGTCGCCGTCCGCCACGGGGTAGACGTTGATCGCGTCGATCTCCTCGCGGGCCCGCCCGAGCGCTTCGAGCGCGAGACCGCACCAGGTGCGCACCGCGAGAGCATCGAAGAATGTCTGCGGCACCTGCGCCACCTGCGCCTCCTGAGCTGCTGGACGTGGGAGGCAGCGTAGACCCCGGAGCGGTGTCCACCGGAAGAGGGCGTGGGGCCGCCCCCTGAGGAGCCGTGGTAGTTTCGTTGTGCTGGCGCAGTCGTTGTATGCTGCTCCGGTTGCCCGATGCAGATCGGGCTCTCCCCCGGCACCGCCCACTCAGATCCTCGATCCGATTCCGGCATGCCGGAATCAACCGTAAGTGCATCTGAAGTCTTTGGAGTGACCGGTGGCTGCCAACTGCGACGTCTGCGGCAAGGGGCCGGGCTTCGGCAACAACATCTCGCACTCGCACCGTCGTACGCCTCGTCGCTGGAACCCGAACATCCAGCGTGTGCGTACCGTGGTCGGTGGGACGCCGAAGCGCGTGAACGCCTGCACCTCGTGCATCAAGGCCGGCAAGGTCTCGCGCTGACGCATTTTCCCCTGTCCCCGGCTCACGCCGGGGTGGGGGAACCTCCATCACGCGCGGCCACTGCTGGTTCGCCGCACAGAGCCGGTCCACCTGGTGTGGACCGGCTTTCTGCTGTGCCCGGAGCCGGGTGAACGGGCTGTGGGGCCCGTCGCCGTGACGGGCCACGGCCGGGGCGGGCAGCACGGCCCTCACCGCGCGGGTGTCCTCCGGCCGAGGGCCCAGCCGTGGTCCACCGGACCGATGCCCCCGCCGAGTGGGAACCCGGCCGTGATCGCTCCCGTGACGTACTCCTTGGCCGCCGTGACCGCCTCCGGGACGGTCCGCCCCCGGGCGAGGTGGGAGGCGATCGCCGAGGCCAGGGTGCAGCCCGTGCCGTGGGTGTGCCGGTTGTCGTGGCGGGGCGCCCGCAGCCAGTGCTCGGCCGAGCCGTCGGTGAGGAGATCGACGGCGTCTCCGGCCAGATGGCCGCCCTTGACCAGCACCCACCGCGGCCCGAACGCCAGCACGGCCGCCGCCGCCCGGGGCAGGTCCTCCTCCGACGTCACGTGCACGCCGGTGAGCTGGGCCACCTCGTCGAGGTTCGGGGTCGCCACGGTCGCCACGGGCAGCAGCCGCCTCCGTACGGAGTCCAGGGCGGAGTCCGCCAGCAGCGGGTCGCCGTGCTTGGAGGCGCCGACCGGGTCGACCACCGTGGGCACGTCAGTGGCGCCGATCAACTCGGCCACCGCCTCGACCAGTTCGGCCGACACGAGCATCCCGGTCTTGACCGCCTGGACGCCGATGTCGTCCGCGACACTGCGGTACTGAGCCCGTACCGCCGCCACCGGAAGCTCCCACGCCCCCTGCACGCCCAGCGAGTTCTGGGCCGTGACGGTGGTGATCACGCTCATGCCGTGCACGCCGAGCGCCAGCATCGTCTTCAGGTCGGCCTGGACGCCGGCGCCGCCGCCGGAGTCGGAGCCGGCGACCGTCAGGACCCTCGGCGGAGCACCGGCCGCGCTCACGGCTCGATGTCCCCGAAGTGGTCCCAGCCGCCCTTCGTGGTCCACGGCGCCCCGTCGACGGTGACCTGGGGCAGCGCCGAGGGGTTGAGCACCTCGCCGATCACCTTCCAGCGGGCCGGCAGCTTCACGTCCGGCGGGAAGGTGGCGACGATCGCGTGGTCCTCTCCCCCGGTCAGCACCCACTGCATGGGGTCGACACCGACGGCCTGCCCGATGTCGTTCATCTGGGACGGGATGTCGATCGCGCCCGAGCGGATGTCGATGCGGACCTTGCTGGCCTCCGCGATGTGCCCGAGGTCGGCGATCAGACCGTCGCTCACGTCGCACATCGAGGTCGCGCCGAGCCCGGCGGCGGCCGGTCCCGCGTGGTACGGCGGCTCGGGGCGCCGGTGCGCCTCCACGAAGGCGCGCGGCGAGCGGAAGCCGCGGGAGAGCACCGCGAACCCGGCCGCGGACCAGCCCAGCCAGCCGGTGACGGCGACGAGGTCGCCGGGCCGGGCGCCCCCCCGGGTCACGGGCTCGTGGTTGCGCAGGTCACCCAGCGCGGTGATCGACAGCATGATGGTGTCGCCGCGCACGACGTCGCCGCCGACCACGGACGCGCCCGCGACCTGGCACTCGTCGCGCAGGCCGTCCATCATCTCGGTAGGCCAGGTCACCGGGAGTTCGGCGGGCACGACCAGACCCAGCAGCAGGGCGGTCGGTACGGCGCCCATGGCGGCGATGTCCGCGAGGTTCTGTGCGGCCGCCTTGCGCCCCACGTCGTACGCCGTGGACCAGTCGCGCCGGAAGTGCCGGCCCTCCAGCAGGATGTCGGTGCTGGCCACGACCCTGCGGTCGGGCGCGGCGACCACCGCGGCGTCGTCGCCGGGACCGACCCGGACCGCCGGGGTGGTGGTGAGGCGGGAGGTGAGCTCCCGGATGAGCCCGAACTCGCCGAGTTCACCGACCGTGCCCTTCATCGCTTCGATGCCCCTTCTGTCCCTGTCCGTGCCCGCTCGCGCTGCATCTCTGTCCTCGCTACGGTCGAGGTGACCGTCAACTTCCGTCGCGCCCGTACCCCGGCGCGGGGGCCGCGCTCGCCGCGGGTCTCCCCGTGACGAGCGGCGACGCGATACCGTGGCGTTCCTTTTCCCCACATGATCCTCGTGGCCGCCCTGGAGGTTCCGTGGTACAGGCGTACATCCTGATCCAGACGGAGGTCGGCAAGGCGTCGACCGTCGCCGAAGAGATCAGCAAGATCCCTGGAGTCATCCAGGCCGAGGACGTCACCGGACCGTACGACGTGATCGTGCGCGCCCAGGCCGACACCGTCGACGATCTCGGCCGCATGGTGGTCGCGAAGGTCCAGCAAGTGGACGGCATCACGCGCACCCTGACCTGTCCGGTGGTGCATCTGTAGCCCCCGTCTACCCTTGGCCGGTGCACTTCTCTCGCCTCCGGCCGATCGGTCCGCCCGCACTCGCCCTGTTGATCGCCGCTGTCGGCTGCTCCCCGGCAGACGACAGCGGCTCGGCGGCGGTTCCCAGCCCGGACGCGAAAGTCGCGAAACTGTGCGGGAACCTGCACGAGGCACTGCCGGCGAAGGTGAACGGTGAGAGCCGCGAGGACCCCGAGCCCGCCTCCGCGCTGACCGCGGGCTGGGGAAGTGCCGCGATCATACTGCGCTGCGGTGTCGTCCAGCCGCCGAAGATGATCGATCCGAAGGTCGCCACGGGAAGCGACCCGGACGCGATGGCGGGCGGGGTCGACGGCGTCGACTGGCTGATGGAGAAGCAGGACGACGGTGCGTACCGGTTCACGACGGCCAACCGCAGCGCGTATGTCGAGGTCACGGTGGCCGGGGGGCAGGACACGTCCGGTGTGCTCGTCGACCTGGCCCCGGCCGTGAAGAAGGCGATCCCCGCGGGGATCGCCGACTGAGGTGGAGCCACGCGGCGCGCGTCCGGGGCGGGTGCCCGGGGTGTACGTCGGTCAGCGCAGGCCCGTCGAGCGGCGCAGGGCCGCCTGGATCAGCCTGTCCACCAGCTCCGCGTAGCCGATCCCGCTCGCCTGCCACATCGCCGGGTACATCGAGATGGGGGTGAAGCCGGGCATCGTGTTGATCTCGTTGATCACGAACTCCCCGTCCCCGGTGAGGAAGAAGTCCGCGCGCACCAGCCCCTCGCAGGAGGCCGCCTCGAACGCCTCGACCGCGAGACGCTGCACCTCGGCCGTCTCCTCCGGCGAGAGCGGGGCCGGCACGATGCCGGGCGTGGAGTCGATGTACTTCGCCTCGAAGTCGTAGTAGGCGTGCGCGTCCGGCGGCGGGATCTCGGCTGGCACGGAGGCACGCGGGCCGTCCTCGAACTCCAGCACCCCGCACTCGATCTCGCGGCCGGTGACCGCGGCCTCCACGAGGATCTTCGGGTCGTGCCGCTGCGCCTCGGCGATCGCCTCGTCGAGCCCGGAGAGGTCGTCGATCTTGGTGATGCCGATCGAGGAGCCGGCGCGTGCGGGCTTCACGAACAGCGGCCAGCCGTGCTCGCCGGCGAAGTCGACGATCTTCTTGCGGGCGGCGGACCGGTCACGCTCCCACTCGCGGGGCCGGATCACCACGTACGGGCCGACCTTGAGCCCGAAGGAGGTGAACACCCGCTTCATGTACTCCTTGTCCTGGCCGACGGCCGAGGCGAGCACTCCCGCGCCGACGTAGGGGACACCGGAGAGCTCCAGAAGACCCTGCAGGGTGCCGTCCTCGCCGTAGGGGCCGTGCAGGACCGGGAAGACGACGTCGACCTCGCCGAGCGCCTTGGGCACCGATCCGGGCTCGCTGTAGACGACTTCACGGTTCTCGGGGTCCACGGGGAGCACCACGCCGCCCTCGCCGGACTCGGCGAGCTCCCGGACCCCGGGTGTACGGCGGTCGGTGATCGCCATGCGCTCGGGAGCGTCGGCGGTGAGCACCCAGCGGCCCTCCTGGGTGATGCCGATCGGCAGGACCTCGTACCTGGACCGGTCGATGGCCTTGAGGACGGCGCCGGCGGTGACCGTGGAGATCCCGTGTTCGGAACTGCGTCCGCCGAACACGAGGGCCACGCGCGGCTTGCGAGGCGACGGCTCAGGGCTCTGGGAGAGGTTCTCGGTGCTCATATCGGCTTGAGAGTACCCGTTGGTAGTGCGCGGATACAGCGTCCGCCCGGTGGCGTCGGCGGGGCGTCGCTCAGCGTCGTTCGGGCTTCGCGCTGCGCGACATCAGCTCCTTGAGCGCGACGACCGGTGCCTTGCCCTCGTGCACGATCCCGACCACCGTCTCGGTGATCGGCATGTCGACGCCGTGCCGGCGGGCCAGATCCAGCACCGACTCACAGGACTTGACGCCCTCGGCGGTCTGCCGGGTGACCGCGATCGTCTCCTGCAGGGTCATGCCCTTGCCGAGGTTGGTGCCGAAGGTGTGGTTGCGCGACAGCGGCGAGGAGCAGGTCGCCACCAGGTCGCCGAGACCGGCGAGTCCGGCGAAGGTCAGCGGGTCGGCGCCCATGGCGAGGCCGAGCCGGGTGGTCTCGGCGAGGCCGCGGGTGATGAGCGAGCCCTTGGCGTTGTCGCCGAGGCCCATGCCGTCCGCGATGCCGACGGCGAGACCGATCACGTTCTTGACCGCGCCGCCGAGTTCGCAGCCGACGACGTCGGTGTTGGTGTACGGCCGGAAGTACGGCGTGTGGCAGGCCGCCTGGAGCCGCTGGGCGACGGCCTCGTCGGTGCAGGCGACCACGGCGGCGGCGGGCATCCGGGCGGCGATCTCGCGGGCCAGGTTGGGCCCGGTGACCGCGGCGATCCGGCGCTGTCCGACCTTGGCGACGTCCTCGATGACCTCGCTCATCCGCATGGCGGAGCCGAGTTCGACGCCTTTCATCAGCGAGACGAGCACGGTGTCCGGGGCGAGCAGCGGTGCCCAGTCGGCCAGGTTGGCGCGCAGGGTCTGCGAGGGGACCGCGAGCACGGTGAAGTCGGCGTCGCGCGCGGCCTCGGCCGCGTCCGCCGTCGCCCGCAGGTTGTCCGGGAGTTGGACGCCGGGCAGGTAGTCCGGGTTCGTCCGGCTGGAGTTGACCGCTTCCGCGAGTTCGGCGCGGCGCCCCCACAGGGTCACCTCGCAGCCCGCGTCGGCGAGGACCATGCCGAAGGCGGTGCCCCACGATCCGGTGCCGAAGACGGCCGCCCTGACCGGCTTGCTCACTTGCTCCGCCCCTCTTCCTGCTCGGTCCTCGGCCGCGTCTGCGACCGGGTCTTGCGGCGCTGCTCGATCCTCTCCCGGCGCGGGTCGTACGTCGCCTCGGGCGCCCGTTCGCCGCGGATGTCCTCCAGCAGGCGGGTGATGGCGGCCATGATGACCTCGGTCGCCTCCTTCAGGACGTCCGGGGTCATCTCCCGGCCGTAGAACCGGGTCAGGTCCACGGGCGGGCCGGCGAGCACGTGGTGGGTCTTGCGCGGGAAGAAGTCGGGCTTCCTGGCGTACGGCGGCAGCACCTGGTTCGCGCCCCACTGGGCGACCGGGATCACCGGGCACTTGGTCTGCAGGGCGACGCGCGCGGCACCGGTCTTGCCGGTCATCGGCCAGCCGTCCGGGTCGCGGGTGAGGGTGCCCTCGGGATAGAAGGCGACGCACTCGCCGCGTTCCACGGCGTCGATCGCGGCGCGGAAGGCGCTGAGCGCGTCCGTGCTCTCGCGGTAGACGGGGATCTGCCCGGTGCCGCGCATCGCGGCACCCACGAAGCCCTTACGGAAAAGGCCGCTCTTCGCCAGGAATCGTGGAACGCGCCCGGTGTTGTACTGATAGTGCGCGTATGCGAAGGGATCGATGTGCGAATTGTGGTTCACCGCGGTGATAAATCCACCATCGGCCGGAATGTGCTCCATTCCGCGCCAGTCCCGCTTGATCAGAACCACCAGGGGCGGTTTGCAGAGGACCGCTGCGAAGCGGTACCAGAACCCGATTCTGCGGCGGGGCACGCGGACACCTTCCTCTTGGGCCTGGGGGGCCGCACAAGTGTCGCCCCAGGCCGCCGGTCTGTCGAGAACACCGTACGCCCCGCCCACGCCGCCCCCCGGTGGGCCGGGTGACAATGGCCGCGACAAGACAAGGACGGAACCCTCGTGCAGTGGACCCTGGTGATTCCTCTCAAGCCCTTGGCCCGGGCCAAGAGCAGACTGTCGGACACCGCCGCCGACGGGGTGCGCCCGGGCCTCGCTCTCGCCTTCGCGCAGGACACCGTGGCGGCGGCGCTGGCCTGCCCGGACGTGCGTGATGTGGCTGTCGTCACGGACGACGCGCTGGCTGGCCGGGAGCTCGCGGCGCTCGGCGCCCGGGTCGTCGCCGACGAACCGCGGGGCGGTCTCAACACCGCGCTGGCGCACGCGGCGGCGGTGGTCCGGGCGGCCCGTCCGGAAAGCGCGGTGGCGGCCCTCAACGCCGATCTCCCGGCGTTGCGCCCGCACGAATTGGCGCGGGTACTCGGTGCTGCCGCCCAATTCCCCCGCGCTTTTCTGGCGGATACGGCCGCGGTCGGCACGACGTTGCTGGCCGCCACCCCCGGCCGGGAATTGCTCCCGTCATTCGGCACGGATTCCCGGGCCCGTCACCGCGCGTCGGGCGCCGTGGAAATCGCCCTGACGGCGGTGGATTCCGTACGGCAGGACGTCGACACCGGCGAGGACCTGCGGGCCGCGCTCGCGCTCGGGGTGGGCCCTCGCACGGCGGCGGCGGCCGCGCGGCTGCTGATCCCGGAGCAGTAGGCTGCCGCCATGCAGGCCACCGCGTACACCTACGACCCCGAGCACCGCAGCGGGCAGGTACTGCTCGACGACGGCACCCCGGTGCCCTTCGACGGGCCGGCGTTCGACGCGGGCGGCCTCAGGCTGCTGCGGCCCGGGCAGCGGGTGCGCATCGAGACCGAGGGCGAGGGCGAGAGCCGCCGGATCACCCTGGTGACGCTCCAGACGTTCTGAACCGGCGCGGGCCGCGCGGTGCGCGAAGCCCGGGCCGGACCGCCCGGCGGGGCCGGAACGCGCCGCGGGCCGGGCTCCGTACGGAGTCCGGCCCGGCGCGTGGGTGCCCCTGACGCTTTCAGCGCTTGCGGGCGGTGGCCTTCTTGGCGGTGGTCTTGCGCGCGGTCGACTTCTGGGCGGGGGCCTTCTTGGCCGTCGCCTTCTTCGCCGGGGCCGTCTGGGCCGTCGCCTTCTTGGCGGTGGTCTTCTTCGCGGCGGTGGACTTGGCGGCCGTCGCGGTCTTGGCCGGGGCCTTCTTCGCCGTCGTCTTCTTGGCGGTGGCCGTGGTCTTCTTGGCCGTCGTCTTCTTCGCCGTGGTCTTCTTCGCGCCGGCCGCGCCGGTCGTCTTCTTCGCGGTGGACTTCTTGGCCGCGGCCTTCTTGACCGTCGCCGAGGCGGCACCGGTCAGGCTGCCCTTGGGTGCCTTCTTGACCGAGACCTCGCCTCCGCGCGGGAGCTTCTTCGAGCCGCTCACCAGGTCCTTGAAGCCCTGGCCCGCGCGGAAGCGCGGCACGGAGGTCTTCTTGACCCGCACCCGCTCGCCCGTCTGAGGATTGCGGGCGTAGCGGGCCGGACGGTCGACCTTCTCGAAGGAACCGAACCCGGTGACCGAGACCCGGTCTCCGGCGACCACAGCGCGGACGATGGCGTCCAGGACCGCGTCCACGGCTTCGGCGGCCTGCTGGCGGCCGCCCATCTTGTCGGCAATCGTTTCTACGAGCTGCGCCTTGTTCACGTCTTCCCCTTCGGAGACATTGCCAGAACGAAACTGTTCAAGCGTTTTCGCACGTTAGGCAGATATATACCGCAAATCAAACACGAAACGGGCTTATCACCCTTGTGCCGCAACGGATTCGGCTGTCCCGAGCTTGTTCAGCGTTCCTCTTCAGGGAATCGACCCTTGTCGAGGTCCGCGGTGAACCGCTCCAGACGCCTTGTCGCATCGGCGAGATCGTGCTTGGCCGCGGCCGTAATGACCAGCAGCTTCCGGGCCAGCGCCATCCGTACGCCCTCCGGGACTTGCAGTGCGCGCACCGTTGCGTGCGCTTCCTTCAGTTGGTCCGCGACTGCCGCGTAGAGCTCGAGTTGGCCGTCGTGTTCCATGCACAGATTGTGCCATCTGGGGCGAGTTGTCGCCTGCTCAGGGGGCAACTGCCGCCTCGAACGGCCCCTCGGGCGCCTGCGGAAGCCATGGGTGCATACCTCGCGTACCCCGGCAACAACCCTTCTAACGTGGCAAGTTGAGGGGGCACCCGGACATCAGCGGGGCCGTTCGGGTGCAGACACGGCTGTACCCCCGATCGGGCCGATCGGGGGTACAGCGGGGGTGTCGCGGTGGCCGAAACCCGTCCGATCGGGATCGGCCCGGGGACTCACACCTGGAGGGTCCGCGGCTTGTGCGCGGGACGCTTGGCCTCGTACGTGGCGATGTCCGCCTCGTTGCCGAGGGTGATGGAGATGTCGTCCAGCCCGTTCAGCAGCCGCCAGCGGGCGTTCTCGTCGAGCTCGAAGGCGGCGGTGATGCCCTCGGCGCGCACCTCGCGGGCTTCGAGGTCGACGGTGATCTCCGCCTGCGGGTCCCGCTCGGTGAGGTCCTGCAGCGCTTCCACGGTCTTCTGCTCCAGAACCACCGTGAGCAGGCCGTTCTTGAGCGAGTTGCCGCGGAAGATGTCGGCGAAGCGGGAGGAGACGACCGCCTTGAAGCCGTAGTTCTGCAGGGCCCAGACGGCGTGCTCGCGGGAGGAGCCGGTGCCGAAGTCGGGGCCGGCCACCAGGACGCTCGCGCCCTGTCGCTCGGGCTGGTTGAGGATGAAGGACTCGTCCTTGCGCCAGGCCTCGAACAGTCCGTCCTCGAACCCGTCCCGCGTGACCTTCTTGAGCCAGTGGGCGGGGATGATCTGGTCGGTGTCGACGTTGCTGCGGCGCAGCGGGACGGCCCGCCCGGTGTGCGTGGTGAATGCTTCCATGACTCTCAGCGCTCTCAGACGTCGGCGGGCACGGGGGCGTCGGACAGGTCGGCGGGCGAGGCCAGGTGGCCCAGCACGGCGGTCGCGGCGGCGACCTGCGGCGAGACCAGGTGCGTACGGCCGCCCTTGCCCTGCCTGCCCTCGAAGTTGCGGTTGGAGGTGGAGGCGGAGCGCTCGCCGGGAGCCAGCTGGTCGGGGTTCATGCCCAGACACATCGAGCAGCCCGCGTGCCGCCATTCGGCGCCGGCCTCCTTGAAGACGACGTCCAGGCCCTCCGAGACGGCCTGCAGACCCACCCGCGCGGAGCCCGGGACGACCAGCATCCGTACACCGTCGGCGACTTTGCGGCCCTCGACGATCGCGGCGGCGGCGCGCAGGTCCTCGATGCGGCCGTTGGTGCAGGAACCTACGAAGACGGTGTCCACACCGATGGACCGCAGCGGCTGCCCGGCCTCCAACCCCATGTATTCCAGGGCCTTTTCGGCGGCCAGGCGCTCCGAAGGGTCTTCGTACGAAGCGGGATCGGGGACCTCGCCCGAAAGCGGGGCGCCCTGGCCCGGGTTGGTGCCCCAGGTGACGAACGGCGCCAGCTCGGTGGCGTCGATCACGACCTCGGCGTCGAACTCGGCGTCCTCGTCCGTCTTCAGCGTCTTCCAGTACGCGAGGGCCGCGTCCCAGTCCTCGCCCTCGGGGGCGTGCGCGCGGCCCTTGAGGTAGGCGAAGGTGGTCTCGTCGGGGGCGATCATGCCCGCGCGGGCGCCGGCCTCGATCGACATGTTGCAGATGGTCATCCGGGCCTCCATCGACAGCTTCTCGATGGCGGAGCCGCGGTACTCCAGGATGTAGCCCTGGCCGCCGCCGGTACCGATCCGGGCGATGATCGCCAGGATCAGGTCCTTGGCCGTGACCCCGTCGGGCAGTTCGCCCTCGACGGTGATCGCCATGGTCTTGGGGCGGGCCAGCGGCAGCGTCTGGGTGGCCAGCACGTGCTCGACCTGGGAGGTGCCGATGCCGAACGCCAGCGCGCCGAAGGCGCCGTGCGTGGAGGTGTGCGAGTCGCCGCACACCACCGTCGTGCCGGGCTGGGTCAGACCCAGCTGCGGGCCGACGACGTGTACGACGCCCTGCTCGACGTCGCCCAGCGGATGCAGCCGCACCCCGAAGTCGGCGCAGTTCTTGCGCAGCGTCTCCAGCTGCGCGCGCGAGACCGGGTCGGCGATCGGCTTGTCGATGTCGAGGGTCGGGGTGTTGTGGTCCTCGGTCGCGATGGTGAGGTCGAGACGCCGTACCGGGCGGCCGTTCTGGCGCAGACCGTCGAATGCCTGCGGGCTGGTCACCTCGTGCAGCAGGTGCAGATCGATGAAGAGGAGGTCGGGCTCGCCCTCGGCGCGCCGGACGACGTGGTCGTCCCAGACCTTCTCCGCGAGTGTCCTACCCATCGCTTTCCCTCCGGCCGGCAAAGGTGCGCCGGCCCAACTAGAGATCTTGTGGAGGCGACACCCGCGCCCCTGTCTCCGGGCGTCCGCCGCCGGGCCCGTTGGTCGGCGGGCCGCTGTGTCTTCCAGGGTGGCGCGTTCCACGCAAAATTGAACTTGCGTTTCACAGAGTGAGACGCGAGTATCGTTTCATGGACAACAGTAGCGGCGTCGGCGTCCTGGACAAGGCAGCCCTTGTCCTGAGCGCCCTGGAGTCCGGTCCGGCCACCCTCGCGGGTCTGGTCGCGGCGACCGGACTGGCACGACCCACGGCCCACCGGCTGGCCGTGGCCCTGGAACACCACCGCATGGTGGCCCGCGACATGCAGGGGCGTTTCATTCTCGGCCCCCGCCTCGCCGAGCTGGCCGCGGCCGCCGGCGAGGACCGTCTGCTCGCCACGGCGGGCCCGGTGCTCACACATCTGCGGGACATCACGGGCGAGAGCGCGCAGCTCTACCGCCGCCAGGGCGAGATGCGCATCTGCGTCGCCGCGGCGGAGCGCCTGTCCGGACTGCGGGACACCGTCCCGGTCGGTTCGACGCTGACGATGAAGGCCGGCTCCTCGGCCCAGATCCTGATGGCGTGGGAGGAGCCGGAGCGTCTGCACCGGGGTCTCCAGGGCGCCCGCTTCACGGCCACCGCGCTCTCGGGCGTACGGCGGCGCGGCTGGGCCCAGTCCATCGGCGAGCGCGAGCCGGGCGTCGCCTCGGTGTCCGCCCCGGTCCGCGGCCCCTCCAACCGCGTGGTGGCCGCCGTGTCGGTGTCCGGCCCCATCGAGCGGCTGACCCGCCACCCGGGCCGGATGCACGCCCAGGCCGTCATCGACGCCGCCGGCCGGCTGTCCGAGGCGCTGCGCCGCTCGGGCTGACGCCCGCGCCCCTGTGTGTCCGAGACTCCGGGAACGGGGAGGGGCCTGCCTCAACGCCGCGGCAGACCCCTCGCGGTTCCCCGAATCCCGTGCCGGGCGGTTCGCCCGAACTGATCGCGTCGCCCGCCCGGTTGACGCACCGGGCCGCCGCTTCGACGGGCTCCGGACACGCCGATGGGCCCCCACCGAAGTGGAGGCCCATCGATTCGCGTACCCCCGACCGGATTCGAACCGGCGCTACCGCCTTGAGAGGGCGGCGTGCTAGGCCGCTACACAACGGGGGCGAGGATCTTACGTTTCCGCAGATCCGAGCTGGTCTACCTGGACTCGAACCAAGACTAACTGAACCAGAATCAGTCGTGCTGCCAATTACACCATAGACCAATGTGGTTTAGACCAGTTTGTACCCCCGACCGGATTCGAACCGGCGCTACCGCCTTGAGAGGGCGGCGTGCTAGGCCGCTACACAACGGGGGCCCTAGCGATCCTGCATGAGAGCCAGCGGGTGCGACCCGAGCTGTCTCCCTGGGAAGGATCTGTACCCCCGACCGGATTCGAACCGGCGCTACCGCCTTGAGAGGGCGGCGTGCTAGGCCGCTACACAACGGGGGCGAATGCAGATGAGCTCTGCGAGCTGGCCTACCTGGACTCGAACCAAGACTAACTGAACCAGAATCAGTCGTGCTGCCAATTACACCATAGGCCACTGGAACTCAAGCCCCTGAGGGGATCTTGTTCTAGCTTGCGCCTCCGGTTGCCGGCCTTTCGGCCCGCTCTCCGGCGGCGCAGGAAGAACATTACCCGAAGGTGGACGGGGCTCCAAAACGGGTATCAGCGCCGAGCAGCGCGGGGAGTTCGGCGAGGGAGGCGATGCGGCGCGGCCCGGTGGGCGCGTCGCCGGCGGTGTACACACCGTCACGGTCGATCCACACCGACAGCAGTCCCGCCTCGGCCGCTCCCCGCCCGTCGATCTCCGGATGGTCGCCGACGTAGGCGACCTGGTCCGGGCTCAGCGCCAGCGCTTCGCAGGCCGCGTGGAAGGCGCCGGCCGCCGGCTTGGAGACGCCGAGTTCGGCCGCGCACAGGACCACCTCGAAGCGGTCGTGCACGCCGAGCACCCGCAGTTTGCGGTCCTGGACGTGGAGGCTGGAGTTGGACAGCACCGCGTGCCGGTAGCCGGCGGCGAGCAGGTCGAGGGCGGGCAGCACGTCGGGGAAGAGGGCCCAGGCGGTCTCGTAGTGACGCAGGTAACGGCCGAACCAGTCGTCGGCCTCGCCGTCGGTCAGCTCCCGCCCCACGAAGGCCCGCACGCGGTCCCGGCGCTGCCCCTCGAAGGTCGCCTCGCCCGCCGCGAACCGGGCCCACTGCCGGTCGGTGATCCGGCGCCAGCGCACGAGCGCCTCCTCGGGGGTGCCGTGCCCGGCGAGCAGGCCCTCGGCCGCGAGGTGCGCGCGCATGCCCTCGCGGTCGGCGCTCGTGTAGTCGAAGAGGGTGTCGTCGACGTCCCAGACGACGGCTTTGATCGCCATGGCACCGACGGTACCCCCGCGCCGGCCGGGCCTGCGGGGCTTTCACCGGCAGGGGGAGGGCGCACGACGAAGGTGCGGCACCCCCGGACGGGGCGCCGCACCTTCGGGACGTACGGACTACGCGGTCAGCTTCGCCAGGGCCGCGTCGACTCGGGCGAGGGTCTTCTCCCGGCCGAGGACCTCCAGGGACTCGAAGAGCGGGAGGCCGACCGTGCGGCCGGTGACGGCGACACGGACGGGGGCCTGGGCCTTGCCGAGCTTGAGGCCGTGGGCCTCACCGGCGGTCAGGACGGCCTCCTTCAGGGACTCGGCGGAGGACCAGTCGGCCGCGTCGAGCTTCTCGCGGGCCGTGCGCAGCAACGCGTCCGAGCCCTCCTTCATCGCCTTGGCCCAGGACGCCTCGTCGGCGACCGGCTCCGGCAGGAACAGGAAGTCGACGTTGTCGGTGATCTCCGACAGGACCTTCAGACGGGTCTGCGCGTGCGGGGCGATCGCCTGCCACTTGGCCTCGTCGAAGTCCTCCGGCGCCCAGGGGGCGACCGGGGCCTGCAACCACGGCCGGCAGCGCTCGGTGAAGTCCTTCACGTCGAGCAGGCGGATGTGGTCGGCGTTGATCGCCTCGCACTTCTTCAGGTCGAAGCGGGCCGGGTTGGGGTTCACGTCCGCGATGTCGAAGGCCGCGACCAGCTCGTCGGTGGTGAAGATGTCCCGGTCGGCGGAGAGCGACCAGCCGAGCAGCGACAGGTAGTTGAGCAGGCCCTCGCGGAGGAAGCCGCGCTCGCGGTACAGGTTGAGCGACGACTCCGGGTCCCGCTTGGAGAGCTTCTTGTTGCCCTCGCCCATGACGTACGGCAGGTGCCCGAAGGCGGGGGTCCCCTTGGCGACGCCGAGCTCGACGAGCGCCTGGTAGAGGGCGATCTGCCGCGGGGTGGAGGACAGCAGGTCCTCGCCGCGCAGGACGTGGGTGATCTCCATCAGGGCGTCGTCGACCGGGTTCACCAGCGTGTACAGCGGGGCGCCGTTCGCGCGGACGATGCCGTAGTCCGGGACGTTCTCCGGGAGGTAGGTGATCTCGCCGCGGACCAGGTCGGTGAACGTGATCGTCTCGTCGGGCATCCGGAAGCGGACGATCGGGGCGCGGCCCTGGGCCCGGTACTCCTCGACCTGCCCGGCGCTCAGGTCGCGGCAGTGGCCGTCGTACCCGGACGGCTTGCCGGCGGCGCGGGCGGCCTCGCGGCGGCTGTCCAGCTCCTCCTGCGAGCAGTAGCAGTGGTAGGCGCGGCCGGCGTCCAGGAGCTTCTGGGCGACGTCCTTGTAGAGGTCCATGCGCTGCGACTGGCGGTAGGGCGCGTACGGGCCGCCGACCTCGGGGCCCTCGTCCCAGTCGAAGCCCAGCCAGCGCATCGCGTCGAGCAGCTGGTCGTAGGACTCCTCGGAGTCGCGGGCGGCGTCGGTGTCCTCGATGCGGAAGACCAGGGTGCCCTGGTGGTGCCGGGCGAACGCCCAGTTGAACAGGGCGGTGCGGACCAGGCCCACGTGGGGGTTACCGGTGGGCGAGGGACAGAAACGGACGCGTACGGGGGAGCCGGGTGCGCTAGCCACGCTTGACAACCTTGTTGGTGAGAGTGCCGATGCCTTCGATGGTGACGGCGACCTCGTCGCCGACGGTGAGCGGTCCGACGCCTGCCGGGGTGCCCGTGAGGATCACGTCGCCGGGGAGCAGCGTCATGGCCTCGCTGATGTTGACGATCAGATCCTCGATCGAGTGGATCATCTCGCTGGTGCGGCCGAGCTGGCGTTGCTGCCCGTTGACCGTGAGCTGGATCGTGAGGTCGGAGGGGTCGAGGTCCGTCTCCACCCAGGGGCCCAGCGGGCAGGCGGTGTCGAAGCCCTTGGCGCGCGCCCACTGCTTCTCGCGCTTCTGCACGTCACGCGCGGTGACGTCGTTGGCGCAGGTGTAGCCGAGGATGACGTCCTTGACGCGCTCGCGCGGGACCTCGCGGCACAGCCGGCCGATCACGACGGCCAGTTCGGCCTCGTGGTGCACGTCCTCGGAGAAGGCGGGGTACTGGATGTCGTCGCCGGAGCCGATCACGGAGGTCGACGGCTTGAAGAAGGCGAACGGCGCGTCGGGCACCTCGTTGCCCAGTTCCCGCGCGTGCTCGGCGTAGTTGCGGCCGTAGGCCACGACCTTGTTGGGGAGCACCGGCGGCAGCAGCCTGACCTTGCTGAGCGGGACCTTCGTACCGGAGAGTTCGAAGTCGGCGAACGGGATGCCCTTGATGATGTCGAGGACGAACTCGTCCGGCCTGTCACCCTCTACCGCGCCGAAGGCGACGTTCCCGTCGATGGAGAATCTGGCGATGCGCACGGGATCCTTGCGCCCCTCACTGAGTCACTGAGCTGCTGGAGTCTGGGTCACCAGGCTAGCGCCCGCGGGCCCACGGGACGCATCCGTGCGGGCCGGTGGGCCGCGACGCGGAAGGTGTGACCGGCCCGGCCGCGGACGGGCCGCGACAGCGACGGCCGCCCGGGCACCGGGCGGCCGTGGGGGCGTCGTACTATTCGGCGCATCCGGCCTATCCGGCGTGACCGGCGTGTTCGCCGGCGACGGCCGCGACGGGGGCGTCCATCAGGACGGTGCGACGGGGGTTGGCGGTCCGGGCCGGGAGATCGACGGAGTGCTCCGGCAGGTCCAGCACCTGTAGGTCGGTGGCGTCCTCGAGGTGCGCCAGCGTCGTGCGCCGCGGGTTGGCTGTCGAACGGAACATCATCGTCGTCTTCACGGTGGCAGAGGACCCTGTCGTGTGCGGGCGCCCACCGGTCCCAGGAGGGCCCGTCGAGGCGCGGGTTGGCAGATGCTTCCCTGGTGTAAAGCGTCAGGCTAAACATCCGATTCCCCTCCGCGGCCGCACAGACGGCGTGAAGTACGTGTGAGTTTCCTCACGGAGCTATGGGCAAAACGGTCAATTGAGACTCGCAACCCACCCCCGCAAAACAGACATTGCACCCCTGAAGCCATCATTCCGCTCCTGATCATCTCGACTGGGACACCCCGGGGAGTCGAACGACTCGCGGGCATACGTCCGTTATGGGCGAGATCCTTTTGTACGTCTCGTAATCTGGCACTCACCAGCTGTCACGTAGGTCACGGTCTGGTCCTTGGACCTTGTTGCGGATCCGGCACTGTGCTGGAATTCCACGGACCGCCGCAGGGATCGAGCCGGCGCGCAGGGGGCGCACTCAGAGCGCCGAGTGGCGGCGAGAGGGGGACCCCGCGCCGGTCACTCACGACCACCCGGGGGGCGCAATTCAGGGCGCCCCCTTCAACGCCGACACCGTCCTTCCGTTCACGCGGAGGGGCGCCTGGTCCAGAGGTTGCGACGCTAGTGCAGGGACGTTTCAAGAGGGATGGCAGTGCTTCGGCGGAGCCGGAGCCGCATGGCGGGACCGGCCCCAATGCCGGCGGTTCCTCGCCCCAGCACGCCCAGAACCCGGGGGCGGCCCCGACCGGCGACGGCGGTGAGCGCCCTGGGCGCCCCGGCGCGTCAGCGTCGCCGAACTCCTCCGCGGCGACCACTCCACCGATCAAGCCGGGGTCCGGCCCGATCGGCCCGGGCTCCCGAATAGCGCTGCGCAACTGGCGCATCTCCACGCGTCTGGTGTCGCTGCTCGCGCTCCCGGTGGTCGCGGCCACCTCGCTGGGCGCGCTGCGCATCAACCAGTCGATGGACGACATCCAGCAGCTCGACAACATGAAGCTGCTGACGGAGATGACCAAGCAGGCCACCGAGCTGGCGGCCGCGCTGCAGGACGAGCGCGACCAGTCGGCCGGCCCGCTGGCGCACGGCGCGAAGTCGAACACCGACTACACGGTCAAGAACGTCCGCACCAAGACCGACCGTGCCGTCGACAACTTCAACAACGCGGCCGAGGACATCGACGGTTCGGTCCGCAACGGAAACCTCCAGGGCGTCCGCGACAGCCTCGTGGGCCTGGTCACCGACCTGGGCACGCTCAACAAGGTCCGCAGCACGGCCTACACGGCCAAGGACAACTCCACTCAGACCGTGGAGTCGTACCACCGGCTGATCACCCACCTCCTGGACCTCTCGCAGGACATGGCGGAGGCGACCAGCAACCCCGAGATGATCTCGCGCACCCGCGCCCTGGCGGCCTTCTCGTCCGCCAAGGAGTACGCGTCGGTCCAGCGCGCCACGCTCGCCGCAGCGCTCCCCGCGAACGACACCACGTTCGGCGACCTCACCGAGAACGACCGGCTCTACGCCGACTCGGCGCTGGAGAGCCAGGACTCCGAGCTGCGCAGCTTCAAGAGCATCTACGGCAGCGCGTCCGCCACCGAACTCCTCAAGCCCATCGAAGAGGGCAACGCGACCATCGAGGCCACCGACACCTACGCCAGCCGCGCGCTGGGGTCGTCGAACGGTCTGTCCTCGCTGGACAAGCGGTCGTACAAGGACTGGACGGACGACAGCTCGACGAAGATCGAGCAGATGGGCAAGATCGAGCACACGCTGCTCGAGGACATGGAGCAGAAGGCGCGCGAGCTGCGCAGCGTCTCCGAGCGCGAGGCGATCATCTCCGGCGCGCTCATCCTGATCGTCCTCGGTGTGTCGCTGGTCGGCGCCTTCGTCATCGCCCGGTCCATGATCCGCTCGCTGCGCCGCCTGCAGGAGACCGCCAACAAGGTCGCCCAGGACCGGCTGCCCGAGCTGGTCAAGCAGCTCTCCGAGTCCGACCCGCAGGACGTCGACACCTCCGTCGAGTCGGTCGGTGTGCACTCCCGGGACGAGATCGGCCAGGTCGCCGCGGCCTTCGACGACGTGCACCGCGAGGCCGTCCGACTGGCCGCCGAGCAGGCGCTGCTGCGAGGCAACGTCAACGCGATGTTCACCAACCTCTCGCGCCGCTCCCAGGGCCTCATCCAGCGTCAGCTCTCGCTCATCTCCGAACTGGAGTCGCGCGAGGCCGACCCGGACCAGCTGTCCTCGCTGTTCAAGCTCGACCACCTCGCGACCCGCATGCGCCGTAACGGTGAGAACCTCCTCGTCCTCGCCGGTGAGGAGCCCGGCCGCCGCTGGACCCGCCCGGTCCCGCTGGTCGACGTGCTGCGCGCCGCCGCCTCCGAGGTGGAGCAGTACGAGCGCATCGAGCTGGCCTCCGTGCCGACGACCGAGGTCGCCGGCCGCGTGGTCAACGACCTCGTGCACCTGCTCGCCGAGCTGCTGGAGAACGCCACCTCGTTCTCCTCCCCGCAGACCAAGGTCAAGGTCACCGGTCACGCCCTGCCCGACGGCCGGGTGCTGATCGAGATCCACGACACCGGTATCGGCCTCTCCCCCGAGGACCTCGCCGCGATCAACGAGCGGCTCGCCTCGCCGCCCACCGTGGACGTGTCGGTCTCCCGCCGCATGGGTCTGTTCGTGGTCGGCCGTCTGTCGCAGCGCCACGGCATCCGCATCCAGCTGCGTCCGTCCGACTCCGGCGGCACGACCGCGCTGGTCATGTTGCCGGTCGACGTCGCCCAGGGCGGCAGGAAGCCCGTTCCCGGCAAGCCCGGCCAGGGCGCCCCGTCCGCGGGCGGTCCGGCCGCCGCGCAGGCGGCCGCCGGTGCTGCGGCGGCCCGCCGCCAGGCGGGCAACAACGGTTCACTCGGTGCCGGCGCCCCCGCCGGCGGCGCTCTCGGCGCGGGTGCCCCCGGCGGTGGCGGCCGGCTCGCCGCCGGCCAGGGACCGCGGGCCGCGCTGCCCGGCAACGGCCCGGGCGGTCGCCCGGGTGCGCCCGGCGGAGCGCGCGGGCCGCAGGGTCCGGTCTCGCCGCAGCAGGGCCGTCCGGCTCCGGCCGGCGCGGGCTTCGGCCAGCCGCAGGGTCTTCAGTCCAACGGTGCCAATGCCCCGCAGGGCCAGGACGCCTTCGGTGGCGGCCGTCCCGTACCGCCGCAGACCTCCAGCGTGAACGCCGAGCAGGGTGGCGGCTCCCGCCGCGGCCGCCGGCCGCAGCTGCCGGGCCGCGGTGGTCCGCGGGCCGAGCTGTCGGGCGGAGACCAGCAGCCCCGCACGCCCAGCTGGAGCGACGAGAACGCGCAGCCCCCGGTGGGGCGTGCCTCGCTGGACGCCCCGCGCGGGCACGACGAGCAGGACGCCGCGCAGACCGCGCAGATGCCCCGCATCGACGACCGGCAGGGTCCCGGCGCGGTGCCGAACCTCCCCCGGCCCGACTTCGACGCCCCGCGTCCGGGCCTGAACGAGCCGCACAACACGGGCCAGTTCCCCCGGCCCGGTGCGGGCGGCCCGCAGGACACCGGTCAGTTCCCGGTCGTCGGCACCAACGGCTTCACGGACCCGGGCCAGTACCCCGGCTCCAACGGTTCCAACGGTTCCAACGGCAACCCCCCGCAGAACTCGGGGCAGTTCGTCCGCTCCGACGTCTTCGGGACGCCGCCGCCCGGCCAGCACAACCCGTCGTCCACGGGCCAGTTCGCCTCCCCGCAGCCGTACGACAACGGCTCGACCGGTCAGGTCCCGGCCGTCGGTCACGCCAACGGGTCCACGGGCCAGTTCCCGGCCCAGGGCTACGACAACGGCTCCACCGGACAGCACTCGCTGCCCGCGCGGCAGAACCCCGCGAACACGGGCCAGTTCGAGCGTCCCCAGGTCAACGGCGCGCACGGCGGCAACGACTTCCCGCGTCCGCCGGCCGCGCAGCGTCCGCAGCAGCGGCCCGCCCGCCCGGAGCCGGAGGCGCTGCCGCCGGCGGGTCCCGGTGACGGTCGTACCCCGCTGTACGACACGCTGGAGACCAACTGGTTCCACGGCCAGCAGGGCAACGGTGCCGCGGCACCGGCCCCCGCGCCGTCCCCGCAGCACCAGCCCTCGCAGGCTCCCGCTGCCCCCCAACGTCCCGCCGCCTCAGCCTGGCGCAGCTCGCCGAACGACGACCTCGTCCGGCAGGCAGAACGCGTACGGCAGCCGGCAGCGGGCGGCGTCACCACTTCCGGCCTGCCGCGCCGGGTGCCCCGGGCGAACCTCGTCCCGGGCACGGCTCAGCAGCAACAGCACCAAAGCGGTCCGCAGGTCTCGCGTGCGCCCGATGACGTACGCGGCCGGCTGACCAATCTCCGTCGGGGTATCGCGCAGGGTCGTCAAGCCGGTGGTACCGGCCAGACCGGAAGCTTCCCGAGCCCCACTCACCAGCAGGAGCGTTAGTTGAGCCCGATGAGCCAGGCGGCACAGAACCTCAACTGGTTGATCACCAACTTCGTGGACAACACCCCCGGGGTGTCCCACACCGTCGTCGTGTCCGCCGACGGCCTTCTGCTCGCCATGTCGGAAGGATTCCCACGCGACCGTGCCGACCAGCTGGCGGCCGTCGCGTCCGGCCTCACCTCGCTGACGGCCGGAGCGTCCCGGATCTTCGAGGGCGGCTCCGTGGCGCAGACGGTCGTCGAGATGGAGCGGGGTTTCCTCTTCCTCATGTCCGTCTCGGACGGCTCGTCCCTGGCCGTACTCGCACACCCCGACTGCGACATCGGCCTCGTCGGCTACGAGATGGCACTTCTGGTCGACCGCGCGGGCGCGGTGCTCACGCCTGACCTGCGTGCCGAGCTCCAAGGCAGTCTGCTCCACTGATCGGCCCCGGCACCACCAGCCTCACCAAATCACCGTCCGGCCGCCACAATCCCCCCACCGGCCCTGTCAGACGGCACGACTGACCGACTTGCTGTCCCGCCCGGAGGATTCATGACCCCGCCCACCGCCTCTCATGATCCGTACGCGGAGCCGTACGAGGATGAGGGCGACCAGCCGCTGGTACGTCCTTATGCGATGACCGGCGGCCGGACGCGGCCGCGCTATCAGCTCGCCATCGAGGCACTGATCAGCACCACGGCCGACCCGGCAGCACTCATGGGGCTGCTCCCGGAGCACCAGCGCATCTGCCACCTGTGCCGTGAGGTCAAGTCGGTCGCGGAGGTGTCGGCGCTGCTGGCCATGCCGCTCGGCGTGGCCCGGATTCTCGTCGCCGACCTCGCCGAGGCGGGGCTCGTCGCCATTCACCAGCCGGGCGGCGACGAGAGCACCGGCGCCCCGGACGTGACACTGCTCGAAAGGGTGCTCAGTGGACTTCGCAAGCTCTGACGGAGGCCGGACGACCACCTCCGCGAAGATCGTGGTGGCCGGCGGCTTCGGCGTCGGCAAGACCACGTTCGTGGGCGCCGTCTCCGAGATCAACCCGCTGCGCACGGAGGCCGTCATGACGTCCGCGAGCGCGGGCATCGACGACCTGACCCACACCGGGGACAAGACCACCACCACGGTGGCCATGGACTTCGGCCGCATCACGCTCGACCAGGACCTGATCCTGTACCTGTTCGGTACGCCCGGTCAGGACCGCTTCTGGTTCATGTGGGACGATCTCGTGCGGGGTGCGATCGGCGCGGTGGTCCTGGTGGACACCCGGCGCCTGGCCGACTGCTTCCCCGCGGTGGACTACTTCGAGAACAGCGGACTACCGTTCGTCGTCGCCCTCAACGGCTTCGACGGACACCAGCCGTACGCTCCCGAGGAGGTGCGGGAGGCGCTCCAGATCGGTCCGGACGCCCCCATCATCACCACGGACGCCCGCCACCGCTCCGACGCCAAGAGCGCGCTGATCACCCTGGTGGAACACGCGCTCATGGCACGGCTGAGGTAGCAACACATCTGGAGAGACGTACGGCGGTTGTCGTAGATGTACCGGAGCCGGCTGTGTCCTTTGACACGGTCGGCCACGGCATTCATAACGTTTCGGCAGAGGAATCGGGTGGTATGGCAACGCGTCGCGGTCATCCGGTCTCGCTGCGCGCACGAAGGCCCCGCCTTTTGGCGGGGCTCGTTCTTTATGACCGTTTTATCTGGGGCTTACATCACTCGGTATCCACACCTTCCAGTGTTTGGAAGTGCGGAGGCCGTCGTGCTGGAATGCCTGAACTGCCCAATAGTCAAAGACGTACTCATCAGATGATGCGTCCCTGGGCTCTGAGACACAGCGGCACAACGTTGGTGCCGACCGCCGGAAGGTTGTTGGTCGAGTGAGGCGAAGCAAGAACGGTCCCGAGCCGTCGGCCCGGGGCAACTTCACCCCGCCGCCGCGCGGAGCGGCGCCCGCCCCTGTGCCGGGTTCGGAGCCGACGGCAGTCCCCGCTCCCAGCGGCAGCCGTTTCTCCCCGCGCAACTGGCGGGTGCCGACCCGGCTGAACGCGATCCTGCTCATACCCGTGGTCGTCGGCCTCATCATGGGCGGCTTCCAGGTGAAGAGCTCGATCGACACCTGGCAGGAGGCGCAGGACGCGGAGAACACGGCGCGTCTCGTGCGGGCCTCCCTGGGTTACGCCGACGCCCTCTACACCGAGCGCGACGTCTCCGCCGCTCCGCTGCTGAAGGGCGCGAGCCAGACCGCCAAGGACAAGGCGACGGTCACCAGCGTCCGCTCGGCCACGGACAAGGCGGCCGACGCCTTCGACCAGGCCGCGCAGAACATGCCGAAGAAGAGCGGTCTGCTGCGCCGCCTCCAGCTGTTCCGCGACGAGGAGCCCAAGCTGGAGACCCTGCGCAAGGGCGCCTACGTCTCGCCCCAGCTCACCGGTGTGAAGACCGAAGAGGGCTACACCCTGATCGCGCACCCCCTGATGGAGTTCGCGAACGAGCTGGGCCTGGGCACCGGAAACATCACCAGCTACGGCCGGACCGTCTACGCGATCTCGCTCACCAAGGCGGCGCTGTCGCTCGACCGCTCGATCGGCATGCACCTGCTGATCAAGCCCGGCCCCGGCGCCGGCAGCTTCGCCAGCCAGAAGGTCGCCCTGTCGTCGTACGCCTATCTCGAGGGCATCGCCGTCGAGGAGTACATCGGCGGTGGCACCGAGGCCGACGCGCAGAAGCTCACGACCGCCGAGGCGAAGATCAAGTCGGACGGCGAGGCGCAGGCCAAGGAGGCCGCGCAGCAGGCCGCCGCCAAGGGCGAGACCTACGTGCCGCCGCCGGCCGACCCGTCCAAGATGGTCGCGGCCGTGGCGACGCTGAAGTCGATGGACACCGCCGACCGCGTCGAGCTCGCCCAGCAGGGCATCACCGCGCAGAACTGGTGGGCGGTCAACACCCTCAAGTACAACGCCTACCGGCAGATCGAGTCCGACCTGGCCGACAAGGCGGTGAACGAGGCCGCGGGCATCGCCGACGACGCCAAGCAGTCCGCGTTCATCACCGGTGCCGCCGTCGTCGTCGCCCTGCTCGCCGCGTTCATCCTGGCCGGCATGGTGGCCCGCCAGATGAGCCGCGCGATGCGCCAGCTGCGCAACGCCGCCTTCGGCATCGCCGAGCAGCGGCTGCCGATGCTGGTCGACCAGCTCTCGCGCACCGACCCCGGCCGTGTGGACACCCGCGTCCAGCCCATCCCGATCAACACCCGGGACGAGATCGGCGAGGTCGCCCGCGCCTTCGACCAGGTCCACCGTGAGGCCGTCCGGCTCGCCGCCGAACAGGCGCTGCTGCGGGGCAACATCAACGCGATCTTCACCAACCTCTCGCGCCGCAACCAGTCGCTGATCGAGGGCCAGCTGACCCTGATCACCGACCTGGAGAACAACGAGGCCGACCCGGACCAGCTGGAGAACCTCTTCCGCCTGGACCACCTCGCGACCCGTATGCGCCGCAACGGCGAGAACCTCCTGGTCCTCGCCGGCGAGGAGCCGGGCCGCCGCTGGGACCAGCCGGTCCCGCTGGTCGACGTGCTGCGCGCCGCCTCCTCCGAGGTGGAGCAGTACGAACGAGTCGAGCTGTCGGGCGTCCCGGAGGCCGAGATCCACGGCCGCGCCGTGACCGACCTCGTGCACCTGCTCGCCGAGCTGCTGGAGAACGCCACCACGTTCTCCTCCCCGCAGACCAAGGTCCGCGTCACCGCGACCCGGCTGCCCGACGGCCGCATCATGATCGAGATCCACGACAAGGGCATCGGCCTGACCGCCGAGGACTTCGCGGACATCAACCACAAGCTGGCCAACCCGCCGACCGTGGACGCCGCGATCTCGCAGCGGATGGGCCTGTTCGTGGTCGGCCGGCTGTCCGACCGGCACGGCATCCGCGTCCAGCTGCGCCCCTCGGGCGAGCAGGCCGGCACCACCTCGCTGGTCATGCTCCCCGACGCGATCACCCACGGTGGCGGCGGCGAGACGCACCACCCGGAGCGCGACGAGTTCACGGTCTCGCAGATCATGCCGGACCAGCAGCCCGGCTACCACGGCGAGGACTTCAGCAACGGCCTGCCGATGCGCACGGCCGCGGAGCTCGGCTTCGACGACAGCCGTTACACGGAGGTCCCGGACGACATCCGGGAGCTGGACCCGGTGGGCCGTTCCCTCATGCGTGAGGAGCGCCGTGCGGCCCTGGAGGCCCAGGGCGGCCAGCCCGGCCCGGAGCAGGGCACCGAGGGCGCCTCGTACGCCGAGGGTTTCGACGCGCAGAGCGGCTACCGCAACGGCAACGGCTACCAGGAGCAGCCCGCCGCCTACGACGGCCAGCGGCCGGCGTACGAGGAGCAGCAGCGCGCGCCGTACGAGGAGCAGCAGCAGCCGTCGTACGACGAGCAGTACTACGCGCCGAACGGCGGCCTGACGCAGAACGACGGCTTCTCGGCGGGCGGCGGTTACCCCGAGCCCGCGTACACGGAGCCGGTCCAGGAGGAGCGGGCCGGCGCCCACGCCGCGGCCCCGGAGACCTACCCGGCCTTCGAGGAGCAGACCTACCGGGACGACTGGCCGCAGCAGGACGGTTACCAGAACGCCTACCCGGACCAGTACGCTCCGGAAGCGGAGTCCGTGCAGGCCGCTGACGTGAGCGAGCGTGAGCGCGTAGGCTTCGACCGACCGGGGCCGACCGCCTCCGCCGCCCACGCGCTCACCGACGCCGGCCTCCCGCGCCGCGGATCCACCACGACGAGCGGCAGCAACGGCACCGGGCCCGGAAGCCACGAGCAGCCGGCGTCCGCGCCGGAGAGCAACGGCAACGGCAACGGGACCGGCCCCGCGGACTGGCGTTCGGCGAACGACGAGCGCTGGCAGCAGGCCTCACAGCTCCGCAAGCCCAAGGCGGGCGGAGTGACCTCCTCCGGCCTGCCCCGGCGGGTACCCAAGGCCAACCTGATCGAGGGTGCCGCCGAGACGACCCCCCAGGGAGGCCCACAGGTCTCCCGCGCCCCCGAGGACGTCCGGGGCAGGTTGAGCAATCTGCGCCGCGGGGTCCAGCGGGGACGCGACGCAGGCAGTGAAACGAACGGCCAGGCCACCAGGAATCACCACGGTGGGCCTGACAGCACCTACAACCAGGAGCGTTAGTGTGAGCCCGATGAGCCAGGCGGCACAGAACCTGAACTGGGTGATCACCAACTTCGTGGACAACACCCCCGGTGTGTCCCACACGGTGGTGGTCTCCGCCGACGGACTCCTTCTGGCGATGTCCGAAGGCTTTCCGCGCGACCGCGCCGACCAGCTCGCGGCCGTCGCGTCCGGCCTGACCTCCCTGACGGCAGGTGCCTCCCGCATCTTCGAGGGTGGCAGCGTGAACCAGACGGTTGTGGAGATGGAGCGGGGATTCCTCTTCCTCATGTCCATCTCCGACGGTTCCTCGCTCGCGGTTCTGGCACATCCGGAGGCGGACATCGGCCTCATCGGGTACGAGATGGCCCTTCTGGTGGACCGTGCCGGTACTGTCCTGACGCCCGATCTGCGTGCGGAGCTCCAGGGGAGCCTGCTCAACTAACAGTCAGACCGTGCGTTTTGGCGTCCCGAGGCCATAAGGTTTCGAGACGCGGCTCCACATTGATGGGTGCCCGGCACAGTCGGAGGAGGAGAAAGTGGCAACACCCCCAGGCGGTTCGTCTTCGGGCAACTGGTCGTACGGCCCTGCCCAGGGTCCGAACGACGGTTCCCAGAACCCGAACCGTTACAACTTCCCCTCCGCCCCGAGCCGGCACCAGCAGCCGTACGCGCCCCAGGGTCCCGGACCCTCGCCGTACGACCAGCCGCCCGCGCCGCGCATCCAGCCCGTGCAGCCGCAGCGGCGGGCCCCCGAGTCGGCGCCCGCCGGCTCGGCCAGCAATCCCCTGGTGCGCCCGTACGCCATGACGGGCGGCCGCACCAGGCCGCGGTACCAGCTCGCCATCGAGGCACTGGTGCACACCACCGCGCAGCCGCACCAGATGCAGGGCCAGCTGCCCGAGCATCAGCGGATCTGCAACCTCTGCCGGGAGATCAAGTCGGTGGCCGAGATCTCGGCCCTCCTGACGATCCCTCTCGGCGTGGCCAGGATCCTCGTCGCCGACTTGGCGGAGGCGGGCCTGGTCGCCATCCATCAGCCCGGCGGCGACGAGAACGCCGGCGGCCAGCCAGACGTGACACTGCTCGAAAGGGTGCTCAGTGGACTTCGCAAGCTCTAGCGGCGGTCCTTCCCGCTCCACCACCTCGGCGAAGATCGTGGTGGCGGGTGGCTTCGGCGTGGGCAAGACCACGTTCGTCGGGGCCGTCTCGGAGATCAACCCGCTGCGTACCGAGGCCGTCATGACGTCTGCTTCGGCGGGCATCGACGACCTGACCCACACCGGGGACAAGACCACCACCACGGTGGCCATGGACTTCGGCCGCATCACCCTGGACCAGGACCTGATCCTGTACCTCTTCGGTACCCCGGGCCAGGACCGTTTCTGGTTCATGTGGGACGACCTGGTGCGCGGCGCCATCGGCGCGATCGTCCTGGTCGACACCCGCCGTCTCGCCGACTGCTTCCCGGCCGTCGACTACTTCGAGAACAGCGGACTGCCCTTCGTGATCGCCCTCAACGGTTTCGACGGCAACCAGCCGTACAACCCGGACGAGGTCCGCGAGGCGCTGCAGATCGGCCCGGACACCCCGATCATCACGACGGACGCCCGCCACCGCGCGGACGCCAAGTCGGCGCTGATCACGCTGGTGGAGCACGCGCTGATGGCGCGTCTGCGCTAGCACGCGGCACCCGGGAACACGGAACACGGGAACACGGGAACACAGCGACAAGAAAGCCGGGCCCCCTCCGCGTGGGAGGGGGCCCGGCTTTTCGTGCCCCCGCGCACGCGAATGGGGCCCCTCCGTGCGGAGGGGCCCCCTTGCGTCGTACGACGGGACGGCCGGCGGCGGTCGGTTGTGACTCAGCCGTGCCAGCTGTGCGGTGCGCGGAAGCCGGGCTCGCGCTCCAGGCGGCGCCAGCCGGCCTTGGGGTGCTTGCGGTGGGTGGGGGCCGCCGGGGCGGCCGCCGCGCGGGCCAGGAGGACGGCCGTGATCGCGGCGACTTCCTCGGGGCCGGCGTGGCCCTTCTCGACACGGATGTCAGGGGTCGTCATAGGTCTCAGTCTCCGTGGATGAGGTTTCCGCGGGGCAACCGGTGGGTTACCTCGGATCCGCTGGACTACTGCGGGGGGTTGCCGTGCTTGCGGGAGGGCAGGTCGGCGTGCTTGCTGTGCAGCATCGCCAGTGACTGGATCAGGACCTCGCGGGTCTCGGCGGGGTCGATCACGTCGTCCACCAGTCCGCGCTCGGCCGCGTAGTACGGGTGCATGAGCTCGGACTTGTACTCCTTGACCATGCGGGCCCGCATGGCCTCGGGGTCCTCGGCCCCGGCGATCTGGCGGCGGAAGATGACGTTGGCGGCGCCTTCCGCGCCCATCACGGCGATCTCGTTCGTCGGCCAGGCGTACGTGAGGTCGGCGCCGATGGACTGGCTGTCCATGACGATGTAGGCGCCCCCGTAGGCCTTGCGCAGGATGAGGGAGATCCGCGGGACGGTCGCGTTGCAGTAGGCGTAGAGGAGCTTGGCGCCGTGGCGGATGATCCCGCCGTGCTCCTGGTCGACACCGGGGAGGAAGCCGGGCACGTCGAGGAAGGTGACGATCGGGATGTTGAAGGCGTCGCACATCTGGACGAAGCGCGCGGCCTTCTCACTGGCCTCGATGTCCAGGACGCCCGCCAGGGACTGCGGCTGGTTGGCGACGATGCCCACCACCTGGCCGTCGAGACGGGCCAGGGCGCAGATGATGTTGCGGGCCCAGCGCTCGTGGATCTCCAGGTAGTCGCCGTCGTCGACGATCTCCTCGATGACCTTGGCCATGTCGTAGGGGCGGTTGCCGTCCGCCGGGACCAGGTCCAGGAGGACGTCGGAGCGCCGGTCGGCCGCGTCGGTGGGCTCCACGCGCGGCGGGTTCTCCCGGTTGTTCTGCGGGAGCATCGACAGGAGGTAGCGCACCTCGGCGATGCACGTCTCCTCGTCGTCGTAGGCGAAGTGGCAGACACCGCTGGTCTCGGCGTGCACGTCGGCGCCGCCCAGGCCGTTCTGGGTGATCTCCTCGCCGGTGACCGCCTTGACGACGTCCGGGCCGGTGATGAACATCTGCGAGGTCTCGCGGACCATGAAGACGAAGTCGGTCAGGGCGGGGCTGTAGGCCGCGCCCCCCGCGCACGGGCCGAGCATCACGCTGATCTGCGGGATGACGCCGGAGGCCCGGGTGTTGCGCTGGAAGATGCCGCCGTAGCCGGCGAGCGCGCTGACGCCCTCCTGGATACGGGCACCGGCGCCGTCGTTCAGGGACACCAGGGGCGCCCCGGCCGCGATGGCCATGTCCATGATCTTGTGGATCTTCGTGGCGTGGGCCTCGCCGAGGGCGCCGCCGAAGATGCGGAAGTCGTGGGCGTAGACGAAGACCGTACAGCCCTCCACCGTGCCCCAGCCGGTGATGACACCGTCGGTGTGCGGCCTCTTGGCCTCCAGGCCGAAGCCGGTCGCCCGGTGCCGGCGCAGCTGCTCGACCTCCCGGAAGGTGCCCGGGTCCAGGAGCAGCTCGATGCGCTCCCGGGCGGTCAGCTTGCCCTTGGCGTGCTGCGCCGCGGTCGCCTTCTCGCTGGGGCCGGCCAGTGCCTGCGCACGGATCTCGTGCAACTCGGCCACTCGCCCGCGGGCGTCCGTCGGCTCACCCGTCGGCTCGCTGGTCGACTCACCCGGCGCCTCATCCAAAACGGTCATGTAGCGACCTTACGAAGTCCGGCAAGGAAAGCGAGCCGTCGACTCCGTACAGTCTCCGACCCGTTTTCCTGGTACCCCTATACAGAACCGGGGTGGCGTGCAGGGCTTCTGACTGCTCAGGGGGCGTCAGGCTTGTAGAGGTCACACAAAGAGGCGGGCTGAGAGTCACCTCACATCCGCGGGCGGCGCGCCCCTGCCCCGGTGACCCCGGGCGGGCCCGGCGGGCGCTCTACCGCAAGGGTCTGGACCAATTCACCCGCCTGGAGCGGTCCGCACGCCAGGTCCCCGCGAAAATCCCGCGCGACTAGCCCGAACGGGTCAGTCCTCACGATATCCCCCTGGATATCCCGATCCCCCTGGACATCCCCGCCGAGGATGTTGAACATTGAACGGAATAGGACTACGGTCATCCGTGTTGGCCTCGTTGAACATTCAACATCCTCTCGTCAGGAGAACATCATGGGCATCTTCGGCCGCAAGACCGACACCACCGACGGCACCAGCCTCACGACCGGCGCACCCGCCGCCGTGAACCCCGAGCTGGCCGCAATCAGCGGCGACTACACGATCGACCCGTCCCACACCTCGATCGGCTTCGTCGCCCGCCACGCGATGGTCACCAACGTCAAGGGCAAGTTCCTCGACTTCAGCGGCACGCTGCACCTCGACGGCGCCGACCCGTCGAAGTCCACGGCGTCCCTCGACGTCACGATGGACAGCATCGACACGGGTTCGGCCGACCGCGACGGCCACCTCAAGAGCGCCGACTTCTTCAAGACGGACGAGTTCCCGACGATGACCTTCCGCTCCACCCAGGCGGAGTCCCTCGGCGGCGACGACTACCGGATCACCGGTGACCTGCAGATCCTCGGCGTCACCCGGCCGCTCACCATCGACCTGGAGTTCAACGGCGCCGCGAAGGACCCCTTCGGCAACGACCGCGTCGGCTTCGAGGGCAAGGCGGAGATCCTGCGCTCCGAGTTCGGCCTGAGCTGGAACGCCGCGCTGGAGACCGGCGGCGTGCTGATCTCCGACAAGATCAAGCTGAACTTCGACATCTCGGCGATCAAGAACGTCTGAGCCGCCGGCCCGCAGGACCCGAGAGCGCCCGCCCTCCACACCCTGTGGAAGACGGGCGCTCGGTCGTACCCGGCGGTCACTCGGAGGCGGATTCCAGCTTCGCGATCACGGCCGCCAGCCGGGCCGCCCGGCTCTGCGGGGTCCGGGCCCTGAGCAGGCCGAGCATGACGAGGTACCGGTCGGTCCGGCCGAGCCTGCCGAAGACCTCCCCGGCGCGCGGACTGCGCTCCAGCGCGGCCGCCAGGTCGCCGGGGACGGCGGCCTCCTTCTGCGAGGCGTACGCCGCCTCCCACCGCCCGTCCGCCTGCGCGGCGGCCACCTCGGCCAGTCCGGCGGGGCGCATCCAGCCGGCCGCGGACAGCTCCTCCACCCGCCGTACGTTGACCATCGACCAGAGACTGCCCGGCCGGCGCGGGGTGATCCTCTGGAGGTAGTACGCGGCGGCGAGTCCCTTGCGCTGACCCGTGATCCAGCCGTGGCACAGGGCCACGTCGTTGACCTCGCCCGCCGTGACCGACGGCAGACCCGAGCCCTTCCTGGCGACCTGCACCCACAGGCCCGGGTGCGGCGCCGGATGGGCGGTCAGCCAGGCGTCCAGGGCGGCCGCGGAGGCGAAGGTCCGGGGCTCCGGCATCGGCGTCGGCGTCTCGGAAGGCGACATGGGACGACCGTAGGCCCCAAAGGTGTGCCCGTGGGGCACCGAACCGTGTGCCCGGGGCAAAGCCCTGTCGCGCCGACCGGAGCCGCCCGGGGGCGGCCGGATCCTGCCCCTTGCGTGCCCCCTGCGCGGGTACCGGCGGAGTTCTCATGATCCAGTGACAGATCCCCCCATGCCGGAAACGTCGTGCGAGCGTCGCCCGGCGCGGTCAGAACCCGCCGCCGCCGAAGTCCCCTCCCCCGCCCCCGTCGAAGCCCCCGCCGAAGTCGCCTCCCCCGCCGCCGTCGAAGCCGCCGCCGAAGTCGCCGGGGTCGAAGTCGGCGCCGGAGACGTCGCCGCCGTCGAAGCCGCCGAAGTCCCCGTAGCCGGAGCCGTAGTCGGCCGCGTAGGCGGGGGCGGCCATCATGCTGCCGAGGACCGTGCCGACCAGCAGGCCGGGCAGGATGCCGCCGCCGAAGTAGCCACCCGCCCAGGGGCCGTAGGCCGGGCCCGCGTCCCAGTAGGGGCGGCGGCCCTGGTCGGTGTCGACCTCGCGGACCATCGGGTCGCGGCCGTCCGCCAGCCGGGTCCGGTCGGCCGCGCAGACGGGAACCTCGCGGGGCACCCCGGCCTGCGGGGTCCACGGGGCGTCGGCGACCGAGGGGCCGTGGCGGGGGTCGAAGAAGCAGGGCGGCCGGCGTTCGGGCAGGGGCAGACCTCCGCGGCGGGCGGCGAGCTGGGCGAGCGAGAAGCGGCCGTCCTCCAGGGCCCCGGTGACCGCCCGTACGTCCTCGGGCCGCCGCGCCTGCGCCATGTACGTCTTCGCCTGTTCGTAGGCGTCCAGCGCGCGTTCGTAGTCGGCGCGCATGCTGTCGTCGGCGCCCGCCTCCGCCGGATGGAAGTCGAGGCGGTCGAGTTCCTCGCCGAAGGCCGTGATGTCCTCGTCGACCACGACCCGCAGCCGCTCCAGCGCGGCCCGCCGCTCCTCCTCCCCACGCCGCCGGTTCCGCCTGACGAGCGTGTACGTCCCCGCCCCGCCGGCCACCAGCACCGCGCCGACGGTGATCAGGGCGGTGGTGGACACACCGGTGCCGCCGTGGTGGGAGGTGCCCCAGGACGAGGGCGCGGAGCCGCGCATGGTGGTGAGGGCGTTGCGGGTGAAGTCGTTCAGCTGGGCCCGGGCGTCCTCCCCGCGCACGCTGGTGACGAGGTTCCGCACGGCGGTGCGGGGCAGGACGACGGAGTCGGCGCGGGCGTCGAAGCGGTCGCCGAGGCGGATCGCGTAGAGCCCGGTGACGCCGGTGTCGGTGCGCAGCTTGGTGAACAGGTCCTGGGTCGGGTATCCGGCGGGCAGCACCGCGACGAACAGGGGCCTGTCCGCCGCCTTGATCTGCCGTGCCAGGGCGTCGGCGTCGGCCGCGGACAGCTGGGACCTCGCTGCCGGGTCGACGTACACGGGGCTCTCCCGCAGCGCTTCGGCGACGGTGGAGACGTCCGTGGCGGCGGACGCGGGCCCGGGCCCCACCGCCAGCACGGCCAGGGCGGCGAGCACCAGGGCCGACAGCAGCCCTGGGAGGCTTCGGGTCCGGTAGGCGGCCTTCATGGTTCGACGCTACCCGAAGCCTCCCAGAACATGACATGACGCTGGTGGGAGGTGCCGTCCGGCTCAGGCCGCCCGGTATGCCTCCCGCAGCTTCAGCACGGCCGCGCCGTACCGGCCGGTCAGCAGGAGGTGGTCGGCGTCCGCGAACGGCTTCGACACCGCCGCCGTGAGACGGCCGCCCACCCGCTGCTGCACGATCAGCCGGGCCCGGGCGACGAGCGCGCCGCCCGCCTCCCGCGCCCCGGTGCGCTCGGCCACCGCGGCCGCCGCGGCGAGCACCTTCAGCGTGCTCGCGCCGCCGCGCGGCACCTTCGCCAGGGTCGTCAGGCCCCAGCCGTACGGGAACTGCGGGTCGTACGCCGTGTCGCCGACGTTGATCGGCAGCTGGGCCTCCGACCGGGGCCAGGTGACCGGGAGCCGCCCGGTGAAGGGCCGCCTGCCGTAGAGGACGTCTGCGACGCCGTCGCCCTCGGTGCCCGGCAGCCAGGAGGCCACCAGGGCGTCGATGTCGCCGAGCCGGTCACCGATGAGCTGGGGGCGTCCGGAGACGATCAGGACCGCGCACTTCATGGCGGCACACACCCGGTCCACGGCCGCCCGGTTGGCGGCGGTCAGCTCCAGGTCGTTGCCGTTGCCGACGTCTCCGACGCCCTCGGCGTACGGGGTCTCGCCGACGACGACCACACCGACGTCGTAGCCCCGCGTGGGCGCCGAGGCGTCCTTGGAGTAGGTGACGTCGCCACCGGCCTTCCGCAGCCCCGCGAGGACGGTGGTGCCCGGGGTGATGTCTCCGGAGGAGCCCTGCCAGGTGACGGTCCAGCCGCCGGTCTGGTTGCCGATGTCGTCGGCGTTGGACCCGGCCACGTAGACCCTCTGCGACTTCTTCAGGGGCAGCACCCCGCCGGCGTTCTTCAGCAGCACCTGGGACTCGGCCGCCGCCCGGCGTGCCACGGCCCGGTGGGCGGGCGAGCCGATGGCCGCGGCGCCGGTGGTGTCGGCGTAGGGGTGCTCGAAGAGGCCGAGCCGGAACTTCTGGGTGAGGATGCGGGACACGGCGTCGTCGATCCGGCGCTCGCTGATCCGGCCGGCCTCGACCTCGCTCACGAGCGTGGAGCCGAAGTCCTTGTAGGCGTACGGGACCATGATCATGTCGAGGCCCGCGTTGACCGACGTCCGGACGTCCGAGGCGTAGTCGCCGGGGATCTGGTCGATCCCGGCCCAGTCGCTGATGACGAAGCCGTCGAAGCCCATGCGGTTCTTCAGGACCCCGTTGATCATGTCGGCGCGGGCGTGCATCTTGACCGGGCCCCTGCCGTCGCCGATGACGTCGAGGGAGGAGTACGAGGGCATGACCGAGCCGACCCCGCGGTCGACGGCCTCCTGGAACGGGGTCAGGTGGACGGCCTCCAGCTGCTGCCGGGTGACCCTGGTGACGCCCTGGTCGATGGTGTACGTCCCGGTGGTGGAGGTGCCGTAGCCGGTGCCGCCGTCACCCACGAAGTGCTTGGCCGTGGCCAGGACCTTGTCGTGGTCCTTGAGGTCGCTGCCGTCCCGGGCGCCCTGGAGGCCCTGGACGACGGTCTCCATGGACTTCACCAGCGCCGGGTCCTCGCCGAACGACTCGTACGAGCGGCCCCAGCGTTCGTCGCGGCTGACGCAGAGGCAGGGCGCGAAGTCCCAGGGGATGCCGGTGGCGCGGACCTCCGCGGCGGTCACCGCGCCGGTGCGCCCGGCGAGCCGGGGGTCCCGGGTAGCCCCGATGCCGATGTTGTGCGGCATGACGGTGGCACCGACGAGGTTGTTGTGGCCGTGCACCGCGTCGACGCCGTAGATCAGCGGGATCTGGAAGCGGGTGGCCCGCGTCCGCAGCTGGAAGGCGTCGATCATCTTCGCCCACCCCTCGGGGGTGTTGGGCGTCGGGGTGGAGCCGCCGCCGGACAGCAGCGAGCCGAGCGCGTAGGCGGCGATGTCGCCGGGGGCGGTGACCGCGCCGCGTTCGGCCTGGGTCATCTGGCCGGCCTTCTCCGCCAGGGACAGCCGGGACACGAGGTCGGCGACCCGCTTCCTGACCGGCAGTTTCGGGTTCAGGTACGGCAGTCCGTGGGCGTCGATCACCACCTGCGGGGTCTCGGCCGGGGCCTTGGCGCCGGTGACGGTCAGCTCGAGCGGGATCGTCTCGGCGGCCTCGGCGGCCTTGTCCCCGAGCGTACGCACACGCACGGTGCGGGAGGTGCCGGAGGCGGTGCCGGCGGGGAAGGTGATCGTGCCGCTGACCGGGGTGTAGTCCCGGCCCGGCCGGGCGGTGCCGTCGGCGGTCGTCTCGTAGGCGACGGTCACGGGTTCGTCGATCGGGGCGGAGCCGGTCGTGGCGACGGTGATCCGGACCGAGGCCGCGGCGCCCTCCCGGACCGGGTGGACGGCGGAGTCGGTGGTGACGGAGGCGCGCAGCGACTGGTCGGCCCTGCCGTACACCTCGACGTCGTCCATGGCGAACGTGCCCTTGACGCCGGTGGGCAGGGTGAGGGCGTATCCCCACATCCGGGTCAGGCCCAGGACGTGGTCGATGCCGCCGACGGGCTGGTAGTCCGTGCGATAGGTGAAGTCGGTGAAGGGCAGCGAGATCTGTTTCCAGCCGGTGAAGTCGTCGGTGAAGGAGGTCGTCCAGAGCTCGGAGGCCTCGCCGTGGGCGCCGCCGTCCTTGATCTCGAAGGCGATCTTCCTGCCGCTGCCGCGGCCCTCCCACCAGAAGCGGACGCCCTGGTGGGCGGACCAGTCGTGGGCGGGCCGGTCGGCGGCGTAGTCGTGGGTGAAGCCGCCGTAGCCGCTGATGTCGTAGGTCCCGGAGAGGACCTTGGCGCCCTCGGGCGCGTCGTCCCGGGCGGTCAGCGCGAGGGTGGGCGGGTCGTCGGTGTCGCCGCCCCAGGTGAAGAGGCCCTCGGCGGGCTGGGCGGCGAAGGGCACCTCGCCCTCGAAGCGGTCGACGGCCGCGGGGGCGGGGTCGTCGGCGCCGGACGCCGTGGCGGCGGTGGCGAGCGGGAGCAGGGTGGTGAGAAGTGCGGCGGAGGCGAGCAGGGCGGTTCTTCGCATGGACCATTCCTCGGCTCTCGTAGTCCACTCATGACTTAGCTCACGCCGTGAGTTAACTGGCGCCCCGTGAGGCCGTCAAGACGTCGCACCGGACCGGTGCGAGTCCGGGGTGCGGCCGGATCGAAGCGGCCGTCACTTCGGAAAGTGAACGCGCACCCCCTTGACGTGTACACAAAGTCGCCCTTTACTCACGCCTCGCACGCCTCCCATCCCCCACCTCTCGAAGGGCGGCGCACCACGAGGAGATCCACCCGGGCGGTCCGGCTGCTACTCGCCGGGCTACTGACGACCGCCGGGTTCACTGCCGCGACCGGGCCGGCGCACGCGGCCGGCGAGCAGGTCACCGCCTGGCTGACCACCACCGACGACACCGGCGGACGCCATGTGGTCCGCGGCCTCCAGGCCCAGACGCCGTTCGCCTTCCAGTCCGGCACCGGCGGCGGCGGCGAGAACATCACCGTGGACGAGAACACCCGCTACCAGACCTTCACCGGCGGCGGCGCCTCCTTCACCGACACCGCGGCCTGGCTGATGAACAGCAGCGGGGCGCTGACCCGGCGGCCCGGGACGCCGCCATGACGAAGCTGTTCTCACCGGCGCAGGGGATCGGCCTGTCGTTCCTGCGCAACCCGATGGGCGCCTCGGACCTGGCCCGGTACGGCTACACCTACGACGACGTGCCGGCCGGACAGACCGATCCCCCGCTGTCCCGGTTCTCCCTCGCGCACGACCTCGCCGACGTCGTGCCGCTGACGAAACAGGCCCTGCGGCTGAACCCGTCCCTCACCGTCGTGGCCTCCTGGCGGCTGTGGACGCCCGGAGCGTCGGTGCGGAGGCCGCCCGGCCCGCCGGGCGGTCCCGCCCTCGGTGCCTACTCGGCGGGCTCCACACCCGCCCGCAGCAGCCCGTACGCGTACGCGTCCTCCAGAGCCTGCCAGGAGGCGGCGATGACGTTCTCCGCCACGCCCACCGTCGACCACTCCCCCGTGCCGTCGGACGTCGAGATGAGGACCCGCGTCGTGGACTGGGTGCCGTGCACGCCCTCCAGGATGCGGACCTTGTAGTCGACGAGCTCCAGCTTGGCGAGCTGGGGGTAGATCGTCTCCAGGGCTACCCGCAGCGCCCGGTCCAGGGCGTTGACGGGGCCGTTGCCCTCGGCGGTGGCGACGATGCGCTCGCTCTTGGCCCACAGCTTGACCGTGGCCTCGTTGGCGTGGCTGCCGTCGGGACGGTCCTCGACGATGGCGCGCCAGGACTCCACCTCGAAGTACTTCAGAGGCTTGCCGTCGACCTCCGCGCGCAGCAGCAGCTCGAAGGAGGCGTCGGCCGCTTCGTAGGTGTAGCCCCGGAGTTCGCGCTCCTTGACCCGCTCGACGACCCGGCCGACCAGTTCGCGGTCGCCGCCCAGGTCGACGCCGAGCTCCTTGCCCTTGAGCTCGATCGACGCGCGGCCCGCCATGTCGGACACCAGCATCCGCATGGTGTTGCCGACCTGCTCGGGGTCGATGTGCTGGTAGAGGTCGGGGTCGACCTTGATCGCGGAGGCGTGCAGGCCCGCCTTGTGGGCGAACGCCGAGACGCCGACGTAGGGCTGGTGCGTGGAGGGGGTGAGGTTGACGACCTCCGCGATGGCGTGCGAGGTGCGGGTCATCTCGCGCAGCTTCCCCTCGGGCAGGACCTTCTTGCCGTACTTGAGCTCCAGGGCCGCCACCACCGGGAACAGGTTGGCGTTGCCGACCCGCTCGCCGTAGCCGTTGGCCGTGCACTGGACGTGGGTCGCGCCGGCGTCCACCGCGGCGAGGGTGTTGGCGACCGCGCAGCCCGTGTCGTCCTGGGCGTGGATGCCGAGGCGGGCGCCGGTGTCGGCCAGGACGGTCGAGACGACCGCCTGGACCTGCGCGGGGAGCATGCCTCCGTTGGTGTCGCACAGGATGACCACGCTCGCGCCGGCCTCCGACGCCGTACGGACGACGGCTTTGGCGTACTCGGGGTTCGCGCGGTAGCCGTCGAAGAAGTGCTCGCAGTCGACGAACACCCGGCGGCCCTGGGCGCACAGGTGGGAGACGGTGTCCCGCACCATCTCCAGGTTCTCCTCCAGCGTCGTGCGCAGGGCGAGTTCGACGTGCCGGTCGTGGGATTTCGCGACCAGGGTGATCACCGGGGCGCCGGACTCCAGGAGCGCTCTGACCTGCGGGTCCTCGGACGCCTTCGCGCCGGCCCGGCGGGTGGCGCCGAACGCGACGAGCTCGGCGTGCCGGAAGTCGATCTCCTCGCGGGCGCGGGCGAAGAACTCGGTGTCACGCGGGTTGGCGCCGGGCCAGCCGCCCTCGATGAAGCCCACGCCGAAGTCGTCCAGGTGCCGTGCGATGGCCAGCTTGTCGGCGACGGTGAGGTTGATGCCCTCGCGCTGGGCGCCGTCGCGCAGGGTGGTGTCGAAGACGTGGAACGAGTCGTCGAGCTCGCTGGTTTCCGTCATGGTGTCAAGGCTCCTGTGTCGGATCTCGGTCTGTACCGGAATGACCGGCTCCACCGTCCTCCAATGATCCCTCGCGCTGCGCTCCCGGCTTGAGGTGGGCCAGAAAAGCGAAAAACCCCTCGCGGGTGCGAGAGGTCTGCGCGCGGGTCGAGGGCGACGGTGTCCGCCCGTACCTGGTCGTACGTGGCGGTCACTGCGGACCGGCGCGCCTGCTGCCAATAATCGTGGCGAACGAGAGCACGGTGGCAGTCTGGCACACGCCGCCGCCGCGCTCACCGTCCGTCTCAGGATGCGAACGGCGGGTGGTCCGGGCCGCACAGGTCCTGGTCCAGGAACTCGCGCACATGCCCGAGGACACCCTCATCGGCTTCGCCCGCTGCCGGGTCCACGACGCGGAGGCGCTCCAGGTCGTCAACCGCCCTTCCCGAGACGGGATCCACTGGTGCAGGGCCGGCCGGAACATCCCCGCCACCGTCTCCCGGGCGCCCGGCCGCGAGCGGCCCGCCGGCCGTGTCCCCGCCGTCGTACCGGGACCCGCTGCCACCCCTGACCGGCGGGGTGGACCGCAGCTTCCTGCTGCCGGGCGCGGTGGGCGCGGTGGCCCACCCGCTGCTCGCGCCGCGCCCGGCGCCCTCGACGTCCGGGGCCGTGCGGAACCGGCTCACGCCGGAGACGGGCTCTGATCTCGCTCCGGCCCGGCTCCGGCGCCGTCACCGCCGGCCGGGCTCAGCCCAGCCGGTGCATCCAGCCGTGGGTGTCCTCGGCGATACCGCGCTGGATGTCGAGCAGGGCCCCGCGCAGGGCGAGCGTCACCTTCCCGGGCTCACCGCCGGACTGCCGCCACTCGGCGCCCGCACGCTTGACCGTGCCGACCGGGGTGATGACCGCGGCGGTGCCGCAGGCGAACACCTCGGTCAGGGTGCCGTTCTCGGCGTCGCGCTGCCACTGGTCGACGGAGACGCGTCCCTCCTCGGAGGTGTAGCCGAGGTCGCGGGCGACCGTCAGCAGGCTGTCCCGGGTGACGCCCTCCAGGATCGAGCCGGTCAGGGCGGGCGTGACGATCCGGTCCCCGTACACGAAGTACAGGTTCATCCCGCCGAGCTCCTCGACCCACTTGTGCTCGACCGCGTCGAGGTAGCAGACCTGGTCGCAGCCCTTGGCGGCGGCCTCGGCCTGGGCGAGGAGGGAGGCCGCGTAGTTGCCGCCGGTCTTCGCGTCGCCCATGCCGCCGGGCACGGCGCGGACGCGGTCCTCGGACAGCCAGATGGAGACCGGCCGCACGCCGCCGGGGAAGTACGCGCCGGCCGGGGAGGCGATCACCAGGAAGAGGTACTCGTTGGCGGGCTTCACCCCGAGTCCGACCTCGGTGGCGATCATGAACGGGCGCAGGTAGAGGGACTCCTCGCCGCCGTGCGCCGGGACCCAGTCACGGTCCTGGCGGACCAGCGCGTCGCACGCCTCGATGAACGTCTCGACCGGAAGCTCCGGCATGCCGAGCCGGCGCGCGGATGCCTGGAAGCGGCGGGCGTTCTTCTCGGGGCGGAAGGTGGCCACGCTCCCGTCGGGCTGGCGGTACGCCTTGAGGCCCTCGAAGATCTCCTGCGCGTAGTGCAGTGTCATGTTGGCGGGGTCGAGGGAGAGCGGGCCGTACGGCACCAGCTGCCCGTCGTGCCAGCCGCGGCCCTCGGTCCACCTGATCGTCACCATGTGGTCGGTGAAGTGGCGGCCGAACCCGGGGTCGGCCAGGAGCGCCGCGCGCTCGGCGTCGGCCAGCGGGCTGGCGGACGGCTTGAGTTCGATCGTCGTGGGCGTCGTCATGAATGCTTGTCCTTCACCGGTTGTAGTGACGGGCCGCGCTCACGCCCGTACTGCCAGTGGCCAGTGCTAGGACGTCCGAGCATTCCCTCATTCCGCGGCTCCGCGTTCGATTGTCTCAAGAGCGGGGACCGTGGACGAAAACGGCGTGAATGCGGCTCAGGGGATGATGGTGGCACCCGGCGGGGACATACGAAAGCCGCCGGGTACGGAGTGACCCGGCGGCTTCGAGGGTGGTTCGAGGGGCGCGGGGTCAGCCGGCTACTCGTACGGCCAGCGCGTCGCCGATCTCGGCGGTGCTGCGGGCGGGGCCCCCGGTGCGCTCCGCGAGGTCGGCGGAGACGGCGTCCTCGATGCGGGCCGCCTCGGTCTCGTATCCGAGGTGGCGCAGCAGCAGGGCGACGGACAGGACCGTGGCGCTGGGGTCGGCCTTGCCCTGGCCGGCGATGTCCGGGGCCGAGCCGTGCACCGGCTCGAACATGGAGGGGAACTCGCCGCTCGGGTTGATGTTCCCGGAGGCGGCGACGCCGATGCCGCCGGAGACGGCCGCGGCGAGGTCGGTGATGATGTCGCCGAAGAGGTTGTCGGTGACGATGACGTCGAAGCGCGCGGGGTCCGTGACGAGGTAGATCGTCGCGGCGTCCACATGGATGTAGTCCGTGGTGACCTCGGGGAACTCCTCGGCCACCCGGTTGAAGACGTTCGTCCACAGGTGACCCGCGAAGGTGAGCACGTTGTTCTTGTGGACGAGGGTCAGCTTCTTGCGCGGCCGGGCCTGGGCGCGGGCGAAGGCGTCGCGGACCACGCGCTCCACACCGAAGGCGGTGTTGACCGACACCTCGGTGGCGACCTCGTGCTCGGTGCCCTTGCGGATGGTGCCGCCGTTTCCGGTGTACGGGCCCTCGGTGCCCTCGCGGACCACGACGAAGTCGATGTGCGGCTCGCCGGCGAGCGGGGTGGCGACACCCGGAAGGAGCTTCGACGGACGCAGGTTGACGTGGTGGTCGAAGGCGAAACGGAGCTTGAGCAGGAAGCCGCGCTCCAGGACACCGGACGGCACCGACGGGTCGCCGATCGCGCCGAGCAGGATGGCGTCGTGCTGCCTGAGGGCGTCGAGGTCGGCCTCGGTGAGGGTCTCACCGGTCGCGTGGTAGCGCGTGGCGCCGAAGTCGTAGTCCTTGGTCTCCAGCTTCACATCCTGCGGAAGGACGGCGGAGAGGACCTTCAGACCTTCGGCCACGACCTCCTGGCCGATGCCGTCACCGGGAATCACTGCGAGATTGATGCTGCGAGACATGTCGGCACCGTACTCCTTGTCCCATGGGATGACATGCGGTGTCCGCGATCCGGACACCCGCACGGGGGAAGGCGTCAGCCCTTCTCCGTGCGTTCACCCGGGCGTGGGGCGGCCGTCGGCTTCCGGCGGGAACGTGAGGAACATGGAGACACCGGACGTCGGCATCCCCGAGCGGCTCGCCCGCCGGATGAGCATGGCGGAGCAGTACGAGTACCTGCGCACGAGACTGACCCGGCGCCGCACCCTGGTCACGGCGGGCGCGGTGGCGGGCGGCCTGCTGAGCGGCTGCTCGGGCGCGGGCGCCACGGCCGGCAGAGCCCCGGCTTCCGCGTCGCCCGTGGAGCGCGTGAACGGCTCCGTCGTCCGCCCCTTCGGCCGCCATCTCGCCTTCGGCGCCGATCCGAAGACGCAGATGCGGGTCTCCTGGCAGGTGCCGCTGACGGTCCGCAGGCCGTACATCCGCGTCGGCCCGCGACCCGACCAGCTCAGCCACAAGATCGAGGCCGAGGTGCGCCACCTGCACACCCCGGGACTGACGGGCGTGCGGGCGGCGCTGGACCAGTACTACCTGCACGCGGCCCTGGACGGCCTGCACCCCGGCACGACGTACTACTACGGCGTCGGCCACGACGGCTTCGATCCGGCCTCGCCCGCCAACCGGCGCACGATCACCTCCTTCGACACGGCACCTGTGAGCCCGCGGACGTTCGTGTTCACCGCCTTCGGCGACCAGGGCGTGAGCCGGGCGGCCGCCGCCAACGACGACGTCCTGCTGCGCCGGAAGCCGGCCTTCCACCTCCACGCGGGTGACATCTGCTACGCCGACGGCAACGGCCGGGGCCTGAAGACCGACGGCTACGACCCCGCCTTCTGGGACCTGTTCCTCAAGCAGAACGAGCCGGTCGCGAGGTCGGTGCCATGGATGGTGACCACCGGCAACCACGACATGGAGGCGTGGTACTCGCCGGAGGGCTACGGCGGTCAGCTGGCCCGCTTCTCCCTGCCCGACAGCGGCTTCGACCCGCGCACGACCCCGGGCGCCTACGCGTTCACCTACGGCAACGTCGGGGTCGTCGCGCTGGACGCCAACGACGTCTCGTACGAGATTCCCGCCAACCTCGGTCACACGGGCGGCCGGCAGACGGTGTGGCTGGACCGGAAGCTGGCCGGGCTGCGCGCGGACCCGGCGGTCGACTTCGTGGTCGTCTTCTTCCACCACTGCGCCTACTCGACGTCCTCGCACGCCTCCGACGGCGGCGTCCGCGCCGAGTGGCTGCCGCTGTTCGCAAAGCACCAGGTGGACCTGGTGATCAACGGGCACAACCACGTGTACGAGCGGACCGACGCCGTCAAGGACGGCCGCGTCGGCAGGCCGGTGCCGATCGGCGCGAGCACGGACCCCACCCGGGACGGGACCGTGTACGTCACGGCGGGCGGCGGCGGCCGTGACCTGTACGGCTTCCCGCCGGGGGTGAAGGAGAGCTACGAGGGGCACGTGACCCGCGGCGAATCCGTCGACACCTTCCGGTGGACCCGGTCCGGGGATGCCGACAAGGAGAGCGTCGAGTGGTCGCGGGTGCGCTACCGGGGCTTCTCGCTGCTGTCGGTGGAGGCGGTGAGCGGCAGCACCCCGAGGCTCGCGGTGTCGGCGCTCGCGCAGAACGGTGAGCGCATCGACCATTTCGAGGTGCGGCGCGGCGGTTGAGGCCGCGGCGCACCCCGGCGGGTGCGGCTCCCGGCATGAGGGTTCTACCCCTCCGGGCCGCGGCTCAGTGACCGGAGCGCGGCTCGGTGGGTGCCCGGCGGTTCAGTGACCGGTCGAACCGCCGTTGTCCCGGCGGTCGAGGGCGCGCTGGAGGGCGGCGGCCGCGTTCTTGCGGTCCGACTCGCTGATACGGGAGGTGTGGCGGACTCGTCGGCGGGCGGTCGTCTCGGCCATGGGGAATCGACTCCTTCGAATTCCGGAAGGCGGAAGGGGAATACGAGACGCCGGAAGGGGCGGGGAGCGGTGCCGCAGGGGTTGCCTGCATGGGGCCCGGCTCACGACCGCCATTCGCTTGATCGAGCGAGACGTTCGGCTCCTACAAAAGTAGGCGAGGAGCGCGCGTCTGTCTCCACAATTACTCGGACTTCCTACTATCTGAGACGGCGCCTCCCTTCACACCGGCGCGACCTGCGCTTTCCTCTCCCCCGACGGAAGCGCCCGAAGCTCCCGGACGGCCGCCCGCACGGTCGCGGTGGCGGCGGGTTCGTGGGGTGACGTAACCGATCGTGCGGGTGGGCCGGTCCGGTCCCAGGTAGGTGATCCGGGTGGGTGCCCCCGAGGTGGGGCGGAGACGGTCGACGTGCCCGCGGCCGCGAACGGGCCGGGTCCGCCGAGGACCCGGCCCGTCACGCACGCGGGGGCGGTCAGCCCATGTGCGGGTAGGTGTAGTCGGTCGGCGGGACCAGCGTCTCCTTGATGGCGCGGGTCAGCGTCCAGCGCATCAGGTTCTGCGGGGCGCCGGCCTTGTCGTTGGTGCCGGACGCCCGGCCGCCGCCGAAGGGCTGCTGGCCGACGACGGCACCGGTCGACTTGTCGTTGATGTAGAAGTTGCCGGCCGCGTAGCGCAGCTTCTCCATCGTGTACGCGGCCGCCGCCCGGTCGCCCGCGATGACCGAGCCGGTGAGGGCGTAGTCCGAGACCGACTCCATCTGGGCCAGCATCTCGTCGTAGCGCTCGTCCTCGTAGACGTACACCGCGAGGAACGGGCCGAAGTACTCGGTCGTGAAGACCTCGTTCTCCGGGTCCGTGCACTCCACGACGGTCGGGCGGACGAAGTAGCCGACCGAGTCGTCGTAGGAGCCGCCCGCCACGATCGTGCAGGCCGGGTCCTGCTTCGCCCGGTCGATGGCGGCCTTGTTCTTCGCGAAGGACCGCTCGTCGATGACCGCGCCGACGAAGTTCGACAGGTCGGTGACGTCCCCCATCGTGAGGTGGTCGACCTCGGCGGCGAACTCCTCGCGGAAACCGCCGTTCCAGATCGACGCGGGGACGTACGCCCGGGAGGTCGCCGAGCACTTCTGGCCCTGGTACTCGAACGCGCCGCGGGTCAGGGCGGTCTTGAGGATCGCGGGGTCGGCGCTCGGGTGGGCGACGACGAAGTCCTTGCCGCCGGTCTCCCCCACCAGGCGAGGGTAGGAGCGGTACTTCTCGATGTTGGCGCCGACGGTCTTCCACAGGTACTGGAAGGTCTTCGTCGAGCCGGTGAAATGGATGCCGGCGAGGTCGCGGTGGGTCAGGGCGACCTCGGAGACCTCGATGCCGTCGCCGGTGACGAGGTTGATGACGCCCTTGGGCAGACCGGCCTCCTCCAGCAGTTGCATCAGCAGCACGGCGGCGTGGGTCTGGGTGGGGGACGGCTTCCACACCACGACGTTGCCCATCAGCGCGGGCGCGGTCGGCAGGTTGCCCGCGATCGCCGTGAAGTTGAACGGCGTGATCGCGTAGACGAAGCCCTCCAGCGGGCGGTGGTCGAGCCGGTTCCAGACGCCGGGGGAGTTGGCCGGCGGCTGTTCGGCGAGCAGGTCGCGGGCGTACTTGACGTTGAAGCGCCAGAAGTCGACCAGTTCGCAGGGACAGTCGATCTCCGCCTGCTGGGCGGTCTTGGACTGGCCGAGCATGGTGGAGGCGGCCAGCGTCTCGCGCCACGGGCCGGCCAGCAGCTCGGCGGCGCGCAGGATGATCGCGGCACGGTCGTCGAAGGACATCGCGCGCCAGGCGGGCGCGGCGGCGAGGGCCGCGTCGATCGCGTCCTGGGCGTCCTGCCGGGTGGCGTGCGCGCCGGTGCCGATGACGGCCTTGTGGTTGTGCGGCTGCACGACCTCGAAGCGCTCACCGCCACCGAGCCGCTTGGCGCCGCCGATGGTCATCGGCAGCTCGATCGGGTTCTCGGCCAGCTCCTTGAGCTTGGCCTCCAGGCGGGCGCGCTCGGGCGAGCCGGGGGCGTAGCCGTGCACCGGCTCGTTGACGGGGGTGGGGACCTGGGTCACAGCGTCCATGGGTTCCGTTGCTCCTTCTTGAGCGGTGTGGTCCGGGCTCAGCCCTTGGTGATCATGCTGCGTACGAAGAACCGCAGGTTGGCGGGCTTCTCCGCGAGCCGCCGCATGAAGTAGCCGTACCAGTCGGTGCCGTAGGCGGTGTAGACGCGCATGCGGTGGCCCTCGGCGGCGAGCCGCAGGTGCTCCTCGCCGCGGATGCCGTACAGCATCTGGAACTCGTACTCGTCGAGCTTGCGGCCGGCGCGCCGGGCCAGTTCCTGCGCGATGGAGATCAGGCGCGGGTCGTGGGAGCCGATCATCGGGTAGCCGTCGCCCTCCATCAGGATGCGCAGGACCCTGACGTACGCCTTGTCGATCTCCTTCTTCTGCTGGAACGCGACCTCGGCGGGCTCCTTGTACGCGCCCTTCACCAGCCGCACCCGGCTGCCGCTCGCGGCGAGCCGGCGGGCGTCGGCCTCGGTGCGGAACAGGTAGGCCTGGATGACGCAGCCGGTCTGCGGGAAGTCCTTCCGCAGCTCCTCGTGGATGGCGAACATCGAGTCGAGGGTGGTGTGGTCCTCGGCGTCGAGGGTGACGGTGGTGCCGATGGCGGCGGCCGCCTCCACGACGGGCCGGACGTTGGCGAGCGCCAGCTCGTGACCGCCCTCCAGCGACTGCCCGAACAGGGACAGCTTGACCGACATCTCCGCGCGGGTGCCCAGCTCCAGCTGCCCGAGCCGGTCGACGAGCGCCAGGTAGGCGTCCCGGGCGGCGGCGGCCTGCTCGGGGCGGGTGATGTCCTCGCCGACGACGTCCATGGTGAGTTCGAGACCCCGGTCGGTGAGGTCCCTGACGATCGGGACGATCTCGTCCACGCTCTCACCGGGGATGAACCGGTCGACGACCTGCCTGGTGACCGGGGCGGCCGAGATCAGGCGGCGCATCCGGTCGCTGCGCGACGCGGCGAGAATCACGGGACCCAGCACGGGGCACCTCCACTTACCAACCCATACGAGGCCGACTCCCGGAGCTTCGGGAACGGCACGGAGAACCACCGTGAAACCTAAGGATCCCTCCGATCGTCGGCCATCGACAGCTGTCACGCATCCGTGCCACCGATCTCAGACAACTGTATGAAGAGGCCGTGGGGATGGGGGAGAATGCCCGGGTGACGCCGGAATTCAGGGCTGACTACCAGGAGCTGGTCGACGAGATCTCGGAGCTGCTCGGCGCCCCCGCGACCCTGGAGAACCGGGACTTCGAACTGATCGCCTTCGGGGCGTACGACAGCGAGGACGACCTCGACGCGGCCGCCCTGGACCCCGTGCGCACCCGCTCGATCCTGACCCGCCGCTCGACGGCGGCGATCCGCTCCTGGTTCGAGGGCTTCGGCATCACCCGCGCCACCGGCCCCGTCCGTATCCCGCCCACCCCGGAGGCCGGGGTGTACCGCGGGCGCGTGTGTCTTCCGGTACGGCACCGCGGGGTCGCCCTGGGCTACGTCTGGCTGCTGGACGACGACCCGGGCCCCAGCGCGGGCCGGCTGGCCGCGGCGATGGAGGTGACCGCGCGTATCGGCGCACTGCTCGCCGACGAGGCCCAGCACGGCGCCGATCTCACCCGCGAGCTGCGGGCGGTCCTGACGGCGGAGCACGACTGGCAGCGCGACATGGCGATCGCCGAGCTCCGTACCGCCCTGGGGGCCCGCGCGGACGGCCCGCACGCGGTGGTGTGCGTGGCGCCCTGGCCGTCCGCGGACCCGGACGACGCCCCTTCGGTCCGTACGCTGCCGGGCGCCACGGCGCTGTGCACGGTGCCGTGGGGGGCGGCCGGCCAGTGCCTGGCGCTGCTGGTGCGACTGCGCTCGGCGGACGTCCCGGCGCCGGCGGTGTCGGCGGCGACGCGGCTGCTGGAGCGGGCACGCGGGAGCGGGACGGGGCCCGTCGGCCCGGGCGCGCCGACCGGCGTCGCGGCGGGAGTCGCGGCCGGCCGCCCCGGGCTCACGGAGCTCGGCGCGGCCTGGCGGGAGGCGTCGGCGGCGGCGCGGGCGGCCCTGTCGGAGCCCCGGTTCGGTCCGGTCGCCGAGTGGGCGTCCATCGGCCCGTTCCGCCTGCTCACGGCGCTGCCCCCGGAGACCGCGCGGGACCCCGCCGTACGGCCCCTGCTCTCCCCCGCCCACCGCGAACTCGCCCGGACCGCCGAGGTCTACCTCGACTGCGCGGGCCAGGCGGGCCGGACGGCGGCCGAGCTCGGCATCCACCGCCAGACGCTGTACTACCGCCTCTCCCGTGTCGAGAAGCTGACGGGCCTGGACCTGGACGACGGGGAGGACCGGCTGCTGCTGCACATGGCGCTGAAGGCGGCCCGGCTGTAGGCCACCTCCCGGAACGGACCCCTCAGGTGTCCGCGGCGCCCGCGATCAGCCGGCGCAGCCCCTCGGTGAGGCGCTCGGCGTCGGTGGCCGTACCCGGGTCGAAGACCCACTGCACCATCAGGCCCTGGAGCAGGGTCTGGTAGAGGCGGCCCTCGGTGTCGACGGTCTCCTGGTCGAGGTCCGCCTCCGGGACGCCGGTGAACAGCGGCACGATGCCCGACCGGCCCTCCTCCTGCGCCTCCGCGAGCAGCTTGCGCACCTCGGGGACGCGGTCGCCCTGGAGGATGAGTTCGAAGCTCAGCAGCCAGACGGGGCGGGAGTCGGGGAACGAGCGGATGATGTTCGCCCAGACCTCCTGGAAGCGCTCCAGGGACCGCGCGGGCGCCGTCGTCGCACCCCCCGCGCCCCAACCCGGGTCGAAGCTGTCCCCCATCCCCTCGATGAGCGACACGTAGGCCTGCACGAGCAGCGCGTCCTTCGAGCCGTAGTGGTAGCCGATCGACGCCAGGTTGGTCCCCGACTCCTTGACGATGTCGCGGGCGGTCGTACGCAGGAAGCCCTTTTCCAGCAGGCAGCGCTTGGCGCCTTCGAGCAGATCCTCACGGTGTCCCATGAGGACCAGCCTACCCCGATCCATACAACCGTCCTATACAGACGACTTACACAAGCGTTCTAGACAAGCGTTTAATACGCCCGTACATTGGCGGCCATGACAAACCCGACCCGCACCACCCCGGCCTCCGCCACCCGTGCCGGACGCCGCGAATGGACCGCCCTCGGCGTGCTGATGCTCCCGCTGCTCCTGGTCTCGATGGACGTCTCGGTCCTGTACTTCGCCATCCCGGCGATCAGCGCGGACCTGGAGCCCAGCGGCACCCAGCAACTGTGGATCTTCGACATCTACGCCTTCGTCCTGGCCGGCCTGCTGATGACGATGGGCTCGCTCGGCGACCGCATCGGCCGGCGCAGGCTGCTGCTGGTCGGCGCGGCCGCCTTCGGCGCCGCCTCCCTGGTGGCCGCCTACGCCGACAGCGCCGAGACCCTGATCGCAGCCCGCGCGGTCCTCGGCATAGGCGGCGCGACCCTGATGCCGTCCACGATGGCGCTGCTGCGCACGATGTTCACCGACCCCGCCCAGCGCGCGAAGGCGATCGGCCTGTGGTCCGGCGTGATGACGGCCGGGATCGCGCTCGGCTCGGTGCTGAGCGGTGTACTCGTGCAGTACTTCTGGTGGGGCTCGGTGTTCCTGGTCAACCTGCCGGCCATGGCCCTGCTGCTGGTCCTCGGCCCGGTCCTGCTCCCCGAGTCGAAGGACCCCGCGCCCGGCCGCTTCGACTGGCCGAGCGTCCCGCTGTCGATGGCCGCCGTGCTCCCCGTCATCTACGGCCTGAAGGAGATCACCTCGCGGGGCTGGCACCCGCAGTACGTCGTCTCGATCGCCCTCGGCCTGCTCGTCGCGGCGGCCTTCGTCCACCGCCAGCGCACCGCGGCCTCACCGATGATCTCCCCGGCCCTCTTCCGCGGCCGCGGTTTCGCCCCGGCCGTCGTCCTGAACCTGGTGTCGGCCTTCGGGATGCTCGGGTCGGCGCTCTTCACCACGCAGTACCTGCAGTCGGTGCTCGACAAGAGCGCGATGGCCGCCGCCCTGTGGGCGCTGCTCCCCTCGGTGCCGATCGGCATGGCGGCCCCGACGGCCACCGCGCTCGTCCAGCGGGGCGTCGACCGGGCACACGTCGTCACCGCCGGCTTCGCCGTCGCCGCCTGCGGTTACGGCCTGCTGGCCCTGGCCGGCACCGACTCGATGTGGCTGGTGCTCACCGCGTGCGGTGTCCTCGCCTCGGGCATCGTGATGGTCCTCTCCCAGATGACGGACCTCGCGCTCGGCACCACCCCGGTCGAACGGGCGGGCGCCGCGTCGTCCCTGCTGGAGACCGGCACCGAGTTCGGCGGTGCCCTGGGGATGGCCGTCCTCGGCTCCATCGGCACCGCGATCTACCGCCACGACATCCCGGCCTCGGCGCCCGCTCCGGCCCACGAGACACTGGGCGGCGCGCTGGCAGTCGCCGGACAGCTGCCGGGGCGCGCGGGAGACGCCCTGGCCACGGCGGCCCGGGAGGCGTTCACCCACGGGATGCAGGGGGCGGCGATCGCGGGAGCCGCCCTGCTGGCCGGGGCGGCGGTCCTGGCGGCGGTGACCCTGCGCGGGATCTCCGTGGGCGAGGAGTAGGGAACACACGAACGCCGGGTGGGCTGAGAAGTCTCAGCGCACCCGGCGTCGTTGCAGCCTGTCCGGCGTCTGCGGACAGGGTCGTTCAGGCCGAAGCGGGGGTCCGGGGGCGGCAGCCCCCGGGCTCGGTCACCTCAGACGAGGTTGACCGACCGGGCGAACGTCGCCCCGGTCTCCTCCGCGACCTCGGCCAGCACACCGGCCTCCACCGTGTCGTCGACCGTCAGCACGGCCAGCGCCTCGCCGCCGGCCGCCGCACGGGCGACCTGCATACCGGCGATGTTGATGCCCGCCTCGCCGAAGATCCGGCCCACCGTGCCGACGACACCGGGACGGTCCTCGTAGCGCAACACCACCATGTGGTCGGCGAGCGCGAGATCGACGTCGTACTCGCCGACGGCAACGATCTTCTGGAGGTGCTTGGGTCCGGCCAGCGTGCCCGAGACCGACACCTCGTCGCCGCTGCCCAGCGTGCCGCGCACGGTGACCACGTTGCGGTGGTCGGCGGACTCCGAGCTGGTGGTCAGCCGCACCTCGACGCCGCGCTCCTGCGCGAACAGCGGGGCGTTGACGTACGACACGGTCTCGTCCACGACGTCCTCGAACACACCCTTGAGCGCGCTGAGTTCGAGCACCTTCACGTCGTGCTGGGTGATCTCGCCGTACACCTCGACGTCGAGCCGGACCGCGACCTCGCCCGCGAGAGCGGTGAAGATACGGCCGAGGCGCTCGGCCAGCGGCAGGCCCGGCTTGACGTCCTCGGCGATGACCCCGCCCTGGACGTTGACCGCGTCCGGCACCAGTTCACCGGCGAGAGCGAGCCGCACCGACCGGGCGACGGCGATGCCCGCCTTCTCCTGCGCCTCGTCCGTGGAGGCGCCGAGGTGCGGGGTGCAGACCACCTGGTCGAGCTCGAACAGCGGGGAGTCCGTGCAGGGCTCCTTCGCGTACACGTCGAGGCCGGCGCCGGCGACGCGGCCCTCCTTGAGCGCCGAGTACAGCGCCTCCTCGTCGACGATGCCACCGCGCGCGGCGTTGACGATCCGCACCGACGGCCTGACCTTGTGCAGGGCCTCGTCGCCGATGAGACCGACGGTCTCCGGCGTCTTCGGCAGGTGCACGGTGATGAAGTCGGAGGCCTCCAGCAGCTCGTCCAGCGACAGCACCTTCACGCCCATCTGCGCGGCCCTGGCCGGCTGGACGTAGGGGTCGTAGGCGACGACCCTCATGCCGAAGGCCGACATGCGCTGCGCGACGAGCGCGCCGATGCGGCCGAGGCCGACGACACCGAGGGTCTTCTCCGCCAGCTCGACGCCGGTGTACTTGCTGCGCTTCCACTCGCCGTTCTTCAGCGCGGTGTTGGCCTGCGGAATGTGCCGGGCGGTGGCGAGCAGCAGACCGCAGGCCAGTTCGGCGGCGGTCACGATGTTCGAGGTGGGCGCGTTGACGACCATCACGCCGGCCTTGGTGGCGGCGGAGACGTCCACGTTGTCCAGGCCGACGCCGGCTCGTGCGACGACCTTCAGTTTGTGCGCGGCGGCGATGGCCTCCGCGTCGACCTTGGTGGCGGACCGCACCAGGATCGCGTCCACGTCGGCGATGGCGGGCAGCAGCTCGGCCCGGTCGGCGCCGTTGCAGTGGCGGATCTCGAAGTCCGGGCCAAGGGCGTCGACAGTCGCGGGCGACAGCTCTTCAGCGATGAGTACGACAGGTTTCGAGCTCACGTGAGTCCTCACAAGTCCGTGCATGCGGACGGCCGTCCCGACGGCCGCAGGCGGTGGAGGGTGCTAGCCGCGTGGAAGACGCACGACGCTGTGGGCCTGACGCGTATGTAGTACGGCAGTGTAGTGGCGCCGTGGAGGCCGTCCTGCGCCTCCGCGGAAGGATCACCCGGACGTGGCTGTACATGGCGGCCAACACCGGAATCAGCCCCTTCGGCGTTCGAGGAGCGGGGTCCGGGGCGGAGCCCCGAGGTCCGGCCGCGGCGCAGGGCGCACCCGTCGCCGAGGCCGGACCGGCGGGGTCACGCCTCGTCGTTGACCCACGACATGAGCTTGCGCAGCTCCTTGCCGGTGGTCTCCAGCAGGTGGTTCTCGTCCTGCGTCTTGTACTCGTTGTACTTCTTCAGACCGCCGTGGTACTCGTCCATCCAGTTCTGGGCGAACGTGCCGTCCTGGATCTCGGCGAGGACCTGCTTCATCTCGGCCTTGGTGGCGTCGGTGATGATGCGCGGGCCGGTGACGTAGTCGCCCCACTCGGCGGTCTCCGAGACCGACCAGCGCATCTTCTCCAGGCCGCCCTCGTACATGAGGTCGACGATCAGCTTCAGCTCGTGCAGGCACTCGAAGTACGCGATCTCCGGCTGGTAGCCCGCCTCGACCAGCGTCTCGAAGCCCGCCTTGACCAGCGCCGAGGTGCCACCGCACAGCACGGCCTGCTCACCGAACAGGTCGGTCTCGGTCTCCTCGGTGAAGGTCGTCTTGATGACGCCGGCGCGGGTGCCGCCGATGGCCTTGGCGTACGACAGGGCCAGCTCGAAGGCGTTGCCCGTGGAGTCCTGCTCGACGGCCGCGATCGCGGGAACGCCGCGGCCCTCCTCGTACTGGCGGCGCACCAGGTGGCCCGGGCCCTTCGGGGCGACCAGGGCGACGTCCACGCCGGCCGGGGGCTTGATGAAGCCGAAGCGGATGTTGAAGCCGTGGGCGAAGAACAGCGCGTCGCCGTCCTTCAGGTTCGGGGCGATGGACTCCTCGTAGACCTGGGCCTGGATCGGGTCCGGGATGAGGATCATGATGACGTCGGCCTCGGCGGCGGCCTCGGCCGGGCTCGCCACGCGCAGCCCCTGCTCCTCGGCCTTCGCCCTGGACTTGGAGCCCTCGTGCAGACCCACGCGGACGTCGACACCCGAGTCGCGCAGCGACAGGGCGTGGGCGTGGCCCTGGCTGCCGTAACCGATGACCGCGACCTTGCGGCCCTGGATGATGGACAGGTCGGCGTCGGCGTCGTAGAACAGCTCGGCCACTTTGGGTTCTCTCCTTGGGGTACGGGTGTTGCGTCCCACCGTATGACGGCGGGCGGAAGGAAGGATTCGGGGTCTCGGTATACGGGCGGCCGGTGTTCCCCGGCCGCCCGTATACGTCGTTATGCAGACCGGTCGAGGGCGCGCAGCGACCGGTCGGTGATCGAACGGGCACCGCGTCCGATCGCGATCGTGCCGGACTGGACCAGTTCCTTGATGCCGTACGGTTCCAGCATCTTGAGCATGGCCTCCAGCTTGTCGCTGCCGCCGGTGGCCTCGATGGTCACGGCCTCCGGGGAGACGTCGACCGTCTTGGCCCGGAACAGCTGCACGATCTCCACGATCTGCGAGCGCGTCTCGTTGTCGGCGCGCACCTTCACCAGAACGAGTTCACGCTGAACGGCCGAACCCGGCTCCAGCTCGACGATCTTCAGCACGTTGACGAGCTTGTTGAGCTGCTTCGTCACCTGCTCCAGCGGAAGGTCGTCGACGCTCACCATGATGGTGATGCGGGAGATGTCGGGGTGCTCGGTGACTCCGACGGCGAGCGAGTCGATGTTGAAGCCGCGGCGGGAGAAGAGGGCGGCGATCCGGGCCAGGATGCCCGGGGTGTTCTCCACCAGGACGGAGAGCGTGTGCTTGGACATTTCTCTTTCGTCTCTCTCGCTCAGTCGTCTTCGTTGTCGCCGAAGTCCGGGCGGACGTCCCGGGCGGCCATGATCTCGTCGTTGGAGGTGCCGGCGGCCACCATGGGCCACACCATCGCGTCCTCGTGGACGATGAAGTCGACCACGACCGGGCGGTCGTTGATCGAGTTCGCCTCCTCGATGACCTTGTCGAGGTCGTCAGGGGACTCGCAGCGGATCGCGTAACAGCCCATCGCCTCCGACAGTTTCACGAAGTCGGGGACGCGGGTGCCGGCGCTCGGCTCCTTGCCGCTCGCCCCGGGGCCCGAGTGCAGCACGGTGTTGGAGTAGCGCTGGTTGTAGAACAGGGTCTGCCACTGGCGGACCATCCCGAGGGCGCCGTTGTTGATGATGGCGACCTTGATCGGGATGTTGTTCAGGGCGCAGGTGGTGAGCTCCTGGTTGGTCATCTGGAAGCAGCCGTCGCCGTCGACCGCCCAGACGGTCTGGTCCGGGGCTCCGGCCTTGGCGCCCATCGCGGCCGGCACCGCGTAGCCCATCGTCCCGGCGCCGCCGGAGTTCAGCCAGGTCGCGGGCTTCTCGTACTGGATGTAGTGCGCGGCCCACATCTGGTGCTGGCCGACGCCCGCGGCGAAGATCGTGCCCTCCGGCGCGAGCTGCCCGATGCGCTCGATGACCTGCTGCGGCGACAGCGAGCCGTTGTCGGGCTGCTCGTAGCCGAGCGGGTAGGTGTCCCGCCAGCGGTTGAGGTCCTTCCACCAGGCGGTGTAGTCGCCGCGGTGGCCCTCGCTGTGCTCCTTCTGCACGGCCTGGACCAGGTCGGCGATGACCTCGCGGGCGTCCCCGACGATCGGCACGTCGGCGGTGCGGTTCTTGCCGATCTCGGCCGGGTCGATGTCGGCGTGGACGATCTTCGCGTACGGCGCGAAGCTGTCCAGCTTGCCGGTGACCCGGTCGTCGAAGCGGGCTCCGAGGGCGACGATCAGGTCGGCCTTCTGCAGCGCGGTGACGGCGGTGACCGCACCGTGCATGCCCGGCATTCCCACGTGCAGCTCGTGACTGTCGGGGAATGCGCCGAGCGCCATCAGGGTGGTGGTGACGGGCGCTCCGGTGAGTTCGGCGAGGACCTTCAGCTCGGCGGTGGCCTGTGCCTTCAGCACGCCGCCGCCGACGTACAGGACGGGCCGCTTCGCGGAGGTGATCAGCTTCGCGGCCTCGCGGATCTGCTTGGCGTGCGGCTTGGTCACCGGGCGGTAGCCGGGCAGGTCCATGACCGGCGGCCAGCTGAAGGTGGTCTGCGCCTGGAGGGCGTCCTTGGCGATGTCGACCAGGACCGGGCCAGGGCGGCCGGTGGAGGCGATGTGGAACGCCTGCGCGATCACCCGCGGGATGTCCTCGGCCTGGGTGACCAGGAAGTTGTGCTTGGTGATGGGCATCGTGATGCCGACGATGTCCGCCTCCTGGAAGGCGTCCGTGCCGATCGCCTTGGACGCCACCTGGCCGGTGATCGCGACCAGCGGCACGGAGTCCATGTGCGCGTCGGCGATCGGGGTGACCAGGTTGGTGGCGCCGGGACCCGAGGTCGCCATGCAGACGCCGACCCGGCCGGTGGCCTGCGCGTAGCCGGTGGCCGCGTGTCCGGCGCCCTGCTCGTGGCGGACCAGGACGTGACGCACCCGGGTGGAGTCCATCAGCGGGTCGTACGCGGGAAGGATCGCACCGCCGGGAATGCCGAACACCGTGTCGGCCCCGACCTCCTCGAGAGAGCGGATGAGGGACTTCGCACCCGTGACGCGCTCGGGCGCGGACTGTCCTCCGGATCGGGGCCGTGGCTGCGGCTGATGGGCCCCGGTGGCCTGCTCGGTCATCGGCATTCTCTTCTCGATGCTGAGGGTTTTTGCGACGTTTGTGCGGTGTACGACGGTTGTGCGGCAAGTGTCTGTGCAACAAAAAACCCCTCGTGCCGTGAGGCAAGCGAGGGGAGCGCGCCGGGAGGTGGTCGCTGGGAGTTCCGGGTCCGTGCGGACGTCACCAGCTTCAGCCGACGCGCTTTCCAAGTACGAGAATTCGGGTGCGCATGGAACTGACCCTCCCCCCGGCACGCACCACGTGTCAAGTGGGTGGGACGGGAGTCTCATTATGTGAGCGCAGCACACTCCCGCCACCGAGAACGGCGGACACACCCCCTGTGTACACCTTCGTGGCACCCCCCGCGAACGCGGGTTCGGCGGGTCCGCCAGGCACCGGACAATGGCTGGAAGCGAGCGCCCGGCGCAGCCGGTACTCGTCCAGCGGCCCGGAGAAGGCCATGCCCTGCCCGTGGGTGCAGCCCATCGCGCGCAACGCCACGACCTGCTCCGGAAGGTCCACGCCGTCGGCCACGGACTGGAGTCCGAGATCGGCGGCGATCCGCAGCAGCCCACTGGTGATCTTGTGCAGCCGCGCGGACTCCACGACGCCCTCCACCAGGCCGCGGTCGAGTTTCAGCGCGTCGAGGGGGAGGCGGCGCAGGGCGGTGATCGCCGCGTATCCGCTGCCGAAGCCGTCGAGTGCGATCCGCACGCCGAGCCTGCGCAGCGCGCTCAGCCGGCGTTCCAGTTCGTCCAGCGGGACCCGGGGGTCGGTGTCGGACAGCTCGATCACGAGGGACCCGGACGGCAGCCCGTGCCGGGTCAGCAGGGCCTCGATCGAGCCGAGCGGCATCGACCGGTCCAGCAGCCGGCGGGCGTTCATCCGGACCGCCACCGGCACGGCGGCTCCGGTCGCGGCGCGTTCGGCGGCCTGCTCGACGGCCTCCTCCAGCATCCACCGGCCCAGCTCGGCGGTCCTGTCGCTGTCCTCGGCCACCCGCAGGAACTCGGCGGGCGTGAACAGCACGCCCTGGGAGGAGCGCCAGCGCGCCTGGGCGGAGACCGACGTGATCCGGCCGTCCTCCAGACACACCACCGGCTGGTGCAGCAGCGCGAACTCGCCGTCGTGCAGTGCGGCCCGCAGCCGGGTGGCCAGCTCCGCCTTGCGTACGACGTCCTGCTGCATCTGTGGGGCGTACAGCTCGACCCGGCCCTTGCCGCCGGCCTTGGCGCGGTACATGGCGAGGTCGGCGTTGCGCAGCAGCTCCCCCGCGCCGAGGCCGGGTTCGGCGAAGGCGACGCCGATGGACGCGGCGACCCGGACGTCGTTGCCGTCGATGATGTAGGGCTGCGAGAGCGTGATCCTGAGGCGGTCGGCGAGCTCCTGGATGTGGCGCTCGCGGGCGGCGCGGTCCCGGGTGCCGTCCCCGACGATCAGGGCGGCGAACTCGTCCCCGCCGAGCCGGGAGGCCGTGTCGCCGTACCGCACGGCGTCCTGGAGTCGGCGGGCGGCCTGGACGAGGAGTTCGTCCCCGGCCTGGTGTCCGATGGTGTCGTTGACGGCCTTGAAACCGTCGAGGTCGATGAAGAGGACGGCCGTCCCGCGGTCGGAGGAACGGCGGCCGGACAGGGCCTGCTGCACCCGCCGGGTGAACAGGGCGCGGTTGGGCAGGTCGGTGAGCGGGTCGTGCTCGGCGTTGTGCTGGAGCTGGGCCTGGAGCCGCACCCGCTCGGTCACGTCCCTGCTGTTGAAGATGAGGCCGCCGTGGTGGCGGTTGACGGTCGACTCGACGTTGAGCCAGCCGCCGTCACCGGACCGGAAACGGCACTCGATGCGTGTGGTGGGCTCGTCCTGGGGGCTGGCGGCGAGGAAGCGGCGCACCTCGTGCACCACGCAGCCCAGGTCCTCCGGGTGGATGAGACCGGCCAGCTCGGTGCCGACCAGGTCCTCCGCGGGGCGGCCGTAGACCCCGGCGGCGGCCGGCGAGACGTACCGCAGGATGCCGTTGGGGGCGGCGATCATGATGACGTCGCTGGAGCCCTGCACCAGGGAGCGGAAGTGGTTCTCCTTCTGGGCCAGTTCCTGGGTGAGGGTGATGTTGTCGAGCAGCATGATGCCCTGCCGCACCACGAGGGCGAGCACCACGGTGCCGCCGGTCAGCAGCACCACGCGGTCCACGCTGTTGCCGTTGAGGACGTTGTAGAGGATCCCCAGCGTGCAGACGGCGGCGGCGAGATACGGGGTGAGGGCGGACAGTGAGCCGGTGATGGGCCGGGTGGCCGGATACCGGCCGTGGTCGCCGCCCTGCGGGGGCGCGGGGTGGGGCGGGCCGGTGCGCTGCCCGGGCAGGTGCTCGTGCACCACGCGGGTGTGCGGGTCGTCCGCCGGGCCGGTTCCGCGCGGGGCGGCCCAGGGGGCGTACGCGAGGAGCAGCGAGCCGGCGAACCAGCCCGCGTCGAGCAGCTGTCCGGAGCGGTAGTTGTTGTGCAGCAGCGGTGAGGTGAACAGGGCGTCGCACATCACGGTGAGGGCGAGGGCCCCGATCGCGGTGTTCACCGCCGTGCGGTTGCCCGGTGAGCGCCGGAAGTGCAGCGCGAGCACCATGCTGACCAGGGCGATGTCCAGCAGCGGGTAGGCGAGGGAGAGCGCGGTGTGCGCCACGCTCGGCCCCTCGGACTTGGCCGCCTGCGCGAGGGCCAGGCTCCAGGCGAGGGTGAGCAGCGAGCCGCCGATCAGCCAGGCGTCCAGGGCGAGGCAGCCCCACCCGGCCCTGGTCACCGGCCGCTTGGCGAGCACCAGCAGGCCCACGATGGCGGGCGGCGCGAAGCACAGGAAGAACAGGTCGGCGTAGCTGGGACTGGGCACGGGCCGTCCCAGGACGACCTCGTACCACCCCCAGACCAGGTTGCCGAGGGACGCCATGGCCGAGGAGAGCGCGAACAGCAGCCAGGCGGGCCGGAAGCGGATGCGGCGGTTGCGGGCGTAGAGGAAGCAGGAGACGGCGGCGGTGCCGGCGGCGGCGCTCAGCCCGAAGTCGCCCATGATCAGAGCGACTTCGCCGGAACCCCAGCCGAGCGCGGCACCGACGGCGTATCCCGCGCAGACCAGGGCGAGGACGAGTTGCTGCGCCAGGCCGGTCTCGCCGTCGGGGGCGGGCGGGCGGGGCAGGCGGGTCCTCGGCGCGCTCGGCGCGGGTGGTGGCCGCAGCGCTCCGTGCAGCGTGGTCGTGGGGGGCGGGGGCGAACTCACCGGGCCCTCCCGGTCCGTGCCGCTCCCGGGTCCCGGGGGTCCCGGTGCGCCGGATGGGCATGCCTCCGGCGGCTGTTCGGGCGAGGATGGTGAGGGCTCTGCCGACCGCCGTGACCGGTCGGCCGGCTGTCGGGGCCGCTGTGGTGACCGCGTCGGCGCAGGGTCGCGCGCCAGGGCCGTCGCCGGCGGCCTCGCCGCGTCGGATCGTTCGTCCATTGGCCGTGCATCGCCCGTCGCCCCCCTCACAGTCCGCAATGTCCATCCCCGGCGCCGAACGGTCCGCGGCGCAGCCCCTGTCGGGACGATACACCAGTCTCGTCACTCAGGGACATAGTTCCTCTACGCTCCGTGACGGCGCAGGCAGCCGTGCGTACGGACCGCTTCCAGAGGGTCGCGGAGGGTACCGGAACCGGATCACGCGCCCGTCGCGCGCGCCCTGAGGACCGCGTGCACGGGGCTCGTCCCGCGGACGTCACGCATCGCTCGCGCCCGTCGTCAGGATCACGTTCCGCAGCGGCTCCCGGTTCACGAACCGGCCCAACTGGTCCACCAGCAGCCGCTTGGCGCGCGGCAGGAACGCGGACGTGGGCCCCCCGACGTGCGGGCTGACGAGCACGCCCGGCGCCCGCCACAGCGGGTGCCCCGGCGGCAGCGGCTCGGGGTCGGTGACGTCGAGGGCGGCGGTGAGGCGCCCGGACTCCAGCTCGGCGAGCAGCGCCTCGGTGTCCACGACCGGGCCGCGGGCCACGTTGACCAGCAGGGCGCCGTCCTTCATCCGGGCCAGGAACCCGGCGTCGGCCAGGTGCCGGGTGTCCTCGGTGAGCGGCGTGGACAGGACGACGACGTCCGCCTCCGGCAGGAGGGCGGGCAGGTCGGTGAGCGGGTGCACCGGTCCGCGCGCCGAGGTGCGCCCCGAGCGCGCGACGCGCGCCACCCGCGCGAGCTCGAACGGCGCGAGCCGGTCCTCGATGGCCGCTCCGATCGAGCCGTAGCCGACGATGAGGACGCTCCGGTCGGCCAGCGCGGGCCGGAACCCGCCCAGCCACTCCCCGCGGTCCTGGGCCCGCACGAAGTCGGGGACGCCCCGCAGCGAGGCGAGGATCAGGGTGAGCGTGAGTTCGGCGGTGCTCGCCTCGTGCACTCCGCGGGCGTTGCACAGCCGTACGCCGGACGGCAGGTCCGGGAGGGCGGGCTGCACGTGGTCGATGCCGGCCGACAGCGTCTGCACGACCCGCAGGGAGGTCATCGCGGGCAGGGGCCGTCGTCCCACGTCGGCGGGCTTCATGTAGGGGACCACGTAGAAGGCGCAGTCGGCGGGGTCCGCCGGGAAGTCGTCGCCGCCGTCCCAGAAGCGGTAGTCCGGGCCCTTCGGCAGGCCGTCGATCTCGTCCGGCCGGATGGGGAGCCACACGTCAGTACTCATGGTGGGGAGGCTATGTCAGGCACACGCCGATACAGAGGTTAGGTTGGTGGGTCTGTACAAGGAGGGTCACGGGCAGGTGGAGCGCAGGACGATCGGCGCGGCGGCGCTCGCGGTGGGAGCCGTCGGACTCGGGTGCATGCCGATGAGCTGGGCCTACAGCGGGTCGCGGCAGCGGGGGGAGCAGTCGCTCAGAACGGTGCACCGGGCGCTGGACGCGGGCTCGAACCTGCTCGACACCGCCGACATGTACGGCCCGTTCACCAACGAGCTGCTGGTGGGGCGGGCGCTGAGGGGACGGCGCGGGGACGCCTTCGTGTCGACCAAGGTCGGCCTGCTGGTGGGTGAGCAGCACGTGGTGGCCAACGGCCGCCCCGGTTATGTGCGCAGGGCGTGCGACGCCTCGCTGCGGCGGCTGCAGACGGACGTGATCGATCTCTACCAGCTGCACCGGGCGGACCCGGAGGTCCCCGTCGAGGAGACCTGGGGCGCGATGGGGGAGCTCGTGCGGGCCGGAAAGGTGCGGGCGCTCGGGCTGTGCGCGGTGGGCGCGCGGGGCGGCCGCCGCTCCGGGGCCCGGCTGCACGACGCGACGATCCGGCAGTTGCGGCGGGTGCAGCAGGTCTTCCCGGTGAGCGCGGTGCAGGCGGAGCTGTCGGTGTGGTCACCGGAGGCGCTGGAGGGACTGCTGCCCTGGTGCGAGGCGCGCGGGGTGGGTCTCCTGGCGGCGATGCCGCTCGGCAACGGCTTCCTGACCGGCACGCTGACCCCCGGTGAGGGCTTCGAACCGGACGACGTGCGCGCCCGGCACCCCCGCTTCACCGCGGAGATGATGGCCGCGAACCAGCCGATCGTGGTGGGCCTGCGCCGGGTGGCCCGCCGGCACGGCGAACACGTCACCCCCGCCCAGGTCGCCCTGGCGTGGGTCCTGGCGCAGGGCCGGCACGTGGTCCCGGTGCCGGGCGCCAAGCGGGAGCGCTGGGTGACGGAGAACGCGGGCGCGACCACGCTCCGCCTGACGCCCCAGGACCTCGCGGAACTCTCGCGCCTGCCGCGGGCGCTGGGGTCGTGGGACTGAGCGGGAGCCGGACCGGGTGGGACCTGAGCGGGGTCCGGGGCAGGGGGGCAGGGGGAACACCGGTCATCGGGCCGCCGGGCACCGAGCTGCCTGGCCGCCAGGTCACCGAGCTACTGAGCCGCCGAGCCACCCGGACACCAGGCCACCAGGCCACCAGGCCACCAGGCCACCGAGGTACCGGACGCCAAGTCCCCGAGCTGCCGAGCCACCAGGCCACCGGGACACCGGGCCGCCGGGCCACCCGGTCACGGAGCCACCAGGCCATCAGGCCGCGCGGTCACGGAGCCACCAGGCCGCCCGGTTTCGGAGCCGCCGGGCCACCGAGCCACCAGGTCACCGAGCCGAGCCGGCTCAGCGCGGCCCCGAGGCCGAGGGAGCCGCCGGAACGAACCGGGCCATGGCGCGGTCCCGGCCGGTCGGCCGGGACCGCCCGTGCGGTTCCGGATTCGGGGACCGGGAACCTGTGAGGCGTGAGCGGAGTATGTAGGGGAGAACCCGTCGCGTCGAAGGGACCCGATCGTGCAACGTCGAGCTGTGTCGGCCGTCATGGCCGCCGCCGCGCTCCTGCTCACGGCCGGCTGTTTTGGCGGTGACGGAGGGGCGGGCGGGTCCTCGGGCGGCGGCGGAAGCGCGTCGCCGGGCGGTGCGGACTCGCGCTCCCCGTCCTCGGCGCGGGCCGAGTCGGCCCCTCCCGCGAGGGGTTCGGTGCGTGTGCTGCGCACCGTCGCCGAGCACCTGAAGACGCCCTGGGGCCTCGCCGCCCTCCCCGACGGCGGCCTCCTGGTCTCCTCCCGGGACGACGGCACGATCACCCGGATCGACGGGAAGACGGGCCGCAAGACGCTGCTCGGCCAGGTGCCGGGGGTGTCCGCGGCCGGGGAGGGCGGCCTGCTGGGCATCGCCCTGTCCCCCGACTACGCGGCCGATCACATGGTCTACGCCTACTTCACCTCGGCCTCGGACAACCGCGTCGTACGCGTGCTGTACCAGCCGGAGAAGCCGTCCGGTGAGCAGCTGGGCGCCCCGGACACGGTCTTCAAGGGCATCCCGAAGGGCTTCATCCACAACGGCGGCCGGATCGCGTTCGGCCCCGACGGGATGCTGTACGCCGGCACGGGCGAGAGCGGCGACCGCGGCCTGGCCCAGGACCGGAAGTCCCTGGGGGGCAAGATCCTCCGGCTGACCCCCGAGGGCGAGCCGGCCCCGGGCAACCCCTTCCCCGGCTCCCCCGTGTACTCGTACGGCCACCGCAATGTGCAGGGCCTCGCCTGGGACGACAGACAGCGGCTGTTCGCCTCGGAGTTCGGCCAGGACACCTGGGACGAACTGAACGCGATCAAGCCGGGCGCCGACTACGGCTGGCCGAAGGCCGAGGGCAGGTCGAGCGACTCCGCGTACCAGAACCCCGTGGCCCAGTGGCACACCGACGACGCCTCCCCCAGCGGCATCGCCTACGCGGAGGGCTCGGTCTGGATGGCCGGCCTGAAGGGGCGGCGTCTGTGGCGCGTCCCGCTGAAGGGCACGGCCGCCTCGGCGGACCCCCAGGCGTTCCTCGACGGCGCGTACGGCCGGCTGCGCACGGTGGTGTCGGCGGGCGGCGACCGGCTGTGGGTCACGACCAGCAACACGGACGGAAGGGGGGAGCCGAAGGACGGGGACGACCGGATCCTGGAGCTCCGGGTGACCTGAGAGAGGCGTCCGGCCCCGGCTGCGGCGCCGGAGTCCCGTCCCGGGTATCGGTCCTCGGCGGCGGTCCCGGCGCCGACTACGGCTTGTCGTCGGCCGAGGGTTCGTCGTCCGGGTCCTTCGTCGGTCGCCGTACGACGACCTTTCCCGAGCTGAGGTCTATCGGGCCGCGGCCCGGGTCGCCGTCTCCGACGTCCTCCCGGGTCAGTTCGAGCCGCTTCTGCTCGTCGTGTGTGTGCTTGCGACCGGGTGCGAACAGTTCCTCGAACATGTTGAACACAGCGCCTCCCTGCCGGTCCCTGACAGCGTACGCCTCAGCCCGCCGAGGGGGCCTCGACGGCCTCCGGCGGGAACAGTCCCAGGCGGTGGGCCATAGCCGCGGCCTCTCCTCTGCCGGAGACGCCGAGCTTGCCCAGGATGTTCGAGACGTGGACGCTCGCCGTCTTCGGGGAGATGAACAGTTCCCCGGCGATCTGGCGGTTGGTCCGGCCGGCCGCGACCAGCCGCAGCACGTCACGTTCCCGGCCGGTCAGGCCGAGGGCCTCGACCGGGTCGGCCGGCACCCCCGGCCGGGCCGGCGCGGAGGTGAGGGTGAGGCGGGCGCGCTGGGCGAGCTGGGTGACGGCGTCGGCGAGCGGACGGGCCCCGAGGTGGTCGGCGACGGCGTGGGAGAGCCGGAGCAGCTCGGTGGCGCGGTCGCGTTCCTCGTCGCCGCCGGCCGCGAGGAGGGCTTCGGCGAGGCGGTGGCGGACGCGGGCGAGACCGTGCGGGTTCTCGAGCTCCTCGAAGGCCGCGACCACCTCCGCCCAGGTGTCGGCGGACGCCCGGCCCTCGGCGCGGTCGAGTTCGGCACGGACCCACCGGTCGTGGGCGAGCCAGACCGGGGCGCCGGTGGTGGTCTTGCGGGCGGCCTCCAGGATCTGTTCGAGGACGGCGGCGCGCCCCTCGGTCAGGGCGGGCAGGGGCGGGGCGTCGGCCTCGGCGGTGGCCGCGGCCAGCAGCAGGGGCCAGGCGTAGCGCTGGGTGCCGACGGGGAAGCCGGCGCCGAGGGCGCGGGCGAGTTCGGCCCGGGCGTCGAGGAGCCGGCCTTCGCCGGCCGCGATGCCGATGCCGAGGTACGCCAGCGGTATCGAGTGCGCGGGGGCGGGGTCCTGGGCGCCCAGGTGTTCGCGGACGTGGGCGACGTGGCGGGCGGCCTCGGCCACGTCCCCCCGGTCGAGCGCCAGTTGGGCCAGGATCAGGGCGCTCCCGGCGTGGGGTTTGTTGTCCCGTCCCAGCCGTAGCGCGCGCTCGGCGGCCTCGACGGCCTCGTCCCAGCGGCCGAGCGAGTAGAGCGACTCGGAGAGGTTGCCCCACACCCATGCCTCGGAGTCCCGCAGGCCGAACTTCCGGGTGCCGACGGCGCCTTCCTCAAGGAGCTCGACCGCCTCCCGGGACCGGCCGACCGCTTCGAGTTCGGCGGGCAGGTTCACATAGGCCCGGCCGAGGACGAAGGGGCTGTCCGCCTCCAGGGCCCGCTTCTTGACCTCGTACAGCTGCGCGAGGCCGGCTTCGACGTCGCCCGCGTCGACCATGAGGACGCCCAGCGTCAGGCGGGCGTTGAGCTCGATCTCGTGCGCGCCCACCATCCGGGCGTACTCCACGGCCCGCTCCGCGGCGGACAGGGCCTCCGGGCCGGGCGCGTGCATCATCGACCAGCTGGCGACGGTGCCCAGCACCTCGGCGTGCACCTCGGAGGGCGGCATGCCGCGCACCAGTTCCTGCGCGGTGGACAGTTCGGCCCAGCCGTCGCCGCCGTGGGTCCTCGCCTGGACGAGCCGGGAGCGCTGCACCCAGAACCAGGCGGCACGCAGCGGGTCGTTCTCGTCCTCCAGGAGCCGCAGCGCCCGCTTGGTGATCTTGAGCGCGCGTTCGCGTTCCCCGCACAGCCGGCCGGCGACCGCGGCCTGGGCCAGCAGGTCGAGGTATCCGAGCGGGGTGGTGTGCGGGTCGCCGCCGCCCGGCGGGAGGGTCTCGCGTTGGCCGGCCGGGCGCAGCCGGGCCCGCACCTCCGGCGGCGCGGCGTCCCACAGCTCCATCGCCCTTTCGAGCAGCCGCAGTTGCTCGCTGTAGGCGTGCCGGCGGCGGGCGACGGCGGAGGCGTCCAGGACGGCGGGGAGGGCCTTGGCGGGGTCGTGGGCGTGGTACCAGTAGCTGGCCAGGCGCAGGACCCGTTCGTCGGCGGGGACGAGCGTCGGGTCGGCCTCCAGGGCTTCGGCGTAGCGGCGGTTGAGGCGGGAGCGCTCGCCGGGCAGGAGGTCGTCGCTGACGGCCTCGCGGACCAGGGAGTGCCGGAAGCGGTAGCCGTCGCCGTCGGGCGCGGCGAGCAGGATGTGGGCGTTGACGGCGGCGCGCAGCGCCTCGATGAGGTCGTCCTCGGCGAGCCGGGCGACGGCGGCCAGCAGCCGGTACTCGACGGTGGAGCCGCCCTCGGCGACGATCCGGGCGACCCGCTGGGCGCTCTCGGGCAGTCCTTCCACGCGCACGAGCAGCAGGTCGCGCAGGGAGTCGGTGAGGCCGGTGCAGCAGCCCTCGTGGACGGCGACGGCGAGTTCCTCGACGAAGAACGCGTTGCCGTCGGAGCGTTCGAAGATGTCGTCGACGTGGGCCGGGTCGGGTTCGCGGGCGAGGATGCCGGCGATCTGACGGCCTACCTCGGTGCGGTTGAACCGGCCGAGTTCGACGCGGCGGACGGTGCGCAGCCGGTCGAGTTCGGCGAGCAGCGGGCGCAGCGGGTGGCGGCGGTGGATGTCGTCGGCGCGGTAGGTGGCGAGCACGACGAGGCGGCCGGTGCGCAGGGTGCGCAGGAGGTAGGCGAGAAGGTGGCGGGTGGAGGCGTCGGCCCAGTGCAGGTCCTCCAGGGCGACGACCACCGTACGGTCGGCGGCGACGCGCTCCAGCAGGCGGGCGGTGAGTTCGAAGAGGCGGGCCATGCCCTCCTCGTCGTCGCGGCGCGAACCGCGGGCGGTGGCCGGCTCGCCGAGTTCGGGCAGCAGCCGGGCCAGTTCCTCGTCCTGCCCGGCGGCCGCGGCGTCGAGTTCGCCGGGCAGCGCGCGGCGCAGGGCGCGCAACGCGGTGGAGAAGGGGGCGAACGGCAGTCCGTCGGCGCCGATCTCGACGCAGCCGCCGAGCGCGACGACGGCGCCCTGCCGGCAGGCGGCGGTGGCGAACTCCTCGACGAGGCGGGTCTTGCCGACCCCGGCCTCGCCGCCGAGCAGCAGCGCCTGCGGCTCGCCCGCGCCGGCGCGGGCGAGCGCGTCGTTCAGCGCCCGCAGTTCCTCGGCGCGGCCGACGAACACCGGACTGACGGATCTGGTTTCCACGGGCCCGAGCATCGCACGGTGTTCCGCCGGCGGTGCACCGGTTTTCGCGAGGACGGCCGGCACGGCCGCCGCGGGGAGGAGCGGCGGGCCGTGGTCGGCCGCCGGTGCCGTACGGCCGGGCCGTCGTGCTCCGGCGCTCACGCGGTGCGCGGCAACCGGGGCCGGCGCGGACGGCCGGTATGCACCTCGCCCTCGGCGCCCTGCCGGGCGGCCTCGCGGCGGGCGGCGCGGCGGCCGCGGACGACCTCGCGGGCCAGCCGCTCGTTGTCGGCCCGGCGGATCAGTTCGGCGGAACGCAGCTGCTGGAGCTCGTACTCGTACATGGTGTGTCCTCTGGGAGAGTCGGTCTCGGTCTCGCTCGGTGCGATGCCTCAACCTTCGTCCGCCAGGGGGGTCCGCCACATCGGGAGAGTTCCGCATCTTCCGCGGCGTGGGGGGCCTTAGACGTGGCGGAGGGGCCTCAGGTCCGTCCGTAAGGTGCTTACGGACGCCCTAAGACCCCTCAGGAGCGGCTGTTTCTCAGGTCGCCGACGGCAGGCCGAGCAGGAGGTCGGTGTACTTCAGGACGGCCAGGAGCAGGCCGATGACGCCGAGCGCGACGCCGCCCCAGGCCACCGACTTGATCCACGGCGCCTGCGGCCTGCCCGGGGCGCCGAACGCGGGCCGGGCGAGGACGACGACGCCGACGATCAGCGCGGCCAGCGCGAACAGGCCGCCCCACAGCGCGGTGGTGTGCCAGGCGTCGCCGTAGATCTCCTTGACCTGGGTGGCGACGCTCGCGCCCGACGAGGTCTTGAGCTGTCCGACGAGCGTCTGGCGGGCGGCGGCGACGGTGGCGATCCAGCCACCGGTGAGCGAGACGAGGCCGAGCGCGGCGGAGACCACCGCGCCGGCGCCCTGGCCGACACCGGCCGAACCCTGGTCGCCGGTCGGGCCTGCGGCGAGGACGTCGTCCTCGGTGTCGTCGGCGTCGTCCTCGGGGGTGTCCGTGTCGTCGGCGCCGGCCGAGGCGGCCTCACCCGGGGTCGCGGCGGCCGCCGGGCCCGTCGCCGGGGCCCCGGTCCGCGTGGCCTCGTCGGTCCTGGTGGCCTTCGCCTGCTCCTTGTCGGTCGTCGCCTCGGCGCCGGCTGCGGCGCCGGTCTCGTCCACTGTCTCGGTTCCCATGCTCCGCACCGTACGGACGGAGTCTGAGAGGTTCCTTAATGACCCCTGTGCGCGGACCCGCGCCGGCCGGGGCGGAGAGCGGCCGCCCCTTCCGGCGCGCCACGAACCCGTCGGCGTGGGGCGGACCAGAGCGGGCACGGCTCCGGCCCGCCGTCACCCGGGGAGGTCGCGGGTGTCCGGCTGCCGCTCCCCCGCCAGTACGTCCGCAGCCTCGGCGTCCCTCGCGGCGGCCGGCCTCTCGTGGGCGGCCCGGCACTGAGGCGGTTCGATGCTGATGCGGGGCAGGTACCGGTCGAGCCGGCGCGGCAGCCACCAGTTGGCGCCGCCGAGCAGGTGCATGAGGGCCGGCACCAGGAGGGTGCGCAGGACGAACGCGTCCAGGGCGACGGCGGAGGCGAGGGCGATGCCGAACATGGCGATCACCCGGTCGCCGCTGAGCACGAAGGCCAGGAACACGGAGATCATGATGACCGCGGCGGAGTTGATGACCCGGCTGGTCTCGGCGAGGCCGACCCGGACGGCCCGCCGGTTGTCGCCGGTCTCCAGCCACTCCTCGTACATCCGGCCGACCAGGAAGACCTGGTAGTCCATGGAGAGCCCGAACAGCACCGACACCATGATCACGGGCAGGAAGGGCTCGATCGGGCCCGGGCGGCCCAGCCCCAGCGGTTCGCTGCCCCAGCCCCACTGGAAGACCGCGACGACCACCCCGAAGGCGGCGGCCACGGCGACGACGTTCATCGCGGCGGCCTTCAGCGGTATCCCGACGGACCGGAAGGCCAGCAGGAGCAGCAGGCAGCCCAGGCCGACGACGACCCCGACGAACAGCGGCAGTTTGCCGACGACGACGTCGGCGAAGTCGTCGTAGCCGGCTGTCACCCCGCCGACGTGCAGGTCGAGCGAGGTGCCGGTCTCGGCGCGGGGCAGCACCTCGGTGCGCAGCCGGTCGACGAGCTCGCTGGTCCGCCGCGACTGGGGCGCCGACTCCGGGACGATCGTGAAGTACGCGGTGCCGGTGCCGTAGGTCACGGGGGTCACCGAGGCGACGCCCTCGGTGGTGCGGACGGTGGCGTCGAGGTTGTCGAGGGCGAGCTTGTCCTCGGCGCCGCCGACGCGCGTCACCAGTGTCAACGGGCCGTTGACGCCCGGTCCGAAACCCTTGGCGAGGAGGTCGTACGCCTGCCGTGTGGTGGACGCCTTCGGGTCGTTGCCCTGGTCCGAGGAGCCGAGGTGGAGGGAGAAGGCGGGCAGCGCGAGCACGGCCATGACGGCCAGGGCGACGGCGCCGAGGACCTTCGGGTGGCGCTCCACGAACGCCGACCAGCGGGCGGCGAACCCGGTCGGCAGCTCCGGCCGCGGCCCGTGCTCGGCCAGGTGGCGCCGCTCGCGCCGGCTCAGGGCGCGCGTCCCGACGAGGGACAGCAGCGCGGGGAGCAGGGTGACACTGGCCGCGACCGTCAGGACGACGGTCAGCGAGGCGGCGACGGCGACGCCGTTGAGGAAGCTCAGCCGCAGGATGAGCATGCCGAGCAGCGCGATGCACACCGTGGCGCCCGCGAAGACGACGGCGCGTCCGGTGGTGGCCACCGCGTCGGTGGCCGCCTCGGCGACGGTGAGCCCTCGTTTGAGCCCGCGCCGGTGTCTGGTCACGATGAACAGCGCGTAGTCGATGCCGACGCCCAGGCCGATCAGCATGCCGAGCATGGGCGCGAAGTCGGCGACGGTCATGGCGTGTCCGAGCAGCCCGGTCGCGGCGTACGCGGTGCCGACGCCGACCAGCGCGGTCGCGATGGGCAGCGCGGAGGCGGCGGGCGAGCCGAAGGCGAGGAGCAGGACGACGGCGGCGACGACCACGCCGACGATCTCTGCGAGGTGCCCGCCGGAGGACTCGGTCAGCGCGACGGCGCTACCGCCCAGTTCGACCTGGAGGCCGTCACCGGCGGCGGCCGTGGCCGTGTGGACGACCGCCCGCGCCTGGGCCGCGGTGACGTCCTCGGCCCGGTGCTCGAAGACGACCGTGGCGTACGCGGTGTGCGCGTCGGCACTGATCCGGCTCGCGCCCCGGCCCTGGTAGGGGCCGGTGACCGAGGCCACTCCGGGCAGGTCCGCGATCGTGTCCAGGGTCGCGGTCATCGTCTGCTCGACGGCGGCGGCGCGGACGGTCCCCGCCGTGGTGTGCCACACGACCGTGTCGCTGTCACCGCCCAGTCCGGGGAAGCCCTGCTGGAGCAGCTGGGCCGCACGGCCCGACTCGGTGCCGGGGACCTCGTAGTCGTCGGAGTACGCGGAGCCGGCGACGGCGGCGGCGGTGCTCACCCCGCCGCAGGCGAGAAGCCAGACCAGCACCGCGAGGAGGCGGTGGCGGACACACCAGCGGGCGAGGGCTGCCACGAACGTGCTCCCGGGGGGATGTGTGGATCTTTGACCGGGAACAGTGGTTCACGACATGAACGGCCCGCAAAGAACGCATGAGCGATGCGAGCACCACTCTTGCAGGCAGAAATGATCGTTTATCGCATTCGTGCGCGTATTCACGGGAGTGCGAGGCAGATCACAGGACAGTAACGACACCTCTGTCACCTCAGTCGAACTGATCCCCCAGCGCCATCACCATCGCCCCGGCCACCAGCAGCCACAGCGCCCGCCGGGTGTGCCCCCGCGAGCCCAGCACCGCGGCGACCGCGCACACCGAGGCGCCAGAGGCGTAGGCGGCGGGCACGAGCACCGGAGCGGTGCCGGTGGCCCGCACCAGGGCCGCGGCCAGCCCGGCGAGGGCCAGCAGCACCCCGGTGCCGGCCGCCGTCCAGCGGGCCCGCCGGGCGTCCTCGGCCGCGTCCACGGCGTCCGCCGGCCCGGCCCCGCCGGGGGCCCGGGAATCGCCGCGCGCGCTCCCGGCGGGCGAGGGCCGCGCGCCCGGCCGGGAAACCGGGTGCGGCGCGACCCCGACCACTGCTAGCTTCCGCGCGTCAGCCGTCCCCGGCTCCTCGCCGTCGACCGAAGCGGGTGCGTTTTTTGAAGGTCCGACCGAGCTCCTACGCATTTCCTTCCACTACGAAGATCACAAGGAGCCCGTTCACCGATGTCCCCCGACACATCGCGGACCCCGAACGACCGCCTCACTGACCGTCTGACCCTCCCCCGCTACCCGCGCAGCGGCCGCTACGACGTGCGCTGGACCATCGAGAACCAGATGGGCCCGCACGCCCTGTGGCTGCTGGAGTGGCTGGCCCCCGCCCTCGGCCTGGCGGAGCTGGCGCCCGGCGCACGCGTCCTCGACCTGGGCTGCGGCCGCGCCATGACGTCCGTCTTCCTCGCCCGGGAGTACGACGTCCAGGTCACCGCGGCCGACCTGTGGGTGCGGCCCGAGGACAACGCCGTACGCGTCGCCGAGGCGGGCGTCGGCGACCGTGTGCTGCCGGTGCACACCGAGGCGCACGACCTGCCCTTCGGCGACGGCACCTTCGACGCCGTCGTGTCCGTCGACGCCTACCAGTACTTCGGCACCGACGACCTGTATCTGCCCACCCTCACCCGGCTGTTGAAGCCGGGCGGGCGGATCGGCGTCGTCGTACCGGCGCTGCGGGAGGAGCCCGCCGGCACCGAGCCGCCGGAACACCTCGAACCGTGGTGGGAGCCCGACTTCTGGTGCTTCCACTCCCCCGGCTGGTGGCGCCGCCACTGGACGCGCGGCGGGGCCGTCGAGGTGGAGGCCGCCGACTGGCAGCCGGACGGCTGGCGGGACTGGCTGCTGTGGAGCGAGGTCGTCGCCGAGGAGAGCACCGACGACTTCCATGTGCGAATGGCCGGCCGGTGCGTGGAGATGCTGCGCGCGGACCAGGGCCGCGCACTGGGATTCGTACGGCTCGTCGGCCGCCGCGTCTGAACACACACCTGGGGGGACGTACCGCGAACGGCGCGTCCCCCCAGGGGCGTTCGGGAAGCGGCTCAGCCTTCGGCCACGCCCAGCTTCTCCAGGATCAGTTCCTTGACGCGGGCCGCGTCGGCCTGACCGCGGGTCGCCTTCATGACCGCGCCGACCAGGGCGCCGGCCGCGGCCACCTTGCCGCCGCGGATCTTGTCCGCGACGCCCGGGTTGCCGGCGATGGCCTCCTCGACGGCGGTGGTGAGCGCGCCCTCGTCGGAGACGACCTTCAGGCCGCGCTTGTCGACGACCTCGTCCGGGGTGCCCTCGCCGGCCAGCACGCCCTCGATGACCTGGCGGGCCAGCTTGTCGTTCAGGTCGCCGGCCGTGACCAGCGCGGTGACCCGGGCGACCTGCTCCGGCGTGATGGCCAGTTCGTCCAGCGAGGTGCCCGACTCGTTGGCGCTGCGGGCGAGTTCACCCATCCACCACTTGCGGGCGGAGGCGGCGTCCGCACCGGCCTCGATCGTGGCGACGATCGTGTCCAGGGCACCGGCGTTGAGGATGGCCTGCATCTCGGTGGCGCTGATGCCCCACTCTCCGAGCAGCCGGTTACGGCGGGCCAGCGGCATCTCCGGGAGCCCGGCGCGCAGTTCCTCGACCCACTCGCGCGAGGGGGCCACCGGCACCAGGTCCGGCTCGGGGAAGTAGCGGTAGTCCTCCGCCTCCTCCTTCACGCGGCCCGAGGTCGTGGACCCCGTGTCCTCGTGGAAGTGGCGGGTCTCCTGGATGATCGTGCCGCCGCCGTTCAGTACGGCGGCGTGCCGCTGGATCTCGAAACGGGCCGCACGCTCCACGGACCGCAGCGAGTTCACGTTCTTCGTCTCGGAACGCGTGCCGAACTTCTCCCGGCCGTGCGGGCGCAGCGACAGGTTCACGTCGCAGCGCATCTGGCCCATCTCCATCCGGGCCTCGGAGACACCGAGCGCCCGGATCAGCTCCCGCAGCTCACGGACGTACGCCCGGGCGACCTCGGGAGCGCGCTCGCCCGCGCCCTCGATCGGCTTGGTGACGATCTCGATGAGCGGGATGCCGGCGCGGTTGTAGTCCAGCAGGGAGTGGGACGCGCCGTGGATACGGCCGGTGGCGCCGCCGACGTGCAGCGACTTGCCGGTGTCCTCCTCCATGTGGGCGCGCTCGATCTCCACGCGGAAGCTCTCGCCGTCCTCCAGCTGCACGTCGAGGTAGCCGTTGAAGGCGATCGGCTCGTCGTACTGGGAGGTCTGGAAGTTCTTCGGCATGTCCGGATAGAAGTAGTTCTTCCGGGCGAAGCGGCACCACTCGGCGATCTCGCAGTTCAGCGCGAGACCGATCTTGATCGCGGACTCGACGCCGATCGCGTTGACGGCCGGGAGCGCGCCGGGCATGCCGAGGCAGACCGGGCAGGTCTGCGAGTTGGGCTCGGCGCCCAGCTCGGTGGAACAGCCGCAGAACATCTTGGTCCTGGTGCCGAGTTCGACATGGACCTCCAGGCCCATGACGGGGTCGTACGACGCCAGCGCGTCCTCGTACGACACCAGGTCGATCGTGGTGGTCACGGTGAAACTTCCCTCTCAGCCCAGCAGGACGTCGTCGTCGCCCAGCCGCTTCAGCTCGCGGTAGAGGATGGCGAGGCCGGTGGCGATGGCGGCGGCGGACACGGCCGCGTCGATCAGGCGCAGGGTGTCGTTGTCGGTGCGGGCCAGCTTGGCCTGCTTGGCGACGGCGACCGCGCCGAACGCGGTGGTGGCCATGGACAGGTACAGGCCGGACTTCGACTTCTTGAATCCCTTGGCCTTGGACAGTGCCTTGCTCACAGCGACGGAGCCTCCTCGATCAGCGGGTGACCCCACCTTTCCACGAAGGCGGCCTCGACGGCGGCCCCCACCTTGTAGAGACGGTCGTCCTTCAGCACCGGGGCGATGATCTGGAGACCGACGGGGAGGTTGTCCTCCGGCGCGAGACCGCAGGGCAGCGACATGGCCGCGTTGCCCGCCAGGTTGGTCGGGATGGTGCACAGGTCCGCGAGGTACATCGCCATCGGGTCGTCGGCGCGCTCGCCGATCGGGAAGGCGGTGGTCGGCGTCGTCGGGGAGACGATCACGTCGACCTTCTCGAAGGACGCGTCGAACTCCCGCTTGATGAGCGTGCGGACCTTCTGGGCGCTGCCGTAGTACGCGTCGTAGTAGCCGCTGGACAGGGCGTAGGTGCCCAGCATGATGCGGCGCTTGACCTCGGGGCCGAAGCCGGCCTCGCGGGTCAGGGAGGTGACCTCCTCGGCGGAGTGCGTGCCGTCGTCGCCGACGCGTACGCCGTAGCGCAGGCCGTCGAAGCGGGCGAGGTTGGAGGAGCACTCCGACGGCGCGATCAGGTAGTACGCCGACAGCGCCAGGTCGAAGGACGGGCAGTCCAGCTCGACGATCTCCGCGCCCAGCTCCTTCAGCAGCGCGACGGACTCGTCGAACCGCTGCATGACGCCGGCCTGGTAGTGCTCGCCGCGGAACTGCTTGACGACGCCGACGCGCATCCCGGCGACGCTGCCGTTGCGGGCGGCCTCGACGACCGGCGGGACCGGGGCGTCGATCGACGTCGAGTCGAGCGGGTCGTGGCCGGCGATGACCTCGTGCAGCAGCGCCGCGTCCAGGACCGTGCGGGCGCAGGGGCCGCCCTGGTCGAGGGAGGAGGAGAAGGCGACCATGCCGTAGCGGGAGACCGCGCCGTAGGTCGGCTTCACGCCGACCGTGCCGGTGACGGCGGCCGGCTGGCGGATGGAACCGCCGGTGTCGGTGCCGATGGCCAGCGGGGCCTGGTAGGAGGCGAGCGCGGCGGAGGAACCGCCGCCGGAGCCGCCGGGGATCCGGGTGAGGTCCCAGGGGTTGCCGGTCGGGCCGTAGGCGCTGTTCTCGGTGGAGGACCCCATGGCGAACTCGTCCATGTTGGTCTTGCCGAGGATGACGACGTCGGCGGCCTTCAGCCGCTTGGTGAGCGTCGCGTCGTACGGCGGGATCCAGCCTTCGAGGATCTTGGAGCCGACGGTCGTCGGGATGCCCTCGGTGGTGAAGATGTCCTTGAGCGCGAGCGGGACGCCGGCCAGCGGACCGAGCCGCTCGCCCCGGGCCCGCTTCTCGTCGACGGCGCGCGCCTGGGCGAGGGCGCCCTCGCGGTCGACGTGCAGGAAGGCGTGCACCTTCTCGTCGACGGCCTCGATCCGGGCCAGGTGGGCCTCGGTGACCTCGACGGCCGTGAGCTCGCCGGAGGCGACCTTCGCGGCGATCTCGGCGGCGGTGAGCTTGATGATGTCCGTCATGGTGGTGTTAGTCCTCCCCCAGGATCTGCGGCACCTTGAAACGCTGCTGCTCCTGGGCCGGGGCGCCGGAGAGCGCCTGCTCGGGGGTGAGCGAGGGACGGACCTCGTCCGCGCGCATGACGTTCGTCAGCGGCAGCGGGTGGGAGGTCGGCGGTACGTCTTGGTCGGCGACCTCGCTGACGCGGGCGACCGCGCCGATGATGTCGTCCAGCTGTCCCGCGAAGTGGTCGAGCTCTTCGGGCTTCAGCTCCAGACGCGCCAGCCGGGCGAGGTGGGCGACCTCCTCGCGCGTGATGCCAGGCATGCGGCGTTCCTCTGGGGTGAGTGTGTGTGGTGGGCCCAATCCTATGGGGCCGCGGGCCGTGCCCGTTAAACGGTTTGCCGCGACCGGTTCCCACCACCGGGTGGTTCACCTCAAAAGCGGCTCTCCGGGACCGCGCCGGGGAGGCGGATACGCGGCGCGCGGACCGTACTCGTCCGCCGCCCGGGGTCGCCGACGGCACCCGCCCGCCCCGGAGCCTCACGGCCGCCTACGTCGAGCGTCCGGCACAGGAGACGCTCACGGTGCGCCTGCGCCTGGCCTGCGTCTGTGTCTGGCCTGCGCCTGCGCCTGCGCTGAACGGCCGGCCGGCCGGAGGGGAAAGTCAGTCGTCGGTCACCACCGCCGGCAGGGCCGCGCGCGGGCGCTGCCAGCCGCGTGAGCCCCGCGCCAGCAGCCAGGCCGTGGCCTCCTCCGCCGGCATCGCGGCCGCCACCAGCCAGCCCTGTACGGCGTCGCAGCCCAGGTCCCGCAGTCGTTCCCAGGTCTCGTCGTCCTCGACGCCCTCGGCGACCACGACCAGGCCCAGCGAGTGGGCGAGGTCGACCGTGCAGCGGACGATCTCCGCGTCCTCGGTGTCGACGGCCAGCCGGGCGACGAACGAGCGGTCGATCTTGAGTTCGCTGACCGGGAGCCGGCGCAGGTGCACCAGCGAGGAGTAGCCCGTCCCGAAGTCGTCCAGGGACATCTTCACGCCGTGCCCGGTCAGTCCGGCCAGGGTGTCGGCGGCCCGCTGCGGGTCCTCGAGCAGTACGTGTTCGGTTATCTCCAGCTGCAGCGATCCCGCCGGGACCCCGTGGCGGGCGAGCCGGGCGGCCACCGAGCCGGCGAACCCGGGGGTGTGCACGTCACGCGGGGAGACGTTGACGGCGACCGGCACGAACAGGCCCTGGGCCCGCCACCGGGCGACCTGGGCGAGCGCCGTGTCCAGCACGTACTCGGTGAGGTGGGGCATCAGCCCCGAGGACTCGGCGATCGCTATGAACTCGTCCGGCGGTACCTTCCCGCGCTCGGGATGGACCCAGCGGACCAGTGCCTCAAGCCCGGCGACCTGGCCGTCGAAGCGGACCTTGGGCTGGTAGTGCAGCTGGACCTCGTGCGCGTCCAGGGCCCGGCGCAGGTCGCCGAGGAGTCCGAGCCGGTCCGGCGTGTTGGAGTCCCGCTTGGACTCGTAGACCTCGACGCCCGTGCGGTCCCGCTTCGCCTGGTACATCGCCACGTCCGCGCGCCGGAGCAGTCCTTCGGCGTCGAGGGCGTGGTCGGGGAAGACGGCCACTCCCGCGCTCGCCTCCAGGACGAGGGTCAGGCCGTCGAGGTCGAGCGGGGAGCTGAGCGCGCCCACGAGACCGCGGGCGATGCGGGTCGCGGAGGTCGTGGAGTCGGCGACCGGCAGTAAGACGGCGAACTCGTCACCGCCGAGCCTCGCGGCCTCCGCCCCGCGCGGCAGCGCCAGGCGCAGCCGGTCCGCTATCTGCAGCAGCAGCCGGTCACCCGCGAGATGCCCCAGGGTGTCGTTGACCGACCGGAAACGGTCGAGGTCTATCAGCATCAGAGCGGCGCGGGCGTCGATGCGCTCGGCGTCGTCCAGCGCGGTCCAGATGCGTTCCAGCAGCCACTGACGGTTGGGCAGGCCGGTGAGCGGGTCGCGCAGTTGCTCCTCGGCGCGGGCCCTGGCTATCCAGAGGGTGGAGTCGAGGGCGATGAGGGGGATGGCGAACAGCGGCAGCAGGATCGGCATGGCGGCGGCGACGACACAGATCAGCGGGGCGATGCCGAGCAGCGCGACCGCGAGGAGTCCCTGCCGGACCAGGGCGGTGCGGGCCACGGTGGGCAGACCGCCGCGCGGGGCGTACAGGTACCAGAGCAGGACCCGGGTCACCGCGAGATAGGCGACCGCGACGAGCACCACCTCGGGAGCGGTGCCGACGGTCCAGGTGTCGGGGTTCCAGGGGTGCTCGACGGACGGCACCCGGCCGAAGGAGGCCAGCACCAGGGCGCCGGCGCCGATGCCGAGGATGTCCATCGCGCCGTGCAGCAGGCCCTGCCGCCAGCGGTGGCGCCTGGCTATACCGACCAGGACGACGACGGTGAGGCTGACCATGCCGGCCGGCACCCAGCCGTACAGCAGCAGGCCGGCGAGGGTGAGGGCGGCGCCGGAGCCGGTGCCGCCCCACCAGCGGGCGCGGCCGAGCGCGACCAGGTGGCCGACGATGACGCCGGTGAGCACGGCCAGGGACCAGCCCACCGTGCCGGACGGGAAGAGCGCCTGGTCCCCGCGGAAGCCCCGGTAGAAGCCGGCGCCCAGGACGATGCCGGCGGCCGCGACGACTGCGGCGGGCAGCGCGGGCCAGGACGGGTGCCGTTCGGGCTCTGCGCCCGGCAGTCCGTGTCCGGGGGCGAGGTGCGCGGCGCCGTGGCCGTCCACCACGGGGTGCCGTCCGGCCGTGCGTCCGGCGGCGCCCGGACGCTCCGGAGGCCGCCCGGGCCACCGGCTCTCGCGCAGTGCGCCGGCCATCCGGCGCACGCGCAGCCAGGAGTCCGGGGCGGCGCTCTCGGTCGGTTCCATTCCCGTCCCTCTCACAACCGGCGGTGCCCACGCCACGCGGCCCGGTGCCCTGCATCCGTCAACGGCGCCGCGTTCGGCATCCCTTCCCCCGCCCTCCGGGAGCAGAGGATTGCCCCGACCGCGGCCGGGCACGGCGGGCGCACCCCTCAACAGTAGGCCGCAGAAGGCTTCCACGGGCAGCGGTCGGCGACGGTTGCCCGAATGCCGCCCTGCCACCCGTATGCATCTGGTATGCGCCGATCGGGTGGCCTTCAACCGCTACTCCTGGGTCGGAAGCGCGACTTCGGCCGCCGCGTCCGGCCCCTGGTCCAGCAGGACCTGGAAGCCGTCCTCGTTCAGGACGGGAACCTTGAGCTGCATCGCCTTGTCGTATTTCGAACCGGGGTTGTCACCCACGACGACGAACGAGGTCTTCTTGGAGACCGATCCGGTTACTTTCGCGCCCCGGCTCTGCAGTGCCTCCTTGGCGGCGTCGCGCGTGAAGCGTTCGAGGGTGCCGGTGACCACGAGGGTCATGCCGTCGAGCGGCCGGGGGCCCTCGTCCTCGCCGGAACCCTGGTCCTCCATGCGGACGCCGGCGGCCTTCCACTTGGCGACGATCTCGCGGTGCCAGTCCACGGCGAACCACTCCTTGACCGCCTTGGCCACGATCTCCCCCACCCCGTCGACGGCGACCAGTTCCTCTTCCGATGCCTGCTGGATGCGGTCGATGGAACGGAACTCGCGGGCCAGCGCCTCGGAGGCCACCGGGCCGACGTGACGGATCGACAGGCCGGTGAGGATGCGGGCGAGGGGGCTCTCCTTGGCCGCGGCGATGGTGTCCAGCATCGCGAGCGCGTTCTTCTTCGGCTCGCCCTGCTGGTTGGCGAAGACGGTGGCGACCTTCTCCTCGCCGCTCTTCGGGTCGCGCTTGGGCAGGCCGCTGTCCTGGTCACGGACGTACGCCTTGATGGGCAGCAGCTGTTCGACGGTGAGGTCGAAGAGGTCGCCCTCGTTCTTCAGCGGCGGCTCGGCGGGCTCCAGCGGCCGGGTCAGGGCGGCTGCGGCGACGTAGCCGAAGTGGTCGATGTCGAGCGCCTTGCGGCCGGCGAGGTAGAACAGCCGCTCCCGCAGCTGGGCCGGGCAGGTGCGGGCGTTGGGGCAGCGCAGGTCGACGTCGCCCTCCTTTGAGGGCGCCAGCGGTGTGCCGCACTCGGGGCACTCGGACGGCATGACGAACTCCCGCTCGCTGCCGTCGCGCAGGTCGACGACCGGGCCGAGGATCTCCGGGATGACCTCGCCGGCCTTGCGCAGCACCACCGTGTCACCGATGAGGACGCCCTTGGCCTTGACGACGTCCTGGTTGTGCAGGGTGGCGAACTCGACCTCGGAGCCGGCGACCGTGACGGGTTCGACCTGGGCGTACGGGGTGACGCGGCCGGTGCGTCCGACCCCGACCCGGATGTTGATGAGCTTGGTGTTGACCTCCTCCGGCGCGTACTTGTAGGCGATCGCCCAGCGCGGTGCGCGGGAGGTGGAGCCGAGGCGTCCCTGGAGCGGGATCTCGTCGAGTTTGACCACCACGCCGTCGATCTCGTGCTCCACCGAGTGGCGGTGCTCGTCGTAGTGCGCGATGAACTCCCGTACGCCGTCGAGTCCGTCGACCACCCTGTTGTGCGGGGAGGTGGGCAGGCCCCAGGTCTTCAGCAGGTCGTACGCCTGGGAGAGACGGGTCAGGCCGGTGTAGCCCTCCAGGACCCCGATGCCGTGCACGACCATGTGCAGGGGGCGGGTGGCGGTGACGCGGGGGTCCTTCTGGCGCAGGGAACCGGCCGCCGCGTTGCGCGGGTTGGCGAAGGGCTTGTCACCGGCCCCCACCAGGCGGGCGTTGAGCTCCTCGAACTTCTCCATCGGGAAGTAGACCTCGCCGCGGATCTCCACCCGGTCCGGGACGCGGTCGCCGTGCAGCCGTTCGGGGATCTCCGCGATGGTGCGGACGTTGGGGGTGATGTCCTCACCCGTACGGCCGTCACCGCGGGTGGCGGCGCGGGTGAGGCGGCCGTGCTCGTAGGTGAGGTTGACGGCGAGGCCGTCGACCTTCAGCTCGCACAGGAGGTGGTGCGGGGAGGCGCCCACGTCCTTGGCGACGCGCTCGGCCCAGGCGGCCAGCTCCTCGTCGCTGAAGGCGTTGTCGAGGGAGAGCATGCGCGAGGGGTGCTGGACGGAGGTGAACTCCGTCGCGTAGGCGCCCGCCACCTTCTGGGTGGGCGAGTCGGGCGTGCGCAGCTCCGGATACTCCTCCTCCAGCGCCTCCAGCGAGCGCAGCAGCCGGTCGAAGTCGGCGTCGCTGACGACCGGGGCGTCTTTCACGTAGTACCGGAAGCGGTGCTCCTCGATCTGCTCAGCGAGCTGCGCGTGCTTCTCCCGTGCCTCGGCGGGCACCGTCGTCTCCGCCTGCTTGTCGCCGGCCACCGTGTGGTCCTCCCGTTACTCTGGGTTGTCCGCGAGGGATCTCGCCGCCCGGACGCAGTGGGCGAGGGCCCGGCGCGCGTACTCCGGGGAGGCCCCCGCGAGTCCGCACGACGGGGTGAGGGTCACCGCCTCCGCGAGAAGCCCCGGTCGCAGCCCCAGCCTGCGCCACAGCGTCCTGACACCCATGACGCTACCGGCCGGGTCTGACAACGCGGCGTCGGTGCCGGGCACGACACCGGCGAGCAGCCGGGTGCCGTCCTCCACCGCCTCCCCGATCGCGTCGTCGTCACGCTCGGTGAGCAGGGAGAAGTCGAAGGAGACCGCCGCCGCACCCGCCCGGCGCAGCAGGGCGAAGGGCACGTCCGGCGCGCAGGAGTGGACGACGACCGGACCGTCGCCGTGCACGGCGACGACGTCCCGCAGGGTGGCCTCGACGGCCTGCCGGTCGACGGCGCGGTGGGTGCGGTAGCCGCTCGCGGACCTCACATGTCCCCGCAGTACGTTCATCAGGGAAGGCTCGTCGAGCTGGAGCACGACCTGCGCGCCGGGCACCCGACGCGCGATCTCCTCCAGGTGCGTCCGCAGCCCCTCGGCGAGCGAACCGGCCAGGTCGCGACAGGCGCCGGGGTCGGACAGGACGACCTCGCCGTTGCGCAGCTCCAGCGCGGCGGCCAGCGTCCAGGGGCCGACGGCCTGCACCTTGAGCGGGCCCTGGTAGCCCTGGGTGAACTGCTCCAGCGCGTCGAGGTCCTCGCCGAGCCAGGAGCGGGCCCGCCGGGTGTCCCGGCCCGGCCGGTCACCGAGCCGCCAGCCGCTGGGCTCCACGCGCGCGTAGAGCTCGACGAGCAGCCCGGCGGTGCGCCCGATCATGTCCGCGCCAGGTCCCCGGGCGGGGAGTTCGGCCAGGAAGGGGAAGGCCTCGACGGACCCGGTGACGGTCTTGGCGGCTTCAATGGCGTCGCCCCCGGGCATGGAGCCGATGCCGGTGGCGGGGCCGAGACTGAGGTGTGCGTTCACGTGGGAAGCCTACGGAGGTTTCCCGGGTGCGCGGCCCCCGGACCCCGGCTTTCCCAGCGCCGCGGTACCCGGTGGGTCAGCGCCCACGGTGCCAGGTGGGTCGGCGCCCGCGGTACCCGGCCGGTCGGCGCCCGCGGTACCCGGCCGGTCGGCGCCCGCCGTGTCCGGCCCGTCGGCGTCCCCGGTACCCGTGGGCCGGCGTCCGCGCTGTCCGGGGGGTCAGCGCCCCGGACGTACCGTCAGGTCGTTGACCTCGGCGTCCCTGGGCAGGTCGACGGCCGTAAGGATCGTCGTGGCGACGGACTCGGGGTCGATCCACCGCGCGGGGTCGTACTCCTTGCCCTCCTGCTGGTGGACCTTGGCCTGCATGGGGCTGGCGGTGCGGCCCGGGTAGACGGACGTGACGCGGACGCCGTTGCCGTGCTCCTCCTGGCGCAGGGAGTCCGCGAGGGCCTTCAGTCCGTGCTTGGAGGCGGCGTACGCGGACCACTCGGCGTGGGCGTTCAGTCCGGCCCCCGAGTTGACGAACACCACGTGGCCGCGGGCGGTGCGCAGCTGGGGCAGGAAGTGGCGGGTGAGCTCGGCGGGGGCGATCAGGTTGACGTTGAGCTGGTGGCGCCAGGACCGGGGGGTCAGCTCACCGACCGTGCCGAGGTCGACGACGCCGGCGATGTGGAACAGCGAGTCCACCCGGTCCGGGAGGCTCTGGTGCGAGAAGGCCCAGCTCAGCTTGTCGGGGTCGGCCAGGTCTCCGACGAGCGTGGCGGCGCCCGGGAACCGTGCCGCGAGTTCCTTCGCGCGGCCCGCGTCGCGCGCGTGCAGCACGAGGTCGTCCCCGCGCGCGTGCAGGCGGCGGGCGAGGGCGGCGCCGATGCCGGAGCCGGCGCCGGTGATCACATGGGTAGCCATGCCCGCCATGCTCGCATCACCGGTGGTTCACCCGACGCCCCGGCTCTCTTCCAGGTACGCCAGCGCGCCGACCGCTTCCTCCGCGAAGAACACCAGGTCGGTCAGCGGGCGGGGCAGGAACCCCTCGTCCTCCATCCGCCGGAACTGCTGTTTGAGGCCGTCGTAGAACCCGGCGGTGTTGAGGAGCACGACCGGCTTGTCGGTGTGGCCGTGCTTCTTCAGCTCCAGGATCTCGGTCGCCTCGTCGAGCGTCCCGGTGCCCCCGACCATGATCACGACGGCGTCGGCCTTCTCCAGGAGCAGCCGTTTGCGTTCGGCGAGGTCACGGGCGATCAGCATCTCGTCGGCGCCCGCGCGTGCCTTGGCGGCCAGGAAGTCCACCGACACGCCCAGCAGCCGGCCGCCCGCCTCCTGCACCCCGTCGGCGACCACCTTCATCAGACCGACGTCCGAGCCGCCCCACACCAGGGTGTGCCCGCCCTTGCCCAACAGCTTCGCGAACTCCCGCGCGGGGCGCGTGTAGCGGTCGTCGAGGTCGGCGGCGGAGAGGAAGACGTAGATTCGCACGACGTCAGCGTACGCGGGAAGAACGGCGGGTCCGCGGGTGCTCTTCCGGTATGGCCAAAGGACACACGATCACCATCGAGCACTCCACGCAGCATGTGAGGGTCGTCCACGGCGACCGGGTACTGGCGGAGAGCGACCGGCCGCTGGTCCTGCGGGAGACGGGCTCCCCCGTGCGGTACTACCTGCCCGCCGAGGACGTACGGCTGGAGCTGCTGACCCCCTCCGACACCCACACGTACTGCCCGTTCAAGGGCACCGCCTCCTACTGGTCGCTGCCGGACGCGGCGGACCTGGTGTGGGGCTACCCGGACCCGAAACCCGACGTCGCCGAGATCAAGGACCACCTGTGCTTCTACGAAGTGGAAGTGTCGTGACCGATTAATCGCGTGGGGGTACGGCAGTCTCCCCAGGCATGGACAAGAAGACCCTTTCGCGCGACGGCACGTCCCTCGCGTACGAACGCACCGGACAGGGCCCGGCGGTCGTCCTGGTGAGCGGCGCGATGTCGACGGGCGCCACGGTGGCGCCCCTGGCCCCGCTGCTCGCGGACCGCTTCACCGTCGTCGCCTACGACCGGCGGGGCCGCGGCGGCAGCGGCGACACGACGCCGTACGCCGTGGCCCGTGAGGTCGAGGACCTCGCGGCGATCATTGAGACGGCCGGCGGCGACGCGGCCCTGTACGGCATCTCCTCGGGCGGCGCGCTGGTACTGGAGGCGGCGGCGGCCGGGCTGCCGGTCCGTGCGGTGGCCGTGTACGAGCCGCCGTTCGCCGACCACGGGGGCGGCGCGCCGGAGCGGGCCGCGTACACCGAGAACCTGACCGAGGCGCTCGCACAGGGCCGGCGCGGGGACGCCGTGGAGCTGTTCCTGCGGCTGACCGGTCTGGCCGAGGACATGATCGCGGGCGCCCGCCGGTCCCCGATGTGGGCCGACCTGGAGGCGGTCGCCCCGAGCCTCGCCTACGACGACGCCGTGATGGGCGACGGCCTGGTGCCCCGGGGCCGGCTGGCCTCGGTCGGTGTGCCGGTCCTGGCGCTGGCCGGCGGGGCGAGTCCGGGCTGGCTGCGGCAGGCGGCCCAGGACGTCGCGGACGCGGCACCCGAGGGCGCGTACCGCACCCTGGACGGCCAGACCCACGCGGTGGACCCCGCCGCCCTGGCGCCGGTGCTGGCGGAGTTCTTCACGGCATAGTTCCTGCGCGCGGGCGCCGTGGCCCGCTCCTTCACGTCGCCCGCGCGCGTTGTGGCTCCCCTCGGGCACCGGATTCCGGCGTCGGCGGGAAACCGCGTCACACCATTCCGCGCCACAGCTCCCGTTCCGCCAGGGCAAAGCGACGCTCCAGGTCGTCGAGACCTCCGAGCACCAACCGCATCCTGCGCCGGAACGCCGGCCCGTGAGCCGACACCTTCAAATGCGTCAGCTCGTGTACGAGGACGAGATCCACGAGGGCGGGGGGCAGTTGCATCAGCGCCCAGTGCGCGGTGATGGTCCCGTCCGGATCACAGGCACCCCAGCGCTCCTTGAGATCGCGTACGTGCACGTCTCTGGGAGTCACACCTACCCGCACGGCCAGAGGCCGCACACGGGTGGTCATCCATTCCGCGCCTCGTGCGGTGTACCAGTCGGCGATGAGCCGCGCGCCTTCCCGAGCGGACTCGCGTCGCGGGAGTTCCAGCCACCCATGGTGCAGTCGTACCCGTGCGCCCGGCTCCGCGGGCAGGACTCTCAGCCGGTGGCGGCGGCCGAGATAGGAGAAGCTCGCTCCGCTGACCAGTTCCTTGCGAGGTTCACCTCCTCCGCGCCTGCGCCGGTCGACCTCGCTCGCGATGCGCGGCAGCCGGGACCGGACGGCAGCCGCGACCTCCTGCGGGTCTGCACCGGGAGGCACCGCGAAGAGCACACCCCCGTCCTCGCGGATCTCGATCCCGAGTGTCCGGCGGCGTGGCCGTACGACGACTTCCCACGTCCACTCGCCCGGCAGAGGAAGCGACGTGAGGGCGGACCGCACGGAGACACTCACCCGGCATTGGTACCACTGCGCACCGACAACGGCCGCAACCGGTGTCCTGTCACGCGTGCGGCCGCGCCGCGTACCGCAGGAAATCGCCGCGCCGCTCCACGGCGAGTTCCTGCAGGGCTGCGGCCATGTCCGCGGTGTCGTCCCAGTCCATGTGGAGATGAGTGGCCACTTTGAAGCGCAGTTCCCTGCGGGCCTCGATACGGGCGTCGGCCTGGGTCACGAAGTGCGGTGCCCGCACCAGGACCGCGATGTTCGCGGTGAGGAGACAGGCCGCCTCGTACAGATCCACCTCGGCGGGCAGAGGTGCCGCGCCCGCCTGCTCCAGTTCTCTCCTCAGCGCCCGGTACACGGGCCGTTCCGTCAGCGGGTCGAGGCTCGGGCCCGTCTCCTCGACGTCCACCGTGATCTCGCCGACGAGCTGTGCCAGGTCGGCCGCGGCCTGCTCGAAGTCCTGGCGCATCCGCCGGACGATCTCTTCCAGCCGGACGCTGAACAGCTCGTAGCGGGCGCGGTCCGTGCCGATCCTCGCCGTGATGTGGGTCCGCAGGCGGCTGACCATGTACCTGGTCCTGGCGCGAGCGTCAGGGTTGGCGTCGACGCGCTCCATGAAGTCGGCAGCGCTCAGCTCGACCGGGGGTACACGCAGTTCGACACCGGTCACCCGGAGGTGGTCGGCGATGAGCTGGCGCACCTTCGCCCCATACCGGCGCGGGCTGAACTCGTCACGTCCGTCGAGGTAGCGCTGGCGCGCCAGGTACTGCACCTCGCCCAGCAGACCCGCGAACCGCTCGTACCGCAGTGCGTACGGCCGGGGCAGGACCGCGCTCAGGGCGGTGAGGAAGTCCCGAGCGTGTTCGTCGAACTGACCGCGCGCGAGCGGGTCCTCCAGCACGTCCAGCAGTACCTCGCGGCGCTGTTCGTCGGCCAGGGAGAGGATGCCGCGCTCGTCGTACAACGCGAGTCCGTGGCCGTCGAGGAAGCGGGCGATCCGGCCGTGGAGATCGTCGAGAAGCCGGTCCGCGGCGGCGTCCGCCTGGAGCAGCAGCCCCTCGCCGGTGGGCGGTGTCCCCTCGAAGTCCGGACGGAGGTGGTCGACGGAGACGTTCTCGTAGCCGTAGACCTCCCGCAGGTGGTGCTGCTCGTAGGCCCGGAGGGAACGGGCCAGTTCGACGCCGATGCCGACGAAGTCGACGAGGGTTCCCCACCGCTTGCGCGGATACGGCCGGTTGGTGCGGGCCACGGCCTGGAGCAGGCCCGCGCCGGAGAGGGCGCAGTCCAGGTAGAGGACCTGTTCGACGGGTGCGTCGAAGCCGGTGAGCAGCATCGACTGGACCACGAGGAAGGCGAGGGGCTCCGCCGCCTCCCCGTCGTCCTGGTCGTCGTCCGGGGTGTCCTCCGCTTCCGGGTGCTCAAGCCGGAACACGTCCGTGACGGGTCCACCGGAGGCACCGTGCGCCTGCCCCGACGCGCCATGAGGCTCGACGGGCCACGAGGGGTCGACGGCCGCGGCCAGGGGGTCCCCGAGTCCCGCTTTGAAGCGCTCGACGTACCCGTCCTGCCGCGATTTCAGCGTCCACTGCCGCCAGCCGGAGGGGTCCTTCCTCGGGTCGCCATGGATCACGACCGCCGCGTCGATGGAGGCGAGGACATCCCGGTGCGGCAGGACGGTGAGCAGCTTGCGCATCTCGTCGTCGGCGCCGAGGGCCGCCATCGGATCGTGGGCGATGGCGGGATCCAGCGCATCGAGCTGCGCGAGCAGCCGGTCGCGGGCGTCGAGCAGCGCGTCGCGGTAGCGGACGGCGGCCAGCCGGGACGCCGCCGCCAGCTGGGCTCCGAAGCGGTCGGGCAGCGCGTTGACCGCCCAGTGCCGCAGCATGAAGTCGGCCTTGTGGGCGATCACCGAGGGCGCTTCGAGAACTTCCTTCCTGCGGGCGAACTTCCGCAGCACCCGCTCACGCCGCTCGGGATCGCCGGGCACCTGCTCGTCGAACTTGGCGTCAAGCGCGGCCTTCTCGATCACTTCCATCGGCACGTCGTACGCCTCGTAGCGCACCGGGACGACAGACCGGTCCAGCTCGGCCTCGCGCAGCGTGTAGGCGTCGACGAGCTTCCCGAAGATCTCCTCGGTCTCCTTGCGGGCGCCCCGGATGATGGGCGTGCCGGTGAACCCGACGAGGACGGCGTTCGGCAGGAGGGCGCGCAGCCGGGCGTGCAGCCAGCCCGCGTGGCCCCGGTGCGCCTCGTCGACCAGGACGACGATGTCGTGGCCGGGGTTCGCCGGGCGGTCGTCGGCGGGGGCGTCCTTGTCGGCTCCCTGCGGCAGAAGGCTGTCGTTACGGCCGTCGTAGGCGCTGTCGTCGCGCTGGGCCTTCTGGAGCATGACCAGGACGACGTCCGGCACGCGTACGGCGAGCTGCGCACGCGCGTCGACGACACCGTCGGCCCGGTGCACGGTCTCCTCGGTGGCCGCCATCGACGACCTGATCTGCTTCTCCAGGTCGATACGGTCCGTGACGATCACGATCTTGTGCCGCTTGAGCTCGTTGTCGCTCCTGAGATGGCGCACGAGGAAGGCCATGGTGAGGCTCTTGCCGGAGCCCTGGGTGTGCCAGACGACACCGCCGCGCTGGTCGACGTCCTGCTTCGCCGCGACCGCTCTCCCGCGCTCCCGGAGCCGGCGGGCGAGTCGGTGCACGGCTTTGAACTGCTGGTACCGGCCGATCACCTTGAGCGTACGGCGGCCCTGACCGCGCTCGGTGGTGAAGTCCCGTACGAGAGTGAGGAGATGACCGGGCCGCAGCACTCCCGCCGTGAGCACTGCCATGTCGGTGTCGCAGCCGTCGGCGGGCGCGGGCTCGGTGGTCCGCCACGGGGTGAAGTACTCGGGCGTGGAGGTGACGGTGCCCAGCTCCGCGTACGTCCGGTCGGTGCCGACCAGCACCTGCGCGAACCGGGTGAACTCGGCTACGGGGGCGGGTGATTCGAGACTCGCGTAGCCACACACTTGCCCGACCGCCTCATCGAGCGCGGCCCTGCTCTCCTCCCTGCCTCCGGAGGTGAGCGGGGCCTTGCACTCGATGACGACCCAGGGCAGCCCGTTGACGAAGAGCACCAGGTCGGGGGTGACGGGCCCGGCGTCCTTGCGTTCCACCCGGAACTGGCTGACCGCGAGGAGGTCGTTGCGACCGCCGTTCTCCCCGGCCCAGTCGACGAGTTGGACGTGTTCGGGGTCGCCCTTCCTCCAGCCGGGCAGCATGCGGGCGTTGACGCCCTTGCGCAGCAGCCGGGTCACGGCGAGGTTTCCGCCGACACCGCGGTCCATCGGGCCCTGACCGGGTGCCGTGCCGAGCACGAGGGCCAGGAGGTAGTCGAGTTGGGCGGCCGTGAGCCAGGTGCCGCCACCGTTCGAGCGGGTGTTGATCCGCGATACGGCGTCCCGGAACCGGTCGGCGTACACGACGTCCGTGAAGGCGTCGCGTCCGGACGGGCCGGGCGTGCTGGCGGGTTGGCCGGGCGGCGCGCCTTCCAGGTGCTCCCATCCGAGTTCGACCAGTTGCCGTATGAGCGGCTTCTCGGTCTTGTCGTACTCCGGTTGCTCCCGCCGACCCACCGCTGGACTCCCTGCCCTCACCGTGCGCCCCAGCGTCGCCATGGGACGTACAGGAGACTTTACTCACGGGCAGAGGAGCGACCAGGGATCTTTCAGCCGCACGATCAAGCCACGGCGTCCTCAGGCGGGATCGGGCGGCGATGAAGGGAGTTCGGAGCCTCCGGATCAGGCCGCGAGCGCGGGTGGCGGGCCCGGCGGAAGGGCCAGCTCGAACCAGATCGTCTTGCCGGCCGGTCCGTAAGGTCCCTCGCCCGTCCCGCAGCCGCCCCAGCGGTCGGCGAGGAGGTCGAGGATCAGGAGGCCTCGCCCGCTGTACGCATGCGCGGGCACGGCCGGGGGTGACACGAGTGTCGGCAGGTCGGGGTTCATGTCCCAGACGCTGACCCGCAGTACGGGATCCAGCCAGTGCAGGCGGACGAACGCGGGCCCCTTGGTGTGCCGCACGGAGTTCGTCGCGAGCTCGGACGTCAGCAGTTCCGCCCGCTCGACGAGTTCGGCGAGGCCGTGGGCGGTGAGGACGGCCCGGAGGGTGAGGCGGGCGATGCCGGGGGCGCGGGGGTCGCAGGGAAAGTGGAGCTCGTAACTCCAGGGGGCGGTGAAAGGGAGGGACGTGGGATGCGGAGGGGGTTCGGGGTCGTCGGCGTGGGTGATGAGGGTGTCCGGGGCGGTGGGGGTGGTGGGGGGTCGGGTCACGCGGCACCTCCGTTGGTGCGAGTGGCTGTGGTGAGTGCGCGGTGGTGAACCGCGCGGGCGGCCATGGCCTCCGGCCCCGGGTGCGTGCGGTGTCTCTGCCGGTACGTGTGCCGCCCCTCCGGATGGGCGGGGGTCGTGCCGGTGCGCTTCCGCTGGGCGGGGCAGGGGTGGTGGCCTGAGTCACACCATAGCGAGAGTGATTTAACCCGTGCCATCCATCTCACTGGAACGGGTGTAGTTTCGTTGTGAGATGGACTCGGAGCGCGACCATCGGCACACTGTGCGCGAGCAAGGAGGGCCTTGATGGCACCGAACACCCCGACTATCCGGCAGCGCCGCCTGGGTCTGGAGTTGCGGCGACTCCGTGAAGCGGTTGGCATGTCAGCCCCCGCAGCGGCTGGCGCACTGGGTACGGACCGCACGAACATCTCGAACATCGAGGCAGGGCGGTACGGCATCGGCGAGGAGCGCCTACGCCGACTGGCCAGCATCTACGAGTGCAACGACGAGCAACTGATCGACACGTTGGCCGGGATGACGGGCGGTCGCAAGCCGGGCTGGTGGGACGAGTACCGGGGCAAAGTACCTCCGGGGCATCTCGACATCTCCGAGATCGAGCACTATGCCGTACACCTGCGCACCGTACAGACATCCCATCTTCCGGGGCTGTTCCACACCGAGGACCACGCCAGGGCGATCTTCGACCTCGTCGTGCCGAAACTGCCCCGCCTGGAAGTCGAGTTGCGCATCGCTCACCGGCTCGCGCGGCAGCGTGTCATCGCGGGGGACAAGGCGGTGCCCTACGTCGGGATCATTCACGAGGCCGCGCTGCGGATGCAGTTCGGCGGCCGAGACGTGGCGCGCGCCCAACTTCATCACTTGCTGGACGAGAACGAGCGTGACAACGTGACCTTGCTGGTGATCCCGTTCGCGAGCGGAGGCTTCCCCACAGTGGGGGACGCCGTGCTGTATGCGGCGGCCGAGAACCCGCACCTGGACACCGTGCACATGGACTCACCGGCCGGCCCACTGTTCTTCGACTCGCCAACCCAGTTGGACAACTTTCGCCAGCGCCTGGACCTGGCCGAGCGAGTGGCGTTGGCTCCGAAGGAGTCTGTCGATTTCATCCGCGCGATCGCCGAAGAGTTGTAAGAGGAGCGGGCCTTGTCGGAGTTGTGCTGGTTGAAGTCGTCTTTCTCCGGGGAGGGCGGCAACAACTGCGTCGAGATAGCCGCGCCGAGCCCCGACGGGATCGCCCTGCGCGAGAGCGAGAGCCCGGCCCGCGTTCTCACCACGGACCGGGCCACGCTCGGGGCGCTCGTGACAAGCATCAAGGCAGGACTTGGCAGTTGAGTAGGCGGCTCCGCTCAGGCAGCGGAAGGCTCTACTCGCCCGAGTAGCAGGTCCTCGACCACCGCTCGTTGAACAGCCCTCAGCTTGGCCATCTGCTTTTCCAATGCTTCGGAACGCCGTCTGACCGCACGAATCGGCTCGAGCAACCGCTCTTGCTCCTCCAGCGGAGGCACCGGGACGGGCATCGCTTTCACCTGAGTCGAGTTGATCGACGCGAGGTTCGTGGTCTGCTTGCCCACTCGTTGGAAGTAGGCCCGACCTGCGGGCGACGCCGTGTACAAGGCGAGGAAGTCCGACGACAGCCTCTCACCGCAGCGAACCCGGAACACGTGGTTCTGGTGAAGGCAGGGCTCGATGCGTCCGTCCCAGACCGCGCCTCGCCCGAGCTTGTCGAGGTCCCCACCCTCGGTGAGCAGCAGGTCTCCCTTTTCCAGCGCGTACCGCTCGTGCTGAGCACGGAGAATCCGGACCCGCTTGACGTCCGTTGTATCGATGCTCCCGTCCAGGACGTTGGCGACGCGCAGGTAAGGCAGTTCGACAGTTCCCGCGCCAACAGGCTCTGATCCAAGGGTCACCCCAGCGGCGACAGTCGCAACGGTCTTCAGCGGAGCCTCGTCCCACAATTCCCCGCGCGACAAAGCCTCGGAAGACAAGGCGTGCTCGGCCGACTTCAACTTGCCGAGCGTCCGCTCCAAAGCCTCGGTCCGCCGCTCGAAGGCGGCATGCGCGGCGACGATCCGGCGCTGTTCGTCGAGCGATGGGATCCCAATCTCCATGGCTTGAAGACGCATCGTGTCCAGGCGACCCGTGCCGTGGCTGGTGTCCTCGACCATGGTAAGGATCTTGTTCGTCCTGGCCTGAATCGCATGGGCAAGGAAGTGCGGATCGACACCATCGCCCGGAATCAGGGCTTTGACATCCTGCCCGAAGGCAACTCGCCTCTCGGTCACGCCAATACGGAACTCCGACTTGAGGCTCATGCCGCGCACGATGAAGAGAGTTGTGCCCTTGTCCACCAAACGGGAGCCATTAGCTGCGCCGAACGACGTCAACCGCCGCTCCGACTCCGAGATACGGAAGCTCTTGAGGCTGGCCCCACTGATCCACGGGATTTCACCTCCCCAGTAGGCTGCATTCGATGTACTGGGCGTTCCGCCTGAAAGCCAAGTGCCCGCCTCGCCAAGGGGCACGTACCGCCACCCAGCCCGAACCTCACCGCCCATAACCCAGCTCCTCCAGCCACTTCCCCAGCTCCCCCTGAGCCGCCTCGCTCGCCCCCTCCAGCTCGCTCAGCGACACCGCGTACTTCTCCACCCACCGGCGGAACACCGCGATCAGTTCCCGGCGTCCCACCGCGAACGCCGCATCCACCCGTCCCGACACGTCCTCGTTCAGGACGTCCAGGACGATCTCCTTGGTCCGCGCCTCGTCCGCCAGGACGACCTTGGCCGCCGCCTTGAGGTCCTTCAGGAACAGGTCGTCCAGCGCCTTGCGCTTCTTCGTCGCGGCCGTGCGTACCTTGCGGCAGACCACCACATCCCGCTCGAGCCGCGCCAGTTCCTCCTCCGACACCGGCTCGGCCGACTCGGCGCTGTCTGCGGCCTCGTCCTCCTCCTCGCCGTCCTCGGCGGGCTTCGCCGCAGCAAGCGCGTCCACCGCCTCCTTGTAGGCCGCGTCCGCCGCAGCGACCTCCGCCTCCACCACCGCGTACCGGTCGAGGAACTCGGGGATGAGGTGGCGTACGACGGGCTGGTCCATCGCGCGGCGGCGGTCCGTGGCCGTCACGGTCTGCTTGCGCGAGGTGGTGCCCGTGCTCACCGCGCCCTCCGCCGGCTTGACGATCGCCTCCGTCGAGTCGACCCAGCCTTCGAGGACGCGGGCGAAACCACCGGCCGCAAGGGCCTTCATGTCGTAGCGCGCGTGCGTCCACCAGTCGGCGATGATGCCCGCCGTACGGTAGTCGTCGATGGCGCCGACCCCGCCGATCGCCGTGATGAAGCCGTCCAGCAGGCCGGAGCGCAGGTTCATCAGCAGGCGGTCCTCGGCCAGCTGGGCGAACAGCTTCGAGCCCTCCGCCCACCAGTCCGCGTACGCGGCCCGAAGTTCCGCCTGCTTCTCCGCCGTCAGGCCGGCGATGCGCATCTCCGTCGCCTCGGGGCCCTCCGGCAGGAAGTCGTAGTACGCCGGGTCGGCCCCGCGTTCCGCGAACAGGGTCGACGCGTCCACCCCGTACGCCTCGAAGAGCCCCGACCGCGCCGTCACCTCCGCTACCGGCACGCCTCCGTACAGGTGGGCCCGTACGTCCTGCGGCTCGGGCGGGGGCGAGTTGTCGACCCAGCGGCGGATGTTGAGGTTGGCACCCTCGGCGAGGAGGTCGTCCACCGTGACCCAGCGTGAGTAGCCGGAAAGCTCGCGCCCGTCCTTGAACACGGTGACGATCTTCTCGACGTGCTCGGGGCCCAGCTCGTTCTGGTTGCGGCCCACCGTGAACTCGCGGTCGGCGTTGATGAAGAGGACCTTCTTGCGCCGGTCCGCGTCCGGCTTCCTGCGCGGCCGCCGGAGCACGAGCACACAGGCCGGGATGCCGACGCCGTAGAAGAGGTTCGGACCGAGGCCGATCACGGCCTCCACGCAGTCGTCGCGGAGCAGTTCCTCACGGATGTCCTTCTCCCTGCTACCGCGGAAGAGCACTCCGTGGGGCATGACGACGGCGACCATGCCGTCCTCCTCCAGCACCGAGATCATGTGCTGGACGAACATCAGGTCGGCCTTCTTGCCCTTCTCGGGCGCCCAGCCCCACTTCATACGGCTGCCGTGCACCCCGTCCGCGGCGGCCACCGCCTGCTGGTCGTACGGCTGGGAGAACGGCGGGTTGGAGAGGACCTTGGTGAACGTGAGCAGGCGCTTGCCGGGGTCGAGGTGGAGCGGCTCGGTGAGGGTGTCGCCGTGCTGGAGATCGAACGTGCGGATGCCGTGCAGCACCATGTTCATGCTCGCCATGGACCAGGAGGCGGGGTTGCGGTCCTGGCCGTTGATGCCCAGCTCGTCGGGGTTGCCGCCGTGCTCCTCCACGTACTCGCGGGCCGCGATGAGCATGCCGCCGGAGCCCATGCAGGGGTCGTAGACGCTCTCGGTGGGCTTCGGGTCGAGCAGGCGCACCAGCATCCGGACGACCGAGCGCGGGGTGTAGAACTCGCCGCCGCTCTGGCCCGCGCTGTCCGCGAACCGGCCGAGCAGGTACTCGTACGCCGCGCCCAGCATGTCGGGGAACTCGAAGTCCTCGTTGCGGAGCCGGTAGATGCTGAAGTGCCGGATCAGGGACAGCAGTTCGTTGGTGGTGAAGCGCGGCTTGTTGCCGACGACCGCGTTGAACTCGATGTGCGAGGCGACGCCGGTCAGCCGCGAGTTGCCCTCCTGGAGGGCGGCGAGCGCCTTGTCGAGGTACTCGCCGGCCTGGACGACCTTGCCGTCGGGTCCCTTGGTCTCGGCGGTGAGCGCCTCGATCCCGGGGACGGTCTCCTCCGGGTGCTCGGGGTCGAGCACGTGCGGGCCGGTCCACCAGCGGGCGCGCGGAGGGACGTAGAAGACCTTGGTGTACCACTCGGGGTTGTCGGCCCGTTGCAGGGCCTTCGTCTCGCTGCCCGTCTCCTTCAACCGCTGCTGGTAGGTGCGGTCCCATTCGGGCTGGAACTCGTCCGAGGCCCGCTTCAGGAACAGCATCCCGAAGATGTAGTCCCGGTAGTCGGAGGGCTCCATCCGGCCACGGAGGATGTCGGCGGCCGCGAAGAGATGCCGGTTCAACTGGGGGAGGGTGATGCGGGCCACGCGCCGGTCCTTCGGTGGGGAGTGGTGGTGGACAGGAGGTCGAGCGATCGTGCCAGGGCAGCCTAGACCGCTCACCGACGCGGGCGAAAACCACCCGAGCGGCTGCTTTCGGCCATGCGGTGGGCTACCTGGACCGGTCGTCCACGATGCCGAGGCTGACCAGCAGCCGCCAGACGTCGGAGGACGGGTCCCGGTTGAGGACGGGGCAGTCCTCGGCGTGACCGGAGCGCGCGGCCCACTTCCTCTCGGACTCCGGCGCACTGCCGCGCGGCACCGCCTTGGGCTTGCGGTTGTCGGCCTTGCAGTCACCGTGCTCGCACTGGTTGACCAGGCTTCGGGCGTGGGCGACGGCCCTCTTCACGACGGCGTCGTCTTCGTCGTCCAGCGCGTCCCGACGCTCGCCCTTGACGCTCTTGTCGTTCTTCACGTCGAACGACTTGAACGCCGGGTGCGCCGCCCGCAGCTTCTTCACCACGTCCTTGCTGCTGCCGCTCTGCCGCCCGCTCATCGCCTGGAAGTGCAGCAGCAGCCACAGGTCGAAGGAAGGGTGTGAGAAGCAGACCTGGATGTTGGCCTCGGCGGCCTCCTTGAGCGCCTTCGGGATGTCGTGGTGCCTGTCCCGGTCGAACAGCACCCACGCCTCCTCGCCCGAGGCCTGCCTGTGGTCGCGGACGGCGGCGACCGTCCTGGAGGGGATGAGGCCGTTCTTGGCGCTGATGGGGTGGATCAGGAACGGCTGTCTCTGCCCGTCCCCACCGTCCCCGTAGCGGGCGTTGAGGTGGTCGAGGTACTGCGGCTCGGTGACCTCGCCCTCGCACGCGATGAAGAGAACCCGTTGCTCCTTGGAGACCGGCGGCCGGTACGGAACGGGCGCGAACTGGTCGTTCCGGCTTCCCCTGCGCTTGCGTGAGGTATCCGCGCCCCCAACCCCTCCCGCTCCCCCGGCACCGCTGTCCTGCTGTTGTCCGCCCCGCCTGCTCACGCTGTTTCCTTCGCCTCCTGCCAGGACAGTTCACGAGCGATCGCTCCCGCGCCGACGCGTGGTACCCCGCCGTAACGTCCGCGTAGGTAACCGCTCTCCAGGTCCTCGTCCTCCGCCGGGTGGGCAGCGGTCACGGGATAGACGCTGGTCGCCCCCGAGCGTTCCTTCGCCGCGATCCACACCTGCTCCCGGTCCAGCGGACGGTCCAGCACGGCGCTACCCAGCAGGGTGGCGTCGTGCGTCGTGAAGACGAGTTGGGCGTTGTTGGGGTTGGCCTTCGGGTCCTGGAAGATCCGTACGACCTCGGCTGCCAGGGTGGGATGGAGGCTGGAGTCGAGTTCGTCGACCAGCAGAGTCGTTCCCCTGTCCAGCACTGTGAGCATGGGTCCGAGGAACGCGAACCAGGCGTGGGTGCCGAACGACTCCTCGCGCAGGAACTCCAGCGGGACATCGCCGCCGTCCGGGGTACGGTGCCTCAGCCGGATGCCGCCGGAGTCGGGATCGACGTCGATGCCGGTGATGCCCAGATCGGCGATGGCGAGGAGCTGGAGGATCCGTTCCCGGTACGCGAGCTTCGTGTTCTTCGGACTCTTGTCGGCCAGCATCCGCTGGGTGAACGTCGTGCGCCCCGTGATGTCCTCGCCGGGCGTGACCAGCCACAGGTTGTCGAGGAACCAGCTGTGCAGCGCCGAGAGCACAGGGTGGTTGAGGGTGGCCCCAGCGGACAGGAACAGCGCGTCAGGCCGCGTGTACGTCACCAGGTCATCCCGGCGGGTCCCTGTGAAGGCGGCCCCTTCGAAGAGGAATTCGGGGCCCTCGGACTCCGGCCGGTCGGCCTCCCGGTCGAACCAGACCTGGCGCTCACCGTCGGGGTAGGCGTGCAGCCATTCCGCCTCGACACGCTCGTCGGACAGTTCGAATCCGTAGGTGTAGCGGATCTTGCGGTGGCTCCCCAGGGCCAGATCGACCTCGAAGAGAGTCGTCTCGTTGACGCTGACCTGGTCAAGTTTGAAAGGCTGGCGGGGAACACCGGGCTGCTTGGGCCAGTCGGCGAACGATGTACGCACCGCTTCCCGCATGGCCGTCATGGCGCTGAGCAGATTGGTCTTCCCCGACGCGTTGGCACCGAAGACGCCCAGGACCGAGAGCCCCGGAACCGGCCGGCTCTCGTAGACCAGACCGGTGTCGCGGGCGGTGCCCTCCTTGAGCGCGGCACCGATCAACGACAGCTCGCACTCGTCACGGATCGAGCGGTGATTCGCCACCCGAAAACGGAGGAGCACCCTCGACCTCCTGGCGGACGGGGAAGATGGCCCCGTCGTTCTGTTACCCCTGCGGACGCTCCGCAGGGGAAGACTATGACGGCGGCGGAGCCGGGGCCAGCCCCGAAGATCTTTTCTAGGCCACCCCGGCCGCAGCCCGCGCGGTCGTCGCGATCGTCGCCGAGCCCACCACGCGCGTGCCGTCGTACAGCACGATCGCCTGGCCGGGGGCGACTCCGCGGACCGGCTCGGCGAACGACACCTGGAGGGTGCCCTCGACCAGTTCGGCGGTCACCTCCGTCTCGCCGCCGTGCGCGCGGAGCTGGGCGGTGTAGGTGCCCGGGCCGCTCGGCGCGGTTCCGCACCAGCGCGGCCTGATCGCCGTGAGCGCGCCGACGTCCAGGGCGGCGGCCGGGCCGACCGTCACCGTGTTGTCCACCGGGGAGATGTCGAGGACGTAGCGCGGCTTGCCGTCGGCGGCCGGGGTGCCGATGCGCAGGCCCTTGCGCTGGCCGATGGTGAAGCCGTACGCGCCCTCGTGGGTGCCGATCCTGGCGCCCGACTCGTCGACGATGTCACCCTCGGCCTTGCCGAGGCGGTTCGCGAGGAAGCCCTGGGTGTCGCCGTCGGCGATGAAGCAGATGTCGTGCGAGTCCGGCTTCCTGGCCACGGCCAGGCCCCGGCGCTCGGCCTCCGCGCGGATCTCGTCCTTGGTGGTGAGGGTGTCGCCGAGCGGGAACAGCGCGTGGGCGAGCTGCCGCTCGTCCAGGACGCCGAGCACGTACGACTGGTCCTTGGCCATGTCGGAGGCGCGGTGCAGCTCGCGGCTGCCGTCCTCGCGGACGACGACCTGGGCGTAGTGGCCGGTGCAGACCGCGTCGAAGCCGAGGGCGAGCGCCTTGTCGAGCAGGGCGGCGAACTTGATCTTCTCGTTGCAGCGCAGGCACGGGTTCGGGGTGCGCCCGGCCTCGTACTCGGCGACGAAGTCCTCCACGACGTCCTCGCGGAAGCGGTCGGCGAGGTCCCACACGTAGAACGGGATGCCGATCACGTCCGCGGCGCGGCGGGCGTCACGCGAGTCCTCGATGGTGCAACAGCCCCGCGCGCCCGTACGGAACGACTGCGGGTTCGCGGACAGCGCGAGGTGGACGCCGGTCACGTCGTGGCCCGCCTCGGCCGCGCGCGCGGCGGCGACGGCCGAGTCGACACCGCCCGACATGGCGGCGAGGACACGGAGCGGACGGGAAAGCTGCGGGGTGTCAGTCATAGCCCTTCAAGGGTAAGGGGGCGCGGGAACCAGAACCCGCGAGTATCCGTTCTCGATCACATGGGGGACACACAGCGCGACACCGACCGGCGCATCGGGCGGCGCGCCCTGCTCATCGGCGGGGCCGCGGCCGCCGCCGGCACGGCCGCGCTCGCGCGCGACGAGCTGGCGCACCTGTGGTGGCGGCTGCCCGGCGTGGAGAAGCCGCGGGTGGCGGGCGCGGTCGACTTCCGGGGCGCGCGGTGGGTGGCGGCCTCCCCGGCGAACTGGCGGCGGGCGGACCGGCCCGACGACTACGCCATAGACCGGGTCGTCGTCCATGTCACCCAGGGGGGTTTCGCGAGCGCGGTGAAGGCGTTCCAGGACCCCGGGCACGGCGCCGCGGCCCACTACATCGTCCGGCAGGACGGCCGCATCACCCAGATGATCCGGGAGCTGGACGTGGCCTTCCACGCGGGCAACCGGGAGTACAACGAGCGCAGCGTCGGCATAGAGCACGAGGGTTTCGTGGACCGGCCCGAGGACTTCACCGACGCGATGTACGCGGCCTCCGCGCGGCTGACGGCGGGGATATGCGGGCGGTACGGCATCCCCGTCGACCGCGGGCACGTCATCGGGCACGCGGAGGTGCCGGGGACCGACCACACCGACCCGGGGCCGCACTGGGACTGGAAGCGGTATCTCCGCCTGGTGCGCGAGGCGCGGACAGCGACCGCGTAGCGGGGAACCTGTGTGACGCAGCCCACATGGGCGTCATATGGTGACCAATCGCCGACGGCCGCGTGTCCGTTGCGTCCCGACCGCCGAGCGTGACCTGCGATCCGCCAACCGACCTTGTTTCCAGCGTAGTTGACGGCGTCGCCCGCGCTGGGCGTTCTCACAGCCGGCCCGGCTCGCTGCCAGGTTCGCCCCAGTCCTCACACAGCCCTTACGTCGAGGCTCCACGGCCATGACGAACAGCGCAGAGCCCGCGTCCGGCGCGGAGCGAGACGGCAGGGGCGCCCACGCGAGGAGCGACCGGGGCGGCAGGGGCGAGCACACCGGGACGGCCAGGGCCCGGAGCGGGAAGGGAATGCACCGGCGCCGCTTCCTCGGCGGGATGGCCGGAGTCGGCCTCGGCGCCGTCGGGGCGGCGGGGGCGACCTTCGGGCTGCTGACCGACGCGGGCGGCAACAAGGCCGGAGCCGCCACCGGCACGGGCACGCTGCCCGTGCCCGAACTCCTCGAAGGCACCACCGCCGACGGCACCACCACCTTCACCCTGGAGGCGAAGGCCGGCACCGGTGAGGTGCTCAGCGGAGTCACCAGCACCACAGCCGGCTACAACCAGTCGTTCCTCGGCCCGACCATGAAGTGGACCAACGGCGACAAGATCCTGCTGAACATCACCAACAGCCTCACCGAGGAGACCACCGTCCACTTCCACGGCGCGCACGTCCCGCCCACGATGGACGGCGGCCCGCAGAACGCGTTCGCCGCCGGGGCGACCTGGTCCCCCACCTTCACCGTCCTGGACGAGGCCAAGACCCTCTGGTACCACCCGCACGCCCTGGGCACCACGGCGAAGCAGGCCACCCACGGGCTGGCGGGGATGATCATCGTGGAGGACGACTCCACCGCCTCCGCGGCCCTGCCGAGCGACTACGGCGTCGACGACATCCCGCTCGTCTTCCAGTGCCTGGCCGTCGACAGCGCCGGCGACATCAAGTACGACCAGGCCGGCTACCTCGCCAGCGGCCTCAGCTTCCCGGTGCTGGTCAACGGCGCCAACGTCGACGACACCACGCTCACCTTCGCCGCCACCAAGACCCGCAACCGCTTCCGGGCGCTCAACGCCTCGCCGTCGGACATCATCACCCTCCAGCGCAGCGACGGCGGCAAGCTGACCCAGATCGCCACCGACCAGGGCTATCTGACGGCGCCGACCTCGGTGGACACCATCCGCCTGGTGGCCGGGGCCCGCGCCGAGTTCGTCATGGACGTCACCGAGGACGTCACCCTCCAGGTCGTCATCACGACCGGCTGGATCCGCGGCGGCTCCGGCACGTACGACTTCCTCACGGTCGCGGCCGGCGGCAGCGACACTCCGGACGACCTGCCGAGCAGCCTCAACACCATCGAGCGGTACGACACCGGCGACTTCACGGCCCGCACCATCACGCTCAGCAACACGGGCGCGACGATGAAGATCAACGGTCAGGCCGGGCTCACCATGTCCGGCATGACCATGATCAGCACCACGCTGGGGGCCAAGGAGATCTGGACGATCACCAACGCCTCCCAGCTGGAGCACTCCTTCCATCTGCACGACGTGCCCTACCAGTTGGTCTCGATCAACGGGGCGAGCCCCACCGGGGTCCAGCTCGGCTGGTACGACACGTTCGAGGTCGTCGGCGGCGGCTCCATCAAGATCGCGATGGAGTTCACCGACTTCTCCGACGACACCTACATGTACATGCTCCACTGCCATCTGCTGCAGCACGAGGACGAGGGCATGATGGCGTCCCTCATGGTGCTGGACAGCTGAGCGCCGGGCCCCGGGAGGCGGCCTGATAGGGACGGGAGGTCCTCCCTAGGTGAGGCCCGCCGCGCGGGCCCGCTCCACGGCCGGACCGATCGCCTTGGCGACCGCCTCGACGTCGGCCCCGGTGGAGGTGTGGCCGAGGGAGAAGCGGAGGGTGCCGCGGGCCAGGTCCGGGTCGGTTCCGGTGGCCAGCAGGACGTGGCTGGGCTGGGCGACGCCCGCGGTGCAGGCGGAGCCGGTGGAGCACTCGATGCCCTGGGCGTCCAGCAGCAGGAGCAGCGAGTCGCCCTCGCAGCCCGGGAAGGTGAAGTGGGCGTTGGCCGGGAGGCGGCCGCCGGGTGCCGGGTCCCCGCCGAGGATGGCGTCGGGGACCGCCGTACGGACCGCCTCGACCAGGCTGTCGCGCAGGGCGCCGACCTCCCGCGCGAACCACTCGCGCCGCTCGGCGGCCAGCGTGCCCGCGACCGCGAAGGACGCGATCGCGGGCACGTCGAGGGTTCCGGAGCGGACGTGCCGCTCCTGGCCCCCGCCGTGCAGCACGGGCACGGGGGTGTGCTCACGGCCCAGGATCAGGGCGCCGATGCCGTACGGGCCGCCGATCTTGTGACCGGACACGGCCATCGCGGCTAGGCCGGAGGCGGCGAAGTCGACCGGCACCTGGCCGTACGCCTGCACCGCGTCGGCGTGCAACGGGATCCCGAACTCGGCGGCGACGTCCGCCAGTTCGCGGACCGGGGAGATGGTGCCGATCTCGTTGTTGGCCCACATCGCGGTGGCCAGGGCCACGTCGTCGGGGTTGCGGACGATGGCCTCGCGCAGCGCCTCGGGGTGGACCCTGCCGTAGGAGTCGACCGGGAGGTACTCGACGGTGGCGCCCTCGTGTTCGCCGAGCCAGTGCACGGCGTCGAGGACGGCGTGGTGCTCGACAGGGCCGGCCAGCACCCGGGTCCGGGCCGGGTCGGCGTCGCGGCGGGACCAGTACAGGCCCTTGACGGCGAGGTTGTCGGCCTCGGTGCCGCCGGAGGTGAAGACGACCTCGCTGGGGCGCGCGCCGAGGGACTCGGCCAGGGTCTCGCGGGCCTCCTCGACCGTGCGGCGGGCCTGTCGGCCGGATGCGTGGAGGGAGGAGGCGTTGCCGGTGACACTCAGGTGCGCGGCGAGTGCCTCGACTGCCTCGGGAAGCATCGGGGTCGTCGCGGCGTGGTCGAGGTATGCCATGGTGACCCGATTCTACGGGGACCCGGTCGGCGGCCCCGGCGACAGGCCGCCCGGAGCTCTACGGGGACCCCGTCACCGGCCTCGGTGACCGGCCTGCCCGGAGCGCGGGTGCGACGGTGTGCGGCTCGTCCCCGGCCGCCTCCCGCCGTCTCGCACCTGGCGTCGCACATCCGGCGGAGCACGGTGCCCCGCGGCTTCGCGGCTCTGGGCTTCCGCGAGGCGCGGCACCCCACCTGGCCCGCGGTGGTCACAGGCTCCAGGACAGCGAACTGTCGGCCTGCACGAAGGCGGCCAGGACCAGGAGGTCCGCCACGCCCAGGCCGAGGCCGAGGATGGCACGGCCGCGGCGGGCCGTGCCGCGCCACAGGGCCACACCGGCCAGGGCGATGGCCATCGGGCCGAGGAAGACGTTGAGCACGAGGAGGCCGAGGAGACCGAGGATGAAGGACGCGACGGCCATGCCGTCGGCGTCGCGGGCCCCGGTGTGGCTCGTGGCCGATGCGGTGAGTTGCATGTCAGTCAGCTCCCGGTGACGTGGGACGGCGTTCAGTGGGTCGAGGTGTGACGTCGGCGGCCGTGGCGCTCGCGGAGCGCGAAGACGGCGAGCCAGACGGCGATGACGGCGGCGGCGACGACGGTGACGGTGAGCGACGTGTGGGCCACGGTGCCCATCACGAGGCCGAGCAGCAGAAGTGCGGCGACGAGGAACAGCATGGGATGAGATCCCCCTCCGAGATGCGTGCGAGATGCCGCTCGTTACATTTGGGTGAACGGTTGTAGTAACACTTGTTCACTGACTCCAGAGTCTAGCGTGCCGCACGGCTTTTCAATTCCGGAGAACAGTTGTTAACTGCATGGCATGAGTCACACCCTCGGCATCCGGCAGGCCCAGAAGCAGAAGACCCGGCAGTCGCTCCTGGACGCCGCGCTGACGCTCCTGGAGGAGCAGTCCCTGAGCAGCCTGGGCCTGCGCGAGGTCACGCGCGCCGTCGGCGTCGCCCCGACGGCCTTCTACCGGCACTTCCGCTCCACCGAGGACCTCGGAGTGGCCCTGGTCGAGGAGGCGCTGGGCAGCCTGCACCCGATGATCCGGACGACGGTGTCCACGGCTGGCGACAGCGACGAACGCATCGACCGTGCCATCGAGTTGATCGCCGGTCACGTGGACGCCTACCCCGCCCACGTCCGTTTCATCGCCCGCGAACGCCATGGCGGGGTGCAGCCGGTGCGCGAGGCCATCCGGCAGCAACTGGTCCGGTTCGCCGAGGAGGTGAGGGACGAGCTGGCCAAGGACCCCGAATCGGCCGGATGGAACGACGACGACCTGCTCATGCTCGCCCATCTGTACGTCGACCAGATGCTGATCACGGCCTCGCTGTTCCTGGAGGCGCTGGAGGCCCCGGAGAAGCGGGACCACGTCACCCGGCTCGCGACCCAGCAGCTGCGGCTGATCAGCCTCGGCCGCAGGCACTGGCTCGCCTGACGAGCCGCGGGAAGGGCAACACAACGGCGGCGCACCCGGGTTCGGGCGCGCCGCCGTCCGGCGTACGGGATCCGGGGTCAGCCCTGCGGGGCCTGGTCGCCTCCGCCCGGCCCGCCACCGCAGCCACCGCCCTGACCGCCACCCTGGCCTCCACCGGGGCCGCCCTGGCCACCCCCGGGCCCACCGCTCGGCATGCCCGACGGCGTTCCGGTCGGGGTGCCGGTCGGCGCTCCCGAGGCGGCGCCCGACGGGGCTCCCGAGGGCGCTCCACCGGGCCTTCCCGAGGGGTTGCCGCTCGGCATGCCGGAGGGTGCCTGGCAGCTCTGCTGCCCCGAGGTACCGGTGGTCGAGGACGACGAGTCGCCGCCGCCGCAGGCCGTCAGCAGGAGCGGGGACAGGGCCAGCAGGGCGACGGCGGGGACGAGACGGGCACGCTGCATGAGGGACAACTCCACATCGGATGGGGGAACCGTGAGGAGGGCACTCAACCAAGGGCGCTTAGGGCTGAGTTGGGACCGCCCTGTGGGCCGCCTGTACGTAGGGCAAAGCGCGCCTCAACGCACCCCGCCGACCTGCGGGGCAGCCGTTCCCCCGCCGCTGCCCACCGGTACGGCTCCGTGACACGGGTCGCCGCCGGTCCTTGCTCAGCCGAGACGCACGCGCGCCAGTTGCCGGGACTGCGCCACCAGCCGGTCCGCGCTGTCCCAGACCTCGGCGTCCTCCTCCAGGAAGCCGCCGGCGAGGTTGCGGGTGCCGATCGACACCCGCAGCGGGCCCGGGGCCGGCCGGCAGCGGACGTGCACGGTCAGTTCGACCGTGGGCACCCAGCCGGTCAGGCCGAGTTCGAAGGCGGTCGGCGGCAGCGCGTCGACCGCGAGGAGCAGCGAGAGCGGATCGGCGTCCCGGCCGTCGGCGAGCCCGAACCAGGCGCGCATCTCCCCGTTGCCGGAGGGCGAGCCGAGCGCCCAGCCCAGGGTGGCCGGGTCGAGCCTGAGCATCAGCCGGTCGGTGATGGCCGAGCTGCCCTCGATCGGGGCGGGCCCGTCCTCCGGGCCGAAGCACTGCTCCATGGGCGGGATCGCCGGCGGCCGCGCCGTCGTCCGGACGTCGTCGGGGAGCGCGTCCAGGTCGCCGTAGGAGGCGAGGACACGGATGCGTTCGACCTCGCGGCCCTGGTCGTCGTACTGGAAGAGGGAGGCCTGCCCGGTCGACAGGGTCCGCCCGGTGCGGACGAGGTCGGTGCGCACGACAGCCGGTCCGGGCTGGGACGCCGTCAGGTAGTGCGCCGAGACCGTGAACGGGTCGGAGTGCGGCAGGGCGTGTGCCAGCGCGCGGCCGATGACGGCCAGCAGATAGCCGCCGTTGACGGCGCTGATGATCGTCCAGCCCGCCGAGAGGTCGGTGTCGTAGACGCCGGGTTCGCGTGGGGTGAGCGCGGTGTCCCGGTCGAACTCGCTGTCGCCGATCGTGGCCCGGGTGATCGCGGAGGCTGCTTCTGGCATGCCCGAACGCTACAACAACAAAATACTAAGCGGTAGCTTTGCCAAGGTGAGACAAGGGCAATATCTTGGTAAGTGTCCCTACTCGTCCGTAAACCCGGAGCCCCGTCCGCCCCTCTGCAGGGACATGAGCCTCACTGGGACTTCGTTCCTCTACACCCTCGTGGCGCTGGCCGTCCTCGCCCTGCTGCTGCCGTTCGTCCTGTGGTCGCGACTGCGAGGGCCCCGGCCCCTGCGCACCGCGGCGCGGGCACTGATGCTGCTCTTCGCCCAGGGCACCGCGGTCGCCCTGGTGTTCGTGCTGGTCAACAACCAGAACAGCCTCTACGACAACTGGGCGGACCTGCTCGGCACGGGCGACCACGTCCAGCGGGCCGTGGACCTGGGCCCCGACGGCACCGGCGGCATCACGCTGACCCGGCTGCCCAGAACGGCCCAGCGGTTCGCCGCGGCCGACGGTCCCGGCATGCACGCCGCCGGCGGAGTGCGTGTCACCCAACTCCGGGGCCGGGTGTCCGGGGTGAACGCCGAGGTCTACGTGTGGCTGCCGCCGCAGTACGGCGAGCCCGCCTACCGCCACCACAGGTTCCCGGTGGTGGAGCTGCTGCCGGGCTACCCCGGGTCGGCGAAGGCGTGGTTCGGGTCGCTGCAGGCGCACGAGCAGTTGCTGCCGTTGATGCGTGACGGGCGCGTCGCGCCGTTCACCCTGGTCGCGCCGCGCACCAACCTGCTGGCCGGCGTGGACACGGGCTGCGCGAACGTCCCGGCCACGGTGAACGCGGACAGCTGGCTCAGCGTCGACGTGCCGCGGATGGTCACGGACAACTTCCGGACCCAGGCGGCGCCGGCGGGCTGGGCGGTGGCCGGGTACTCGGCGGGCGGGCACTGCGCGGCGAAGCTGGCCCTGGCCCACCCCGACCGCTACCGGGCCGCGGTCAGCATGTCCGGCTACAACGACCCGATCGGCGAACGCGCCTCGCTGGCCGCGCAGAGCCCCGCCCTCCGCAGCGCGAACAACCCCTACCTGCTGCTGCGCCGGGCGACCGTACCGCCCCAGGTCGCCCTCTACGTCTCCGGTCAGCCGCATGACGGCTACGAGGCGGGCGTGGCCCTCGAACAGGCCGCGAAGGCACCGACGACGGTGCACGTGGTGTACATCCCGAAGAGCGCGGGCGGCCACACCATGGCGCTGTGGCGGCCGCAGGTGGTCCCGGCCTTCCGCTGGCTGACCGAGGAGATGGGCGAACGCCCCGCCCCGCGCGGGGCTGCTCCTCGCGCGCCTACTCCTCGCGCACCGTCGACCGGCGGTTCCACGCGCGCGGCGCTCGCCAGTGGAAGCGCATCGCGAGCAGCCGCAGCACGAAGGCGGTGACGACGGCGAACCCGCTGGTGAAGGGGGTGAGGGCGTCGTAGCGGATGCACAGGGCGACCAGGGTGGCGCCGACGATCGCAGGGACGGCGTACAGGTCGCGGTCCCAGCGCAGCAGCGAGGGCACCTCGTTGGCGAGGACGTCCCGCAGCACGCCGCCGCCCACCGCGGTGGCCAGGCCCAGGGCGGCCGACGCGGTGAGGCCGAGCCCGTAGTCGTACGCCTTCACCGTCCCGGCGACGCAGAACAGGCCGAGGCCGGCCGCGTCGAACACGTTGACCGCGGCCTGGGTGCGCTCCACCTGCGGGTGCAGGAAGAAGACGAGGAGAGCGGCGAGCAGCGGGGTGGTGAAGTAGCCGAGGTCCGTGAAGGCGGCGGGCGGGACGGCCCCGATGACCAAATCCCGGAACAGCCCTCCGCCCAGCGCGGTGACCTCGGCGAGGACGGCGATGCCGAAGACGTCGAAGTTCTTGCGGACGGCCAGCAGCGCGCCGGAGATGGCGAACACGAAGATGCCGACGAGGTCGAGCGTGTGCTGGACGGAGGGACTGAACAGTTGCTGGAACACCCCTACATTCTTACCCGAAAACGGGTGTGGACCTTACGATGCAAGGTCTAGAGGGCGGGTTTCCCTGTCGTGAACAACCAGGTCTGGAAGAGGTCGTCCAGCTGCCGCCCGGACACCTTCTCCGCGAGCCGGATGAAGTCGCCGGTGTCCGCGTTGCCGTAGCGGTGCAGCTTCGTCCAGGCGGGCAGGAGCCGGAAGAAGGCGGTGTCGCCGATGCGCTCACGCAGCGCCTGGAGGGTCATCGCGCCGCGCTGGTAGACCGCGGAGGCGAACATCGTGTCGCGCTGCGGGTCGCCGACGGTGATCTGCCAGAAGGCGTTGTCGGCGGGGCGGGCGTTGTACCCGGCGAGGAAGGAGTCGTGTGCCGAGCGGGTGCCCTTGTGCTCGGCCCACAGCCACTGGGCGTAGGTCGCGAAGCCCTCGTTGAGCCAGATGTCCTTCCAGTGCGCCACCGAGACGGAGTCGCCGAACCACTGATGGGCCAGCTCGTGCACGATCGTCGTCTCGTTGCGCACCGCCGAGTAGGCCGGCTTCGACTGCACCTCCAGCGAGAACCCGGCCTGCGGCATGTCGTCGACGATCGCACCCGTCTCCTCGAAGGGATAGGGCCCGAAGACCTGCGACCAGTAGTCGGTGGCCTCGGCCGTCACGGCGTACACGTCGACGCTGTTGCTGCCCGCGAGCACCGGGTCGACGGCGACGTAGATGGGGGTTCCGCCGGGCGTGGTGCCGCTCTTCACGTCGAACCGGCCGATGGTGGCCGTCGCCAGGTAGGTCGCCATCGGCTTCGACTCGCGCCAGTGGGTGTAGGTCGAGGAGCCCTTGTCGTACGCCGAGACCAGCCGGCCGTTGGAGACGGCGGTCAGGCCCCTGGGCGCCTTGACCCGTATGTCGTAGGTGGCCTTGTCGGAGGGGTGGTCGCTGGAGGGGAACCAGGTGGAGGCGGCGTTGGGCTCACAGGCCACGAAGACGCCGTCGCCGGTCTTCATCCAGCCGTAGTCGGAGCCGAAGACGATGGGTCCGCTGAGCGGTTCCGGGACGCCGCCGTAGGTCACGGTGACCGTGAAGATCCGGCCCTTGCGGAGCGCGTCGCGCGGGGTGACGCGGATCTCGTCCCCGGCACGGGTGAACTGCGCCCGTCTGCCGTTCACCTCGACCCTGGTGACCGTCAGCTGCTGGAGGTCGAGGTCGAAGGAGGACAGGGCCTGGGTGGCGCGCGCCGTGAGCGTCGTACGGCCGTCCAGCCGGTCGGTGTCCGGGTTGTAGGCCACGTCCAGCGCGTAGTGGCGGGCGTCGAAGCCACCGTTGCCGAGCTGGGGGAAGTAGGGGTCACCGATGCCGTCGGCCCCGGGGGTGGGTGCGGAGGAGGCGGCGATGACGAAGAAAGAGGCCGTCGCGGTCGCGAGGGCCCCTAAGCGTGCCGAACGGGAGAGTTTCACGAGTCGTCCCTTCGAGCGTGTTCGTGTTGATCGGGTGGATCAGACGGACACGGCCGACTCTGCGCTCTCCCGTTCGGGCATGTGCATGACTTTGCCAACTTGTCATGCGCTACTTGTCGGTTGACTCCTGGTCCGTCGCGACCGGGGACTCCTGGTCCGTCGCCGCCGGGGACTTCGGGGCCGCGGCCTCCGGCTCCTTGGAGAGGGGCGTCACGGCGGCCTCGGAAGCCGTCGCCTCGGGGGCGGTCGCCTCGGGGGCGGTCGCCTCCGCAGCCGTCGCCTCGGGGGCGGTCACCTCCGCAGCCGTCGCCTCAGGGGCAGTAGCCTCCGCAGCCGTCGCCTCAGGGGCAGTCGCCTCGGGGGCAGTCGCCTCGGGGGCGGTCGCCTCCGCAGCCGTCGCCTCGGGGGCAGTCGCCTCCGCAGCCGTCGCCTCGGGGGCAGTCGCCTCGGGGGCGGTCGCTTCGGGGACGACCGTCTCGGAGACAGCCGCCTCGGGGGCCGCCTTCTCCTCGGAGGACACCGCACCGACCTCGGCCGCCAGCGCCGCCGACGTCTCCGCCGACTCCTCCAGCACCGCGTCCGGCACCAGCTCCGCGGCCTCCTTGGCCGCGGACAGCAGGACGCTGTCCTGTGGAGCCTGGTCCTCGAAGTTCTCCGGGTGGTGGCAGGCGACGCGCTGACCCGGCTTCAGCTCCAGCAGCGGCGGCTCGGTGGTCTGGCAGACCTGCGTCGCCTTCCAGCACCGGGTGTGGAACCGGCAGCCGCTCGGCGGCGAGATCGGCGAGGGCACGTCACCCTTGAGCAGGATGCGCTCGCTCTTGGCACCCCGGCGCCGCGGGTCGGGCACCGGCACGGCCGACATCAGCGCCTTGGTGTACGGGTGCATCGGCGACTCGTACAGGGCGGTGCGCTCGGCGAGTTCGACGATCTTGCCGAGGTACATCACCGCGATACGGTCCGAGACGTGCCGGACGACCGAGAGGTCGTGCGCGATGATCACGTACGTCAGGCCGAGCTCGGACTGGAGGTCGTCCATCAGGTTGACGACCTGCGCCTGGATGGACACGTCGAGCGCGGAGACGGGCTCGTCCGCCACCACGAGCTTCGGCTTCAGGGCGAGCGCGCGGGCGATGCCGATGCGCTGGCGCTGACCGCCGGAGAACTCGTGCGGGTAGCGGTTGTAGTGCTCGGGGCTCAGGCCCACCAGCTCCAGGAGCCGCTGGACCTCCTTCTTCACACCGCCCTCGGGCTCGACGCCCTGGAGCCGGAACGGCGTCGAGACGATCCCGCCGATGGTGTGCCGCGGGTTCAGCGAACCGTACGGATCCTGGAAGATCATCTGGATGTCCCGCCGCAGCGGACGCATCCCGGCCGCCTTCAGCCGCGTGATGTCCTGGCCCTCGAAGTGGATGCTTCCACCGGTCGGGTCCTGGAGCCGGGTGATGACCCGGCCCATGGTCGACTTTCCGCAGCCCGACTCGCCGACCACGCCCAGGGTCTCGCCCCTGCGCACCTCGAAGTCGATGCCGTCGACCGCCTTGACCGCGCCGACCTGGCGCTGGAGCACACCCTTGCGGATCGGGAAGTGCTTCTGCAGGCCCTCGACCTTGAGCAGTACCTCGCGCTCGTCGGGAGCCGACGCCTGGTGCGGGATCGGGGGCGCCTCGTCCGTCTTCTTCGTGTCACTCACAGCTTCGGCGCAATCTCTTCGGTCCAGATCCGCGTACGGTCCTCCGGCGAGAGGTGGCAGGCGGACCAGTGCCCGCCGACGACCTGCTGGAGTTCCGGGCGCACGGTACGGGTGACATCGCCCTTGGGGATGTCCGCGTACGGGCAGCGGGGGTGGAAGGCGCAGCCCGACGGCACGTTGATGAGGCTCGGCGGCTGGCCCTTGACCGGGATGAGCCGGTCGGAGGTGTCCCGGTCGATGCGGGGCATCGAGCCGAGCAGACCCCAGGTGTAGGGGTGTTCCGGCTTCTCGAAGATCTCGTGCACCGGACCGCGCTCCACGCACCGGCCGCCGTACATCACCAGGACGTCGTCGGCGATCTCGGCGACGACACCCAGGTCGTGGGTGATGAGGACGACCGCGGAGCCGAACTCCTTCTGCAGGTCCCGGATGAGGTCGAGGATCTGCGCCTGGACGGTCACGTCCAGGGCGGTCGTCGGCTCGTCCGCGATGAGCAGTTCGGGGTTGTTGACGAGCGCCATCGCGATCATCGCGCGCTGGCGCATACCGCCGGAGAACTCGTGCGGGTAGCCGTCCACCCGCTTGGCCGGCTCGGGGATGCCGACCCGGTCGAGCATCTCGATCGCCCGGGTACGGGCGACCTTCTTGCTGACGTCGTTGTGGACGCGGTACGCCTCCACGATCTGGTTGCCGATCGTGTAGTACGGGTGCATCGCGGACAGCGGGTCCTGGAAGATCATCGCCATCTCACGGCCGCGGAGCCTGCGCACCTCGTCCGGGTCGGCGTTGACCAGTTCCTTGCCGTCGAGCCAGATCTCCCCGGACATCCGCACGTTCTTGCCGCGGGCGCCGAGCCGGTGCAGGCCCATGATCGCCAGCGAGGTGACGGACTTACCCGAGCCCGACTCGCCCACGATGCTGAGGGTCTTGCCCTTCTCCACCTGGAAGCTGAGTCCGTCGACGGACTTGACGATGCCGTCGTCGGTGGGGAAGTGCACCTTGAGGTCGCGGACCTCGAGGAAGGCGGTGGGTGCGGCCGGGGGCGAGCCGACGGGCTCCCCCACGGCGGCGCCGTTCGCAGACAAAGGGGTCAGTTCGGTCACGAGAGCCTCACCCGCGGGTCGGCGGCGGCGTACAGCAGGTCCACCAGGAGATTTGCGATCACGACGAAGAACGCGGCGAGCAGGGTGACGCCGAGGATCGGGGGCAGGTCGTTGTCCTCGATGGACTTCACCGCGTACTCGCCGATGCCGTGCAGGGAGAACACGGTCTCGGTGATCAGCGCGCCGCCGAGCAGCAGACCGAGGTCCATGCCGAAGACGGTGATGATCGGGGTCAGTGCGGCCCTCAGGCCGTGCCGGGCCACGACCCTGCGTTCCCGCAGGCCCTTGGCGCGGGCCGTGCGGATGAAGTCCTCGTTCATCGTCTCCAGCATGCCCGAGCGGGTGAGCCGCGCGTAGATGGCGGAGTACAGCAGCGCGAGCGAACACCACGCCGGGAACAGCGTGTTGGCCCACTGCGCTGGGTTCTCGGTGAACGGGACGTAGGTGCGGCCGAAGATCGGCCACTGGTAGGTGAAGAGCAGCAGCGCCAGGTTGCCCGTGAAGAACATGGGCAGCGAGACACCGGCGAGCGCGACCCCCATGAAGGACCGGTCGAAGAACGACCGGGGCTTGAGCGCCGAGACGACACCGACCGCCACGCCGGACACCAGCCACAGCACGGCGGCACCGCTGGCCAGCGAGATCGTCACCGGAAGACGGGACGTCAGCTGCGGCCAGACCTCGACGTGGGTCTTGAAGGAGTAGCCGAAGCACGGCGCGCTGCAGTGTGCCGTGGTGGGGCCCAGGTTGTAGGTGGCGCCGGACACGATCCCCTTGATGAAGTGCCAGTACTGGACATAAAGGGGCTGGTCCAGACCGAGGTTCTGCTTGACCGCGGCGATGTCTGCCTTCGACGGGCTCTTGCCGATGTACTGCTGCGCCAGCTGGTCGGCGGACTGGCCGGCGAGCCGTGGCAGCAGGAAGAAAATGGCGAAGGTGACCGCGGAGACGACCAGCAGCAGGATCACCGCTGCGATCGTCCGACGGAGGATGTACGAGATCACGGGGATCGGCGCTGGTGCCCGCGGACCTCACGGCCCGCGGGCACCAATGCCTTCACCTGCCTTCCGGGGCTACTTCTTGGTCGAGCCGATGTTGAGGTAGTCGTACTGACCGCTGAAGGCCGCCGTCGACACCAGGTTGGTGTAGGTGGTGGGGCGGTACAGCAGGACCTTGAAGTAGGTCAGCGGGACGAGCACGGCGTCGTCCATGGTCTTCTTGTCGATCTCGGTGTAGAGGGCGTCACGCGCGGTCTTGTCCTGCGTGCCGATCGCCTTCTCCAGCAGCGAGTTGACGTCCTTGTTGTCGTACTGCGACAGGTTGGTGTTACCCGACGCGCCGATCGCGCTGCCGTTCAGGATCTGCTGCAGGAAGCCGTAGCCCGACGGCCAGTCGGCACCCCACTGCATCATGATCAGGCCGATGTTCTGCTTCTCGGTGAACTTCGGCACACCCGCGTAGTCGGTGAAGTACTTGCCCGACGGGTACTGCTTCAGGCTGGCGTTGATGCCGACCTTCTTCAGCGAGTTGATGATCGCGGTGGCCGCGTCGATCTCCTGCGGGCGGTCGCTGCGCGCGGTGATGTTGGTGCTGATCGTCGACTTGCCGCAGGCCTTGAGCTGGTCCTTGGCCTTGGCCGCGTCGCCCTTGTTGCCGGCGGACGCGTAGACGTCCGACTTCTCGTAGCCCGGGATGTCGGGCGGCAGGACGGTGGAGGCCACGTCACCGCGGATCGGGCCGCCCTCGGCGGTCTGCACCGAGACCTTGTCGATCGCGTACTGCACGGCCTTGCGGCAGGCGACGTTGTCGAACGGCTTCACCTTGGTGTTGATCGCCATGTAGACGAGACGGCCACCGTAGGTGTTGTCCGTGTTGGCCTTCTTCGAGGCGTCGTTGACGACCTTCGCCTGCGTCGCGGCCTGGACACCCGTACCGCCGAGGTCTATCGCGTCACCGGCCTGGACGTCCTGGTCGATGGTCTCCGCGTTGACCTTCAGGTTGACGACGATCTTGTCCGGGTACTGCTTGCGCAGCGGGTCGGTGCTCGCGTCCCAGTTCTTGTTGCGGACGAGGACGGCCTGCTTGCCCTCGTCGTAGCTCTGGAACTGGTACGAACCCGAGGACACGATGTTCTTGACGTAGTCGATGCCCTTGTCCTTCGCCTCGGGCACCGGGGCCGTCTGAGGCGTCGCGACCAGGTAGTCGAACTCCTGGAACGCCGTCTTCAGGTGGAAGACGACCGTGTTGTCGTCCGGCGTCTCGATGGACGACAGACCCTTCTTGTCCTTGTAGGGACCCTTGTACTTGTCGCCGCCCTGGAGGAACTGCTGGAAGTAGTTCGGGCCGAGGGAGAGCACGTCACGCGCGAAGTTGGAGCGCTCGACCGCGTACTTGACGTCCTTGGACGTGATCGCGGTGCCGTCCTGGTACTTCAGGCCGGTACGCAGCTTGTACGTCCAGGTCTTGCCGCCGTCCGACGGCACACCCGCGCTCGCGGCGAGGTCCGGGACCAGCTCGTTGCCCTTCTCGCCCGCGGCGGGCTTGAAGGTCATCAGCGGGCGGGCGTAGAGCCGGCTCAGGTTGTACATGTACGCGTAGTACGTGTTGCCGGGGTCGAAGGAGTCCGGCACGTCCGAGTACTCGTACGTGACCGTGCCCCCCTTCTTGGTCGAGGCGTTGACGACGTCCTTGGTCGCTGCGTTGGCCCCAGCCGACTTGCTTCCGTCGTTGTCATTCGTGTCATCGGCCTTGCTGCAGCCTGCGATGAGCAGGCTCGCTCCGCCGATGGCCGCAACTGCGGCCAGCGCTGACCTTCGCATGATGGTCTGCTTCCCCTCCATTGGTGAAAACTTGATGGACTCTCGCTGTAGCCGCTGGTCAGCGGCTGCGCGGGTCGAGAGCGTCGCGGAGACCGTCGCCGAGCAGGTTGAACGCCAGCACGGTCACGAAGATGGCGAGGCCGGGCACGATCATGTACTGCGGATCGACCTGGTAGAAGTCGACGGCCTGGTTGAGCATGCCGCCCCACGACGCCTGCGGGGGCTGGATGCCGACACCGAGGAAGCTCAGGCTGGCCTCGAAGAGGATGTTGGTCGGGATGAGCAGCGTCGAGTAGACGATGATCGGGCCGACCAGGTTCGGGAGCAGCTCCCGGAACAGGATGTACGGGCCCTTGGCGCCCATGCCGCGGGAGGCGTCCACGAACTCCCGCTCGCGCAGGGCCAGCGTCTGGCCGCGGACGATGCGGCCGAGGTAGGGCCAGTTGAAGAAGCCGATGACGAAGATCAGCACGCTGATGTGCAGCGGCAGGCCCTCCAGGCCGAAGGCGCCGCCCTGCAGCGTGGCCGAGATGGCGATGGCGAACAGCAGCAGCGGGAAGGCGAGGAAGGTGTCCATCAGCCGGCTGATGACGGTGTCGACCCGGCCGCCGTAGTAGCCGGCGACGACGCCGAGGACCGCGCCGATCGTGTTGGACAGGATCGTGGCGCCGAAGGCGACGACCAGGGAGACCCAGGAACCCTCGAGGATGCGGGTGGCGATGTCACGGCCGAACTTCGGCTCCACACCGAGCGGGTGGTCCCAGCTCATGCCACCCCAGGCGCCCTTGGGCAGCGAGGTGTTGGGGTCGATCAGGTCCTGGTGGAAGGCGTTGGGGTCCAGGCCGAACAGGGCCTGGATGGGCCGGGAGAGCACCGCGACCAGGATCAGCAGGACGACGATGACACCGCCGGCGACGGCGATGCGGTCCCTCTTGAAGCGGGACCAGGCGATCTGTCCAAGGGAACGGCCCTCGATCTGCCCCTTCCCGGCGCCGATGAGCACAGCCTCCGGCTGCGCCTCGGCTGCCGCCCCGGTGGTCTCGATCGGTGCGGTCACAGTGACCTGACCCCTCTCGCCGGTGGTGACCGGCCCCATTTACCGCCGCTGTCGGCGGCTCGATCTGCTGGTACTGGTGCGTGGCGGCCGCGGTGGGTACGGCCACCGCCACGCTGATCCCGCGCTGATGTCGCTCAGGGGATCGACGGCCTCGCGCCTGAGAGGCGAGTCTTCAACGGCTTCACGATCACGTGCCAGACCTGATGGAGAAAGTATGCGCAACTGTGATGCTATCTGGGGGATTCCGTTATGCGGACAGTGGGTAACGGGGGTCGGACGTGTGTCAGTTGGGACAACCGGGACAGAAGGGTAGGTTCCACCCACATCTACGCGCGGAGAACTGTGCGTGAGGCCGCGGTCACCGAAATGCGGACGCGGCGGCCGTCCGATTCCGGATCAGTATCCGCCCTGGGCCGGCGGATACCCGTAGCCGGCCGCCGGGGCCGGCGCCTGGGACGGCGCGGCGTGCGCCTCCCGGTCGTAGAACGGCCGGGCGCTCGCCCGCATCCACATCGCGACCGGGTCGTACTCGTCGGACATCGCCACCGTCGACACCGGCAGCCCGTCCGGGACGGCGCCGATGGACTGCTGCATCATCGCCCGCACCGAGTCCACCGCGGGCGGACTGGTGTCGTACACGTCCAGGCCGATGGCCAGATACGGCGCCCCCAGCGCGGGCTGCACCCAGGCGCGCCGCAACGCGCGGACGGCCGGGGTGCGGTGGGCGTTCTGTACGAGCAGGGCGTAGAACTGCGGGATCTCGATGCCCGGTTCGGACAGCCGGAGCGGCCCGGCGGGCTGGCGCTCCAGGCCGGTCGTGATCCGCCGCAGGTCCAGCCAGGGGATGCCGAGTCCGCCGCCGGGGGCGTGCGGGTTCAGCCAGAGGCCGTAGTGGTCGGGATAGAGGGTGCGGGCCACGTCCAGGGCGTCGACCACTTCGTACGACCGGTTCCAGCCGCTGGCCGAGAGCTCCTGGGCGGAGGTGACACAGGGGGCGTAGCCGTGGCCGTCGACCTCCATGTTCCCGTACTGGGCGTCGGGCGACCCGGCCTGGCCGTGCCACAGGAGCATCCAGACCTGGCCGGAGGAAGGGGTCGCGAGGGCGCGGAGCAGCGCCTCGTAGGCGTCGTAACGCCCGGGCGTCACTTGGCGCAGCATGTGCTCGACCTGCCCGGCCGCGGCGGTGCCGCTCGCGCTCACCTGTTACCGCCCCTTCGGAAGACTCCGGATATGAAACCAGCTTAGGCGGCCCGGCCGACAGCGACCGCCCAGGAGCGCACGGCTCATCGCCCTCCCGCGGCCGCGGCCCCCGGCGGCAGCGGCACCTAGGGACCGTACTGCCAGAAGGGGCGGACCTGTCCGCGCAACCACTCGGCGACCGGGTCCTGGGTCAGGTCCATCAGCACCAGGTTGACCGGCCAGGGAACCGGGACGCGGGCCAGGGCGCGGCCCAGCGCCTCCGTCGGCAGGGCCCTCAAGTCGCCCTCCCACTGGGAGAGTTCGACGCCGACGAACATCACCGGGTCGGCCGTCTCGATGGCGGCGAGGCAGCGGCGGGCGGTGCGCACGACGCCCGTCGAGGCGAACTCGGCCGACGCGGCGGCCAGGAAGTCCACCGGGTCGTCCTGCCAGTCGGGTTCGAAGAGCCGGACCCGGCCGCCGGTCGCCGGGCCGTCCAGCGGGGTCCGTCCAGCGCGGCACAGTTCGGCCACGGCGGGCGGCGGCAGCGGCACGCCGACCATGCCGTCCGGATTGACCGCGATGCCCACCTGCGGTGGCAGACCGCGCGCGAACTCCACGGCGGGCGCGATCGTGTACGCCAGGTGCGAGCCGGTGACCTGCCGGAACTGCTCCTCGGAGCTGAAGACCGGCACGTAGGTCTGGCCCTCGATCTCCAGCGTGGGCAGGTCGAGCGGGCCGCTGCGGGGACCACCGCCGGCGGGCAGCGGCACCCAGACGAAGCTGCGGCCGAGCACCTCGATGATCCGCCCCCCGGCCGCGGGCATGCCGAGGGCGGCGGAGAGCACCTCCTCCAGCTCGTTGCCGGGCCATCCGCCGTGCGGATGGGGGTGTGCCTGCGCCGGGAAGTTCGCGGGAAAGTCCGCCGGGAAGTCCATCTGTGTCTGACCGCCTGCCGAGAACCACTGGTTGGCTGGAAAGGCTATCGGGTGGCGCCCCGCGCCGGGTCAGCCGGTGAAACCGATCCGGCCGAGCACGTCCACCGCGTCGCGGTCCAGCAGGACCGCCGAACCGCAGCCGTCGGGCAGGTCGCCCCGCTCCGCCGAGCGCAGCAGCCGGCCGGCCGCCGTGCGGTGGCGCAGGAAGGCGTAGCGGGAGACGCCCCGGCCGCGCTCGCGCTGGCCGGCCCGCGCGGTCTCGGGCGGGACGTCGAGCACCAGCAGATGGAGGGTGCCGCCCCGGCGGCGGGCCGCGCGGGCCAGCCAGCCGCGCACCCACGCCTGCGTGCCGCAGTCGTGCACGACGACGCCCTCGCCGGTGCGCAGGGCGCGGCGCAGCCCGGCGTAGTGGGCCAGCCGTACGAGCGGCCGGTAGAGGGCGTACGGCAGCAGGCGCGGCGTCCGGGAGTCCCAGCGGTCGCGGGTGTCCTGGGAGTCGACGCGCAGGCCGCGCACGGTACGCCGCATGAGCGTGGACTTGCCGCTGCCGGGCAGCCCGGTGATCACGACGAGGTCGCGGGGTCCGAAGAGGAGGGCGTGCGGGCTGTGGCCGCCGCGCTCGCGCAGGTCGCGCAGGACGGGTGCCGGGCGTGCCCCGCACGCCCCGCGGGCCGGGGCCGAAGGCTGCTCGGGCAGCGCGACGGCCGAGGTCGCGGCGTACGCAGTGGTCCTCTTCACCGTGATCGTCCTCCCCTGGGGTGGGCACGAGTACCCTCCCCGCCAAGTGTAAAGAGAAGGCAATGCGCGGTGTCTCGCGTTTTCGTGCGCTTCCTGCCACAAGCCGGTCACAGAGGTGGTCTGCCAGGTTCGGGTGAGCCGTGCAATGATGGCCGCGCCAACTGCATACCGGCCGCTTGAATCCGCGCGGGAGAGTCCTCGGCAGCACGTCGCCGGGGCGCCGAAGGAGCAAGTCCCTCCCTTGAATCTCTCAGGCCCCGTTACCGCGCGGGCGAGGCACATCTGAAAAGCGGGCCGCTGCGACAGTGGCTCCACCCAAGGTGCAAACCATGACGACCGTTTCGCGGGTCATGGCGAACCTCTCAGGTTCCGATGACAGATGGGGAGGAACGACCTCGCCGTCATGCCCTGGGAGACGACCGACCGATGAGCAGTACCGCACCCCGTCATACCGCGCTCGACGCCCTGCACCGTTCGCTGGGCGCGACGATGACCGACTTCGCCGGCTGGGACATGCCGCTGCGCTACGGCTCCGAGCGCGACGAACACAACGCCGTACGCACCCGGGCCGGTCTCTTCGACCTCTCGCACATGGGTGAGATCACCGTCACCGGCCCGGAGGCCGTGGCCCTGCTGGACTTCGCCCTGGTCGGCAACATGGGCACGATCGGCGTGGGCCGCGCCCGCTACACCATGATCTGCCGGCCGGACGGCGGCATCCTCGACGACCTGATCGTGTACCGGCTCCAGGAGCGGGAGTACATGGTCGTCGCCAACGCCTCCAACGCCCAGGTGGTCCTGGACGCCCTGGTGGAGCGGGCCGCGGGCTTCGACGCCGAGGTACGCGACGACCGCGACGGCTACGCGCTGCTCGCCGTGCAGGGCCCCGAGTCCCCCGGCATCCTGAAGTCGCTCACCGACGCCGACCTGGACGGCCTGAAGTACTACGCGGGCCTGCCCGGCACCGTCGCCGGCGTCCCCGCGCTGATCGCGCGCACCGGATACACCGGTGAGGACGGCTTCGAGCTGTTCGTGAAGCCGGAGCACGCCGTCGAGCTGTGGCAGGCGCTGACCAGGGCCGGCGAGGGCGCCGGCCTGGTCCCCTGCGGCCTGTCCTGCCGGGACACGCTGCGCCTGGAGGCGGGCATGCCGCTGTACGGGCACGAGCTGTCGACCTCGCTCACCCCCTTCGACGCCGGGCTCGGCCGGGTGGTGAAGTTCGAGAAGGAGGGCGACTTCGTGGGGCGCGAGGCGCTGAGCGAGGCCGCCGAGCGTTCGGCCGGAACCCCGCCGCGCGTCCTGGTCGGCCTGGTCGCCGAGGGCCGCCGCGTCCCGCGCGCCGGGTACCCCGTGGTCGCCGGCGGCGAGGTGATCGGCGAGGTCACCTCCGGCGCCCCCTCCCCCACGCTCGGCCGGCCGATCGCGATGGCGTACGTCGACGCGGCGCACGCGCGGCCGGGTTCACCCGGGGTCGGCGTGGACATCCGGGGCACCCACGAGCCCTACGAGGTCGTGGCTCTGCCGTTCTACAAGCGGCGGAAGTGACACTGTCGTCCCACCGGCCGGCGGACGTGACACCGTCGGCCTCGGCACGGCCGTCACCGTCCCGGCCGTGACCGTCGCGGCCGCCATCCGCACGGCCGCAGCCGTCCGCACGTGATGTCGGGCACATCGTGCCTGCTCACGCGTGTTCACCCCCCTTCCCATTCACCAGCACTCCCCCGCGTACAGGAGAATTCAGGCCATGAGCAACCCCCAGCAGCTGCGCTACAGCAAAGAGCACGAGTGGCTGTCGGCCGCCGCGGACGGCGTCGCGACGGTCGGCATCACCGAGCACGCGGCCAACGCGCTCGGCGACGTGGTCTTCGTCCAGCTCCCGGACGCCGGTGCCACCGTGACCGCGGGCGAGACCATCGGCGAGCTGGAGTCGACCAAGTCGGTCAGCGACCTGTACTCCCCGGTGTCCGGCGAGGTCACCGAGGTCAACGAGGACGTCGTCAACGACCCGTCGCTGGTGAACTCCGCTCCCTTCGAGGGCGGGTGGCTGTTCAAGGTACGCGTGACGGACGAGCCGGCCGACCTGCTCTCCGCCGACGAGTACACCGCCTTTTCCGCCGGCTGAGGAGTCGTAGCCCCATGTCCGATCACACGTCGCACCTGAACACGCCGCTGCACGAGCTCGACCCGGAGATCGCCGCCGCGGTCGACGCCGAACTGCGGCGCCAGCAGTCCACGCTCGAGATGATCGCCTCGGAGAACTTCGCCCCGGTGGCGGTCATGGAGGCGCAGGGCTCGGTCCTCACCAACAAGTACGCCGAGGGCTACCCGGGCCGCCGCTACTACGGCGGCTGCGAGCACGTCGACGTCGCCGAGCAGATCGCGATCGACCGGGTCAAGGAGCTGTTCGGCGCCGAGTACGCCAACGTGCAGCCGCACTCGGGTGCCTCCGCCAACCAGGCCGCCCTGTTCGCGCTGGCCCAGCCCGGCGACACCATCCTCGGCCTGGACCTGGCGCACGGCGGCCACCTGACCCACGGGATGCGGCTGAACTTCTCCGGCAAGCAGTTCAACGTGGTCGCCTACCACGTGGAGGACTCCGGCCTGGTCGACATGGCCGAGGTCGAGCAGCTCGCCAAGGAGCACCGCCCGAAGGTGATCATCGCCGGCTGGTCGGCGTATCCGCGGCAGCTGGACTTCGCGGAGTTCCGCCGGATCGCGGACGAGGTCGGCGCCTATCTGTGGGTCGACATGGCGCACTTCGCGGGCCTGGTCGCGGCCGGACTCCACCCGAACCCGGTGGAGTACGCGGACGTCGTCACCTCCACCACCCACAAGACGCTGGGCGGCCCGCGCGGCGGCATCATCCTGGCGAAGCAGGACTTCGCCAAGAAGCTCAACTCGTCGGTCTTCCCCGGCTTCCAGGGCGGTCCCCTGGAGCACGTGATCGCGGCGAAGGCGGTGTCCTTCAAGGTCGCGGCGAGCGAGGAGTTCAAGGAGCGCCAGCGGCGTACGGTGGAGGGCGCGCGGCTGCTGGCCGAGCGCCTGACGGCTCCGGACGCCCGCGAGGCCGGCGTGAACGTGCTGTCCGGCGGCACCGACGTGCACCTGATCCTGGTCGACCTGCGCGAGTCCGAGCTGGACGGCCGGCAGGCCGAGGACCGCCTCCACGAGGTGGGCATCACCGTCAACCGCAACGCCGTCCCGAACGACCCGCGGCCGCCGATGGTGACCTCCGGTCTGCGCATCGGCACGCCGGCCCTCGCCACCCGCGGCTTCACGGCCGAGGACTTCGCGGAGGTCGCGGACATCATCGCGGAGACCCTCAAGGCGCCCGCCTCCTTCGGGGAGGCCGACGTGGCAGCCCTGAAGACCCGGGTGACGGCCCTGGCCGAGAAGCACCCGCTGTATCCCACGCTGGGCAGCCAGTCCCGTTAGTCGGGCAGCCAGTCCCGTTTGTTCGGGGCACCGCGCACACTGGAAGCACATGCTGCTGCGGCGCGCGCGGTGCCCCGCCCCATGTTCCACCCCCGTTTTGAGGAGTCACCGTGGCCATCTCGGTCTTCGACCTGTTCTCGATCGGCATCGGCCCGTCCAGCTCCCACACGGTCGGCCCGATGCGGGCGGCGCGCTTGTTCGCCCTCCGACTGCGCAACGAGGACCTGCTGGGCTCCGTCGCCTCGGCCCGCGCCGAGCTGTACGGCTCCCTCGGCGCGACCGGCCACGGCCACGGCACCCCCAAGGCGGTGCTGCTCGGCCTGGAGGGCGCCTCCCCGCGGACGGTGGACGTGGAGGGCGCGGACGAACGGGTCGAGCGGATCAGGCAGGACGGCCGCCTCCGCCTCCTGGACGAGCACGAGATCCCCTTCTCCTTCGACGACGACCTCGTCCTGCACCGCCGTAAGACCCTGCCCTACCACGCGAACGGCATGACCCTGTGGGCGTACGACGCCTCGGGGGCGGAGCTGCTGTCCAAGACGTACTACTCGGTGGGCGGCGGCTTCGTCGTCGACGAGGACGCGGTCGGCGCCGACCGCATCAAGCTGGACGACACCGTCCTCAAGTACCCCTTCCGCACGGGCGACGAGCTGCTGCGCCTGACGCAGGAGACGGGTCTGTCGATCTCCGCGCTGATGCTGGAGAACGAGCGGGCCTGGCGCACGGAGGACGAGATCCGCACCGGTCTCCTGGAGATCTGGCGGGTCATGCAGGCGTGTGTGGCGCGCGGCATGTCCCGCGAGGGCATCCTGCCGGGCGGGCTGCGGGTGCGCCGCCGGGCCGCGATGTCGGCGCGCCAGCTCCGCGCGGAGGGCGACCCGCTCGCGCACGCCATGGAGTGGATCACGCTCTACGCGATGGCGGTCAACGAGGAGAACGCGGCCGGCGGCCGGGTGGTGACCGCCCCGACCAACGGCGCGGCCGGCATCATCCCGGCGGTCCTGCACTACTACATCAACTTCGTGCCCGGCGCCGACGAGGACGGCGTGGTCCGCTTCCTGCTCGCGGCCGGCGCGATCGGCATGCTGTTCAAGGAGAACGCCTCCATCTCGGGCGCCGAGGTCGGCTGCCAGGGCGAGGTCGGCTCGGCCTGCTCGATGGCGGCCGGCGCCTTCGCCGAGGTCCTCGGCGGCAGCCCCGAACAGGTCGAGAACGCGGCCGAGATCGGCATGGAGCACAACCTCGGCCTGACCTGCGACCCCGTCGGCGGTCTGGTCCAGATCCCGTGCATCGAGCGCAACGGCATGGCCGCGGTGAAGGCGGTCACGGCGGCCCGCATGGCGATGCGCGGCGACGGCTCGCACCTGGTGTCCCTGGACAAGGTCATCAAGACGATGAAGGAGACCGGCGCGGACATGAGCGTCAAGTACAAGGAGACGGCCCGGGGCGGGCTGGCTGTGAACATCATCGAGTGCTGAGCGGATGGGCTGCCGTAGCGGCTCATGTCGCCGGCGGTGGCCGCAAGGAACTCGGCGCCGGCAGCGGGCCGACGCCAGGTATGCCACGCAACGGTGATGAGTCTTGCCGATGTCCGTACCCGCCCAGATCCGGGCCACCAGTTCCTCCGGTCGTTCTATGTGCTGTTCTCCCGGACGACCTCGCCGGCGTGGTCCTGCTCAGCGATCCGCTCGAAGGCGTTCGCAGCTCCTGATCAGCGGCCGAGTCGTCGTGAGACGCCGGGTGGCCAGGTGAGTGGAACCATCGAGGGCAGCCGCAGAGAAGCCCTACCCGGTGCCTCTGGGTCTCCGGACCTTACGACGGCCGGTCCAACCCGCGACCAAGGTAGGACCGCACAGCCTCAAAACGAGATCACCGAGTGGCCGTCGATACACCACTTCAGCGGACGTGACCTGGCGATCGCCCGCGCCGACCGCCTGTCGCCGGCCGGTCACGAGGTGGGCCAGGGGAGTCACGACCCCGTGCCGTTCCACCTCGTCGGGTCGTCGGCCGCCCAGTCGTGGTGCTTCACCGTGCCGGATGACGGATGGCCCGCCACAGCGCTGACGGGGGAACCGCCGATGACGACGGCCAGGATGAACGGCAGCGCCAGGACGGCGACCAGGAGAGACCGACGCAGCGGAGCGCCGGATTTGTATCGCTTCACTTCATGTATCCGTTCTGGTGAGTTCTGCGCCGCGTGCCACGGGGCCCGCCGCGATTGGCCATGCTGGCAGACCGTGATCAACAGGTGATCAATGTGCAGGTCGGGCGGTGAATCGGTGGTTGCTGTGCCCAATTCCGCGACGACCGCCTCCGCGACGAGAGCGCCTTCCCGCGGGCCGTGAACGACGTCATGGAGCGACGCTCCGGTCCGTCGTCAAGCCACCCATGATCTCCGCGTCGTCGGCCAGGATCGCCTGGTGCAGCGCATGCAACTGCCGTCCGGGGAAGATTCCCAGGTCGTCGGCCAGCAGTTGGTACGCCTCGCGATAGGTGGCCAGCGCGGCGTGGCGTTGGCCGGACCGCCACAGGGCCATCATGAGATCCGCGCGCAGTCGTTCCTGGTGCGGGTAATCAGCGACCGTGGCGAGGAGTTCGGGGATTATCTCGAAGTGCTGGCCGTCCGCTAGCTGCGCCTGGAAGTACTTCATCAGCAGTCCGAGCCGGAACTGTTCCAGCCTGGCGGCCTCGGCCTGCATGACCAGAGTGTGGGTGAGGCCACTCAGAGGCTTGCCCCGCCACAACCGGATCGCCTCACGCAGCAGCCTGCCGGCCTCCTTGGGCGCACCGTTGTGGAGGCTTTCCTGGCCGAGCTGCCACAGTTGCTGGCACCGATCCAGGTCGACCTGATCGGACTCGGCTGTGAGCTGGTACCCATCGCTGGTCGTGATCAGACGGACGCCGGTCGCGTAGGCGAACTGCCGGCGCAGACGGCTCACGTACAGTTGAATGTTCTTCTTGGCGCTCGAGGGTGGCGCCTCCCCCCAGACGGCCTCGATGAGGTTGTCGACCGAGACATGCCGGTTGGCGTGGAGACACAGGTAGGCGAAGAGGATCTGCGGTTTCGCCCCTCCCGGGGACACGGTGGCACCGGACACGAGGATCTCGAGCGGCCCTAAGAGATTCAGCTGAGTGGGGCCGGTATCGACCCCCGCGTCCGGGTCGGCGTCCGAACGGGACGTTCCGCCGCCCTGCCACGCTCTGCGCATGAGCTCCACTCCTACCCCTTACGAGAAACAAGGACCATCCGGGGAAATAGCGACGCGTCCTGATGACGGGCCGCGAGTCAGACGAGGGGCAGGGCATAGACTCATCCGGATTCCTATTTTATGAACTCATCGGCGACCCGGGGCGGCCACGAATTGGTTTGCAGCATTCCCGTCGAGTAGGCCAGCGCGATCAGCGCCACCCGATTCGGCATGCCGAACTGCCGGAGCATGCGCGAGATGTGGTAATCGATGGTCTTGGGGCTGACGAATAAGCGTGAGGCCAGGAATTCTGATGTCAGTCCTGCCGCGGTTCCTTCGAGGATTTTCGCCGCCATCTCACCGATGACCAGACTCTCGCTGACAGTCTTCGGCCCGGCGGGGTCCGTGGGGTGGAAGAGCTGTATGGCCACGGCCCTGTTCGGCGAACTTCCCCACAGGGCTGTCGCCGTGAGCACGGCACTGAGTGGTGTGGCAGACCGTCGCCGCAGTGCTATGCGGTGACTGAACTGGTCCCGGTCTCCGACGAGCAGCTGGTTCAGGCCGCGGTCGAGAGCCTCGCGGAGGTCCGATTCTATGAGGTAGCGGAACGGCCTTCCGTACAGTTCCTCGCCCGACCCGCCGAACTGCCGGAAGAATTCCGGACTCCCGTACTGCATCTGGTGCTTGCGGTCGAGAAAAACCAAGACCTCTCTGTCCGTTGTCAGCGCAGAATGACCCATTCGTGCTCCTGTGGCTTTCGACTGCACCCTGCCGGCCCGATTGACGGCGACTCGCAGGGGAGACCTGTCGTAGACGCCGCTCGGCATGGAGCGCTGCACGCGCCCGACCTGTTCGGTTACGGCCATAGTGGCTCACGGCGATCAGCGCACGATCAGTACGGAATCGATGAGCGCGGGAGCTGCCCGCACCCGGAACCCCGCGGTCCCGGGGCCGCTTCCGAGGGATGGCTGCGGGACGGCGGCCGGCACCCGGGTGCAGCGAGCGGAGCGGCACCGGGCGCGGGCGGACCATCCGGTCCCCTAGCCGCTACGACGACGGGCCGGCCGGGGTCCGCGCACCGGTGCCCGGTGTCAGCACAGCCGCGGGTGTCAGCACAGCCGCGGACGCCCGATGGCGACCGGTGCGGCTTCCGCCGTCGGGACGCGCGGGATCACCGCGGATCGGCGTATCCGCCAGCCAGGTCACCGAGGGAGACCGGTGCGCCGGGATCGGGCAGGGCGGCAAGCCTGGTCCGCCTGGCGTGGTCCACCAGGTCCTGGGGGGTCAGACCGGCCAGTGCCTTGTTCACGTGCTCGAGCATGGCGGCGGCGGCGGCGAGGACGGCTGCGTCGTCCAGCGGGCGCGCTTCGACGTTCATCGCCCTGGCCGTGAGCTTCTGGAGGCTGCGGAACAGATCGCCCTTGTGGACCTCACGGATCGTCAGTGACAGGTGCACGGACAGGCCGCCGCTCCCGACGGCCTCGTGGGCGAAGCCGCGTGGGATGTACAGGACGTCCCCGGCGTGCACGGTGGCGCGCAGCACCTCCGCCGGCTTCTCCCCTTCCACACTTCCCTCGCGCCATTCACCGTTCGCCGGTCCCTCGCAGACACGCCAGTCCTTGCTGCCGGCCAGTTGGAGAACGAGCACATCGGCGTCGTCGCGATGCAGTGGAGCCCCCTGGGCGCCGGACGGGGTGACGAAGCAGAACGCCTCCACCGGCCGCTGGAGTTCGGCCGACAGACGTGCCAGGAGATCGCGGGTGGGGCCGTGCCACTGGTCGACCCTGTGCATGAGCACGGTCGCGCCCTGCTCGATCAGCCCCCGTATCTTCTTCTGGTCAGCGAACCCCGGGTGGGAGACGCCTCGGACCGAACGTGCCGAGAAGTAGGTGTCGGCGGGCAGGGGACCCTCGGCGCCGGTCATCTCCAAGTAGGGCTCGTGCAGGAAGCCGCTGGCGAGGGCGTCGTCCACGTCGGCCGGCGTGAAGGGACTGACGAGGGGGCCGCCGGGAGTGAAGACACCGGGGCGGCGGCGCCAGTGGTCGGCGGCGAAGGCCACCGGGTCGCCGACCCACCGGGACAGTGTCGTGGAGTGCGCAATGGTCATGTCATGCGTTCCTCTCTGTGCTCAGACGATGTGCGCCGGGGCACGTGGGGCCGGAGAACGGGCAGGTCGCCTCGCTCGAAGCGCTGTTTCGTCTCGGAGATCCGCACCTTGCCGCTGGTCGTAACGGGAAGGCCGCCCGCGGGCAGCAGGGCGACCTCGGAGACGTACAGGTCGAGGACCTGGGCGAGCCGGCGCCGCACCTGGGCGGCCACGTGCGCGGGGGACGGTGCGCCGGGGCCGCCGGTCACTTCCGACACCAGGCACAGGAGGTCGCCGGCCGCCTCGTCCTCGACGGTGAAGGCGGCGCACCGCCCCGGTCTGAGGCCCGGTACGGCGGCACAGGCCGCGGCGATGTCCGCCGGGTGGAAGTTGCGGCCACGGTGCACGAGTACGTCGTCCGCCCGTCCGAGGACGAACAGTTGGCCGCCGTCGAGGAACCCCAGGTCCCTGGTGGGGTGCCAACGGGATCGCCGGACCGGCTTGCACCAGTAGCCGCTGAAGAGTTGCGGGCCCCGGATGTGGATCTCTCCCACGCGGTGCTCGTCCTGGCGGCCGTCGCCGATGCGTACCCGGGTTCCCGGCAGCGGGACGCCCGAGGAGAGCAGGGTGGTGGAGGGGGCTCCCCGCGCGGCGCGGACCGCGCGGCCCGTACGCAGTGCTTCGGTACTGACGGCGAGGCGGAGCGGCGGGAGTTCGGGGGTGGTGGCGGTGACCGTGAGGGTCGCCTCCGCCATCCCGTACGAGGGACACAGGACCTCGGCCCGGAACCCCGCTGCCGCGAACCGGGCGGCGAACCGCTCGGCGGTGGCGGTGCGGACCACCTCTCCCGCGCTGCGCGCGACCCGCCAGGCACGCAGGTCCAGGGTGGCCATCTCGTCGTCGGTGGTCTTGCGCGCGCACAGGTCGTACGCGAAGTCGGGAGCGCTGGACAGCGTGCCGCGGCAGACGGTGAGAGCGGAGAGCCATTCCGCCGGGCGGCGGGCGAAGCGCTCGGTCGGCATGAGCACGGACTCGTATCCGCTGAACAGCGGCCTGAGGATTCCGGTAATCAGACCCATGTCGTGGCTGAGCGGCACCCATGTCACGGCGACGTCCGCCGGGCTCTCGCGGTAGCAGGCGGCCGCCTGGCGGCAACTCGACCGCAGTGCGCGGTGACCGATGACGACGCCCTTGGGAGAGCCGGTCGATCCGGAGGTGTACTGGAGAAACGCGGGTGTTCGCGGGCTCACCCGTGCGTCGGGCGCGCCGCTGCCCTCCGGCAGGGCGGCGGCGACCGCCGGCAGCTCCTCCCAGGTGCGGATCCGGACCCGCGTTGCGGAGTCCTCCAGCGCGGGGCGCACCGTGTCCCGCCACGCTTCGGTGGTGATCACAAGAGCCGGGCAGCAGTCCCGAACGATGGTCCGCAGTCTCTGCTCGAACGCCTCGGCCCGCATCGTGCGCGGGCCCGGGGCGGGAACCGCGACGAGTCTGGTGCCGATCACGGCCAGCAGGACGGCGGCGAACGTCTCGTCGTTCGGCAGGACCAGGACCACCCGTTGTCCGGGTTCGGCGTCCAGGCCCCGCAGCGCGCGGGCGACGGTGTCCACCAGCCGGTCCAGTTCACCGAAGGTCGTACGACGCCGGATCTCCCCTTCGTCCCAGCTGGTCAGGGCGATGGCGTCCGGCCGGTGCCGGGCGTGGTGCCGGAGCCATCCGGCGGCTGTGACGGAGTCGTGGGCTGGTCCTCCGCTACCGGGGGCCATGGGGAGCGCTCCGGGCCAGGACGCCGAGATCGGCCCGCCTCAGCTTGCCGCTGGGCGTACGGGGCAGGGAGCCCGAAACCGCGAGAACGACGCGCGGGCAGGGCAGGTCCAGTTGTTCCGCCGTGGCCTCGATGGCGGGCACCGGGTCCTGGAAGTCGGTACCGTGACCGTGTTCCACGAAGCACACCGGTCCGTCTACGGCGCCGTCGACGGCGGCGGCATCGGTGACTCCGGGCAGCAATCGGATGTCGTGCTCGAGTCGCGCCATCCGGATCTCCTGCGGGTTCTCGGCCCGGCCGAGGACGAACAGATATCCCTCGTCGTCGAGATGGCCCACGTCCCCGGTCTTCAGCACGCCGGTGTCGGACGGATCCCGGTCGGCCGCCCGCAGCCGGATGTCTATGTCCCCGGTCTCGCCCGCGGGCACGGGCCGGCCCTCCCGCGAGATCTCGACACGGATCCCCGGCAGGGGCCGCCCGACCGACCCGGGCCTGGCCAGCCACTCCGCCGTCGTGATCTCGGTGATGACACCGTGGGATGTGCCGTAGTACTCGTGCAGGACCGGCCCGAACAGGTCGATGGCCGCGCGCTTGACCCCAGGTGGGCAGGCGGCTCCGCCGTGGAAGACGACCTGGAAGGGGTGGCGCGGTGCCGCGCCGGCCTCGACGAGGTCGGTCAGGCGGTCGGGGCTGACCATGACGCTGTCCGCACGGTGACGGTCCGCCAGTTCCGTGAAGGCGTCGCAGGACCAGGTTCGCTGGACGACGACCGTGCTGCCCGCCTGCAGCGCGTACAGGGCGGGGCCGAGAGTGCCCAGGTGGTAGGTCGGGTTGGCCATCAGGTGCGGGCCCCGGCCGGCTCCGGCGCCGTAGCGTTCGACGACCGCGACCCCGCGGTACGGCCTGCGTGGACGTGTCCGCGCCACCGCTTGCGGCAGTCCGGTGGTGCCGGAGGTGGCAAACACGAGGCGGCCCGCGGCGGGCGGCGTCGCGGGCGTGCCGGGGCCGTCCGCCCGGGCCGTCAACTGCGTGTCGGTCACGACCGGGCAGGGCAGGGCGGGGCCGTCGGCCCAGGGCTGCGCACTGATGTGCGCGGCTGTGGACACCGAGGCGAGCAGGGACGATCCCATGGGAATCTCCAGCAGCTCACGGTCGATGGGGAAGAGACCGAAGCCGTGTCGCAGCGCGGCCAGGGCCAGCGCGAAGAAGGCCGGTCCGGTGGGGATGTCGGTCGACACGACCGCGCCGTCCGGGATCCCGTGGGCGCGCAGCCCCCGGGCCAGGGCATCCGCGCGGCCGGTGAGATCGCCGTACGTGCTCTGCTCGCCGTCGGCGATCACGGCCACGCGGTCCGGGTGGGTCCGCGCGGTGGCCCAGGGGTCCCAGAGATAAGGCTTCATGATTCCTCAGTGCTTGGATGTCGGCGAGGCGGGAGAGGGCTGCGCGAGCGCGGCGGCGAGTGCCGCGAGGTCAGGGAGACTGACGACCAGTTCGACGTCGACCTCGACGCCCAGGCTCTCCTCCAGACGGAGGCTCAGTTCGACCGCGGTGATGGAGTCGCCGCCGAGGGCGAAGAAATCGTCCTCGGGCACGACCGGCCTGCCGAACACCTCGCTCACGGCGGTCAGTACCTCGTCGATCGGCGTGTCGGACATGGCGCCTTCTCTGCTGGGGGGCGTGGGTCGCAATCGGGTACGGCGGAGGCGGACGGCCCTCACCGCCTTTGCCCGGTCATCCGGCGGGCACGGTGGCCGCCAGGCCGGCGGCCATGTCGTCCAGGACCGACCGTGCCAGCCGGCGGTCGGCTCGGTGCCCGTCGTAGAGGAGGTCGATGGACAGGCTGTCGCGGAACTCGGTGCACCGGAGGTGAAGTGCGAAGGTGTCATGCAAGGTGATCCTGTGCAGCGGGTAGGCGTCAGCCGTGATCCGCAGACCGCCGGTGTCTTCCGCGACCGCGGAGTTCCCTTCGAACCGGCGCAGATTGACGTAGATGTCGCGGCTGACGGGCGCGCCGCCGGTCTCCTCCGCCTCCCGGGTCAGCGCGGTGAGGTCCTCGGCGTCGAGCCTCTGGTGCCGGAGCCCGTTGAGCAGTTGATCACGCAACTGTGTCCGCACGGAGAAGGCGTCGGCGTCGGCGTCGCGCAAGGTCAGGGGGCAGGAGCCGGCGAACATGCCCACCACGTCCATGTCCCGGGACGCACGCGAGTCCATCGAGGTCCACAGTCCCACTTCGGACATGCCGGTTCGAGCGGCCAGTGCTGTGACGAACCATCCGACCGCCGACTGCAGGACGGTGAAGCGGAACTCGGCGCACAGACCACGCAGCGCCGTGACCGTCGCGGCCGGCAGCTCCGCGCTCACCATGCCTCCTTCGGCGCGGTCGGCCCCGGCGGGGCTGGTCCGGGGCCAGGAGGCGCGGGTCATGAAGGCCAGGCGTTCTCGCCAGCTCGCCAGCGCCTGCTCGCGCAGCCGCTCGCTCGTCCGCTCCCGCTGCCGGACCGCCGCGTCGGCGAACGAGGGGGCCGTGTCCGGCGGGGACCCGCCGGTGCGCAGGGTCTGGTAATCGCGCCAGACCTCATGCCCGAAAAGGTGATGGGCCCGGCCGTCGAAGACGAGGTTCTGAAAGGTGGCCAGCAGCGCGTGGTGGTTCTCGTCGTAGCGCAGCAGCCTGATGATGAACGGCCGTTGTGTGCCGTACGACCACGGGGTGACGCAGTCGCGGGACAAGAGGACCGAGGCGTAGTGGGAGAACTGTGCGGGCGAGGCGGCCTTCACCTTCACCCGTCGGACGACTTCCTCCTCGGCCTCGATGCCCCGGGTCCACTGCAGCGGGTGCGGGCCCGGCACCGGATCCATCTGGAGGTGCAGGGCGTCGTGCCGGACCACGAAGGCACGTACGGCCGCGGCGAGGGCGTCCGTGTCGAGGTCGCCCAGGATCTCGAACGCGAGCTGAGTGTTCTTGTGGGACCAGCCGCTGGAGAGGGTCTTGGTGTGGAACCACTCCTGCTCGTAGGTCAGGGGGAACGGGGTACGGACCCGTGGGCCCATCAGGCCAGGCACAGGTACTCCGTTCCGCTCTCCTTGAGGACGGCGGGGGAACCCGCCTCGACGATGCGTCCGTCGCGCATGACGACGACTTGGTCCGCCTCGTCCATCACGGTCAGGCGGTGGGCTATGACGACGACGGTGATCCCCGCGTCCAGCAGCCCCCGCATGATGGTTTCCTCGAGAGCCGGGTCGAGGGCGCTGGTCGCCTCGTCCAGGATGACCAGTTCGGGCTTCTTCGCCAGCGCCCGGGCCAGCACGATCCGCTGGCGTTGTCCTCCCGACAGCCCGTGGCCGCCGGGGGCGACGAGGGTGTCGTACCCCATGGGCATGGCTTCGATCTCCTCGTGGATGTGCGCCAGCCCGACCGCCGTGATCAGATCCGACTTGCTGATGTCGTCGCCGCCGAAGAGGATGTTGTCCCGGATGGTGCCGCCGAAGAGGTGCGCGTTCTGGTTGACGTAGCCGATGCGCCGCCGGTAGGTGGGCCGGTCGAGTTCGGCCAGGTCGGTACCGTCGACGGTCAGGGTGCCGCCGGTGGGTGTGTACAGTCCGGCCAGCAGCATGCCGAGGGTGGACTTCCCGGAGCCCGAACGGCCGATGATGGCCATGAACTGCCCTGGAACGAGTTCGAAACTGACGTCGTCGAGGGTGGCCCGCGGAGCCCCCGGATAGCGGAAGGCGACCGCTTCGGCCTTGATCCGGCCGGGCCTGGCCACGCCGGTCTCGGCGAAGGCACCCCGCGGTTCGGGAGCCGCTCGCAGGACGTCGTCGAGTTTGGCGAGGGTGGGCCGGACCGCGGCCAGCTGGGAGCCGGCGTCGAAGAGGCCTTCCAGCGGGATGAACAGAGCGATGGTCAGTGTCATGAAGCCCATGGCCTCGCCGAGCGAGTAGCGGTGGCTCAGGACCAGCCAGATCCCGGCGACCAGCACTATCAGGGGCGCGGCGAACTGCAGCGTGCGGCTGAGGGACGCGAACAGAGCGAGGTTGCGGCGGGCGCTCAGACGCTTGTTGACCTCATGGACCAAGGTGTGAGACCAGCGCTCCACTGCCCGGCCGTCCATGCCGGCGGCTTTGAGGGTGGTGATGCTCTCCAGCATCTCCACCAGTTCCTCCTGGGCCTTGGTCTGGCGTTCGAGGACTTCTTGGCTCAGCCCGGTCTGCCGGCGCCAGGTCAGCACGAGGATGCCGGTCTGCACGACGACCAGCACGGTGACCAGAAGCGACAGGAGCGGGTTCGCGACGGCAATGGCGACCAGGTAGACGACGATGAGCAGGCTGTCGAAGACGGCCGAGACCGCGGTGAGGCTCAGGACCTGGACGAGCACGTTGCCGGTGCGGACCCGTAGCGCGAGATCACCCGAGTTGCGCACGGTGAAGAAGTCGTAGGGCAGGTCCGCCATATGTCCTACGATGCCCAGGGTGAGCCGCTTCTCGATGACGGCCTGGCGCCTGGTGACCAGAAACGATCGCGCCACGGACAAGGAGAAATAGAGGACGACCAGACCGGCCAGGATGGCGCAGGCCGTCCACGCTCCCCCGGTGGACCGGTTGCCGAGGACGCGCTCGACCAGGAATCCGGCGGTGAGTGGCAGGGCGAGTTCGAAGGCCATGAGTCCGGCGGAGGAGGCGAGGATCAGCGCCAGTTCCCGGCCGTGCGGCAGAAAATGCCGCAAGCGGTGCCAGGGGCCGGGGAGTTCACTGCCGCGTCGACGCCGACCGGGGCCGGCTTGGAGCGGCCGCTCGAAGTCCAGGGCCACGCCCGTGAAGGACTCGGCGACCGTTGCCCTGGTGAGCCTGCGGCGTCCATGGACAGGATCGATGACATCCACATGGTCTTTACCGGTTCCCTCCAGGACGACGAAGTGGTTGAAGTTCCAGAAGAGGATCGAACCGGGGGAGAGCCGGGCCAGGGCTTCCGTGCCAGCGCGTACGCCGCGGCCCCTGACGCCGTATTCGCGGGCGATCTCCAGGAGGGTGCGGGCCGACGCGCCATTGCGTCCGGAACCCGCGCGCGCGCGGATCTCGTCGAGGGAGACGTCCACGCCGTGGTAGCGCAGCACGGTCACAAGAGCGGCGGGACCGCAGTCGCTGACCTGGGTTTGGAAGCAGACCTGCAGCCGCGGACCGCGTGGGCGTCGCCTGAACCGCTCACGGACCGCCGTGATCCGCTCGACTACTCCCTTGGGCCGGGTCACGGCAGGAGTGTGGCCGAAGACCGGTCCGAGGCCATCGCTCCTGCGATGGTGTTCAAGCGCCTCGGCGTTGAAACGCGAATCGCCAGGCATGGGTCCCTTCCCGTTGTGAGTCACTGGCCTGTCCGCCCGCGGCAGGACGTCCGGACGTGAGCCGTCGACCCGTCCGCCGAAGAAGCGCAGGCCCCTTCGGCGGACGGACCGCGGACTTCAGATCGTCAGATGACGCAGGTGAGGGAAATCCCGAACTGGCCGCCGACGATGTCGTCCAGCTCCTCTTCCGACAGGTCGGAAATGTCGATGTCGTCGAAGTTTTCCATGACTTCTCTCTTTCGCAGGGGCTTCTTCGCATCCGTGGATCGGAATCTGTAACCAGAGAACGGTGTCGAGCCACACCAAGAAATCACCGAAAAGCGATGCCCGGACGAAATCCACTACAGGCACCGACCCACCCGACGGGAGAAAGCACAGGGGGTGTAATGCATTCACTTCACGTCCGGATGACCGAACGACTGAACCATAGAGAGCATCATCCGATCGGTCAAGCCTCGATTCGCCACCCGCGTTATACTGAATCCACGCCGAGTACAAATTCCCGCCCGCCGACACTGCGAACTGAATAGCGCGGGCAGGAAGGAAAGTTCCGCATATACGTCCACACCCATGGTCGCATGAAAATCGACTGGCCGAACGGCGGCCCGGAAAGACTAGTGGATTCCCTAGATCTTCGAGTTCCCCGTCCTGTTCGGCCGCCGGGCACGCGCGCGTCCGGCGGTGGGACGCGGTCGAGGACGACGGGGCCCGTGGCGACGGCCGCCGACAGGTCTCGGCCACTGGGGGGGAACGCCGACCGGCCCGCGCGGCCGGTCGCAATTGGCCCGGACGTGGCGCCTGTTGGCTCCCCGGCGATGCCGAGCGGAAACGCTCTGATTGGTAGACTCCCGCAGCCCATGGTCTCCTGAGCCTCAGCCGGGAGATGCTCTGAGCATGTGCCGTACCCGTGGAGGAATGATCTCGGTGTTGACGATGCAAGAAGCAATGCTGGTGCTGAACAAGTACTGGACCGAACACGGGTGTCTGGTCGTTCAGCCCATGAACACCGAGGTGGGTGCGGGCACGCTCAACCCCGCTACGTTCCTGCGGGTCCAGGGACCGGAGCCGTGGCGTGTCGCATACGTGGAACCGAGCGTCCGGCCCGACGACTCACGTTACGGCGAGAACCCGAATCGGCTGCAGACCCACACGCAGTACCAGGTCATCCTCAAGCCCGAGCCCGGAAACGCGCAGGAGCTTTTCCTGGGGAGTCTGCAGGCACTGGGCATCGACACAGCCGCACATGACATTCGCTTTGTCGAGGACAACTGGGCGTCCCCGGCGCTGGGCGCCTGGGGGCTCGGCTGGGAAGTATGGCTCGATGGTCTGGAGATCACCCAGTTCACATACTTTCAGCAGGCAGGCGGTATCACCCTCGACCCGGTGTCCGTCGAGATCACCTACGGCATGGAACGCATCCTGATGGCGCTTCAGGGCGTCAATCACTTCAAGGACCTCCAGTACGCGCCGGGTGTCACCTACGGCGAGGCGTTCGGCCAGGCCGAGTACGAGATGAGCCGCTACTACCTCGACGAGGCCGACCTGGAGACCCAGCGGAGCCTCTTCGAGGCCTACGCGGGCGAGGCACGCCGCATGCTCGACGCGCGACTTCCCGTCCCCGCGTACTCCTTCGTCCTCAAGTGCTCGCACGCGTTCAACGTGCTCGACGCGCGAGGCGCCATCTCCACCACGGAGCGGGCACGTTCCTTCGCCCGGATGCGCGGGTTGGCCCACGAGGTCGCCGAGTTGTGGGTCGCGCGGCGCGAGGAACTCGGTTTTCCCCTGGGCCGCGTGTCGAGCAGCGACTCCGCCCCGGCCGACACCGCGTTGGGTGAGGCTCCGGACCGGACGGGGGCCGCGGAACCCGTCGGGGCCGAGCAGGGCACGGTGGCCCCGCCGGCCGAGCCGGGGCCGGCCACCCTCGTGGTGGAGATCGGCGTGGAGGAGATGCCGCCGGCCGAGGTCACCCGGACCTCTCAGGCGGTGCGTAACGCGTTGACGGAGAAACTGGGCGCCACCCGGCTGGGACACGGTGAGATCAGGGTCGACGCCAGCCCCCGACGCGTGGTGGCAACCGTCGTCGGTGTGGAACCCCGGGAGGCCGACTACGAACAGACCGTGCGCGGGCCCCGGGTCTCGGCGGCGTTCGACGCGGAGGGAAACCCCACCAAGGCGGCCATCGGCTTCGCCAGGAGCAACGGTGCCGAACCGGCGGATCTCGGTCGCGTCACCGTCGGGGCCAACGAGCATGTCGCGCTCACCCGGCAGGTGGTCGGGCGCTCGGCCGAGGAGGTCCTCTCGGCTCTCCTCCCGGAGGTCGTGACCGGACTTCGCTCCGAGAAGAACATGCGGTGGAACGCTCCGCGGCTCTCCTTCACCCGTCCGATCCGGTGGATCATGGCTCTGCTGGGAGAGCGGGTCGTCCCTTTCACGGTGTCCAGCCTGACGTCGGGACGTACGACACAGGTTCACCGTGAGGCGGTGCCTCCCACGGCGGAGGTGCCGACGGCGGACGGATACCTGCCCTTTCTGAAGGAGCACGGAATCCTCGCGGACGCCGCGGAGCGGCGGCGCCTCGTGGTGGACGGCGCGTCGCGACTCGCCGAGGCCGCGGGCGGACACATCCAGACCGAGCAGTACGGCGCGCTGATCGACGAGATCACCAACCTGGTCGAATCCCCCACTCCGATCCTCGGGGACTTCGACCCGAAGTACCTCACGCTGCCCGCGGACATCCTCGTCACCGTCATGCGGAAGCACCAGCGCTACCTTCCCGTGGTGGACGCGAGCGGCAGCATGCTGCCCCACTTCGTCGCGGTGGCCAACGGAACGTGCGACCACGATGTCGTCCGCCACGGCAACGAGGCGGTGCTGCGGGCCCGGTACGAGGACGCCTCCTTCTTCTGGAAGGCGGATCTGGAGACCCCGCTGAGCGAGATGAGGGAGAAGACGCACCTCCTCACGTTCGAGGAGCGTCTCGGCTCCATGGCGGACCGCGCCGACCGCATCTCGGCCATCGCCCGCCGGCTGGCGAAGGTCATCGGCCTGTCCGGCACGGACCACGACGTCCTGGAACGGGCCGCGGCCCTGACCAAGTTCGACCTCGGCTCGCAGATGGTCACCGAACTGTCCAGCCTCGCGGGCATCATGGCGCGCGAATACGCCGTGCGCGCGGGCGAGAGCCAGGCGGTGGCGCAGGCCCTCTACGAGAACGAACTGCCGCGTTTCGCCGGCGACGCGTTGCCCGAAACCCTGCCGGGGGCCCTGCTGGCCCTGGCGGACCGGCTCGATCTGCTGGTCGGTCTCTTCGCGATCGGGGCCGAACCCACGGGCAGCTCGGACGCGTTCGGGCTGCGCCGCTCCGCGCTGGGCGTGGTCAACATCCTCCTCAGCAGGAGCGACCTGGCCGCGATCAGGCTCGGCCAGGTGCTGGCCATCGCGGCGGAGTACCAGGCCGTCGCGGTCGAGCAGAAGCATCTGGAGGACGCGGCCCAGTTCGTGTTGCGCCGCTTCGAGCAGCAGCTGATCGAGCTGGGGCACTCCACCACCGACGTCCGCGCGGTGCTGGTGCGCGGCGACTCGCCGCGGCTGGCCACGCGGACCCTGGAGGAGCTGGAAGGCCTGCAGGGTGACGACCGGTTCGCCACCGTTCTTGCGGCATTCCAGCGGGTTCGGCGCATCGTGCCGGCCGGGCTGGAGGCGGTGTACGACCCGGAGGAGCTCCATGAGCCCGCCGAGCAGGCTCTGCACGCCGCCCTGGTCAAGTGCCGGCAGGTCCTCGACGGGGAGACCTCACTCGTCCGCTTCAACGCGGAGACGGGCGAGCTGGTCGACGCGGTGAACATCTTCTTCGACAACGTCCTGGTGATGGCCGAGGTCCCCGCAGTCCGGGCCAACAGGCTGGGCCTGCTCGCCGATGTCCGCGACCTCGCGGAGGGCATCGTCGACTGGGAATCACTGGTCTGAGAGGTCATCGGCTCTCCGATCGTGCCGACAGGTCCGGCCGGAGACGAGGACCGCGGCGCGGCGGGGAAAGCGCCTGCCGGAGTGCTGACCGGTGCTCCGGTTCCGGTCGAACCGACCACTGACGGTTCATGAGCGGGTGCCCGTACGGGCACCCGCTCATGTGTCGGGTCACCGGTCACCCGCCACGGCTCCGTGCACCGCCCGGTCACGCGACCGGAGCGATGTCCACGGCACTTCGGCCGGCACGGCGAGCACGTGCCGGCCGTTCGCATGTCCTCCCCCGGAGCCGGTGTCCCCTGCCCCGCAATCCCGGCGGCCTCACGGTGTATACGCATTTTCGAGGATGAACCGACGTGATTGATAGGCTGGTTGCTCGCCGACCGCGGTCGGCTGGCCGCCTCAGCGCACAGGTGATCGATCCAAGCGTGAACCGATCCCCACGGTGAGTTCGTGACCATGGTGGTGACGACGGCGTTCGGAGTGGTCGGGCAAGGAGGGCCGTGGCGAGGTGACGGAAGAACTGCTCTTCGCCGTTCTCGGGGCGGTCCGTGCATACCGGGGCGACGCAGAACTTCACCTCGGTCCACCACAGCTCCGGGCCATGCTGGCGGTCCTGCTCCTGCGACCGGGCCACACCGCGTCGAAGACACAGCTGGTGGACGCGTTGTGGGGCCCCACGCCCCCCAGCAAGGCGACCACCACGATCCGCACCTACGCCTGGCAGTTGCGCAGACTCCTGGAACCGGACCGCTCCACGCCAAGTGTGCTCGTCTCGGTCGGCGACGGCTACCGCCTGGTCGTCCCCCCGTCCTCGCTCGACGTGGGGCAGGCCGAATCGCTCACTCGTGAGGCGGCGCAGGCACGTGCCTCGGGCCGGTTGGAGGAGGCAAACGACAGGCTGGTCCGCGCACTCGCCCTGTGGCAGGGAGAGACTCTGGCCGGAGTGCCCGGCCCCTTTGCCATGCGGCAGCGTGACCGGCTCGAGGAATTACGCATCGCTCTGCTGGAGGAACGTTTCGACCTCGACCTGGCCCTCGGCCGCCATCGCCAGGTCATTCCCGACCTGGCGGACCTCACGGCCCTGCACCCCCTGCGAGAGCGTCCGTACGGCCTCTTGATGCGCGCGCTCTACGGGGCGGGCAGACAGGCCGACGCGCTCGCGGTGTTCAGCGGTGTCAGGAAGCTGCTGCTGGAGGAGCAGGGCATCGATCCCGGACCTGAGCTGACCGCTGTCTACCGGCAGGTCCTGGAGAATGATCCGGCCCTCTCCATAGCGGCCGTCGAGGAACCCGCGGTGTCCGACGAAACGAAGGCGGCCGAGCCCCTCCCCGCGGCCGCCCGGGACCGGGACCCGCTGCCCGTTCCTGCGCAGCTTCCGCCGCTGCTGCCCGACTTCGCCGGCCGCACCGACGCCGTCAGCGACATGCACACCCTGCTGACGACGCCCGGACGCCGAGCGCCGACCGTCGTGGCGATAGCCGGGATGGGCGGGATCGGGAAGACCTCACTGGCCCTGTTCACGGCCCACGGCGTACGCCACGCCTACCCGGACGGTCAGCTCTACGCCGATCTGCGTGGAGCGGACGACAACCCCGCCGAGCCCGCCGGCGTGCTGACGGGGTTCCTGCTGTCGCTGGGCGTCGCCGCCGAGGCCGTACCCGACACCCTCGAAGACCGTTGCAAACTCTTCCGTTCGATGCTGGACGGCCACAGGGTTCTGATCGTCCTGGACAACGCACGTGACGCGTCGCAGGTCCTGGACCTGATGCCCGGATCGGTCGGCTGCGGAGTCATCATCACCGGCAGGTCCCGTCTCTTCGGTCTGCCGGTCACCAAACAGCTCAGCATAGACACCTTCAGACCCGACGAGGCCCTCTCGCTGCTCGGCACGGTCATCGGGCACGAGCGGCTCGACGCGGAGCGGGAACAGGCGCTCGAACTGCTCCGGCTGTGCGGATTCCTGCCGCTGGCCATCCGGATCGTGGCCACCAGGCTGGCGTCCCGGCCACGGTGGGCCATCGCGACACTGACCGCCCGGCTTGCCAACGAGCAGCGACGCATCGAGGAACTGCGCGTGGGTGACATGTCGATCCACGCGGTCTTCGAACTCGGCTACCGGCAACTGCCGTCCGAGCAGGCCCGCGCCTTCCGGCTGCTCGCCGTCCCGGGGTCCCTCGACTTCGGTCTGCCGGTGGCCGCGGCCGCACTCGCGACGGACGAGGAGACGGCGGAGGAGATGCTGGAAGCCCTGGTGGACGCCGCCATGCTGGAGTCCCCCGAACCGGGCCGCTACCGCTATCACGACCTGCTCCGCGCCTTCGCCCAATGCGCGGAGCCGGAACACCAGGACGACACCCGGCAGGCCTTCGGCAGACTGCTCGACTACCTGCTGGCCACCGCGTGCAACGCTTTCGCGCAAGCCGTGCCCGGAGACCCGGTGGCGAACTCCCTCGGCCCGCTGCGGTCCCAAGGGCTGCACTTCGGCGACGTCCACGCGGCGCGTTCCTGGATCACCGGCGAGATCGGACTGGTGACAGCGGCCGCGCTGCACACCGTCGGCCAGCGGACGGAGCCCTACGCCGGCCAGTTGCGGACCGCCGTGGACCTGCTCATCGCGGTCAGTCCCTTCTGCGCCAACGTCCGGTTCGAGGGGCTGCGGTCCGCCGCCCTGGAGCTCGCGCGGGAGGCCGAGCTGCGGGGTGACCAACGGGTTCTGGGCCGGGCGCAGTTGCTGTGCAGCAGCATCGCACTGCAGGCCGCCCGCCCGTCCGACACCGAGGAGTACGCGCGCCTGGCCGTCACAGCGTCGAGGAACACGAAGGACACCGTCATCCTCCGGCAGGCGCTCAACAACCTCGGTGTGGCGGTGATGTTTCTGCATCGATACGACGAGGCGGTGGAGTGCTTCGACGAGGCGATCGCACTCGCCCGCGTCCTCGGCCACAGGTCCGGCGAGGCGGCGACCACCATCAACGCGGCGCTCGCCCGCGTGCGCAGCGGCCGGGCCGCCGAGGCGATACCGGCCTGTGAGACGACACTGGTGACCTTGCGTTCCATGGGCGACCTTCCGGGAGTCGCCTACGCGTTGTACGTGCTGGCTCTGGCGCTGCACGAACACGAGCGGTTCGGCGACGCCATCGCCCGCTACACCGAGTGCCTCGCGGTCTGCCGGTCCGCCGGCATCCGGGGGCGCGAGGCCCACGCCCTGTACCGCCTCGCCGAAACGCTCCGCCGGACAGGGCGGTACGACGAGGCGGTGCGGTACGCCACCGAGGCCGTGGCCCGGTGCGAGCAGATCGGAGCCGTACGGGACCACGCCTACGCGTTGATGGTCCTGGGCCGGGCCGAGGCCGATCGCGGCGGCATCGACACCGCCCGTGTCCAGCTCCGCAAGGCGCACGAACTCTTCACCGGTCTCGGCCTGCCCGATGCCAACGCTGTCAGCCGGATCCTCGATCATCTGCCGGGCGGCTCCGCACCGACGGACGAACCGTGACGGTACCGGTCGCCGGCCCATATCGGCACATCGCGTCACGTCGCTAAAATCCCCCTCGCGGTGGAGCGGGAATACCGAAAAGGCGAGGCGCACGTCGAATATACCGGAGATGGACCACGTATATTCCCCGGCGTGCGAGAGTGAGCGCCAGCGGTCGAAATATGCGCACAGAAAGCCGTGGAGCAGTCGGCAATTCAGCTCCGGGGCAGCGCGGACCGAATTCGGCCCTTTCTTAGGAGGCGTTTGAATGCCCAAACCTCGCGAACAGAAGGACAACCACCTCATCTACGCCGACGCCGTGGGGTCGCGCGGTAAGTCGGGCGTGTGGTTCGGCGAGCGCGAAGACTTCAAGGCCAAGCAGGTCAGCGTGATGGACGCCGTCAAGGAGCGGATCGAGTGGGTGCCGGTCGAGGACGCCGTCATGGCGATCAGCCTTGACCCGCCCGGCATCGTTCTCATGGCGCCCAATCCGTCGCTGCCCGGCATCATCGTCCTCGCCGACGGTGCGACGTCCGAGAACACCGAGCATCTCAAGAAGCACTACACCGAGATCGTTCAGGGTGTCCTGAAGGACGCGAACATCGCGCAAGAAGACTGATCGATCCATCCTGCTGCGGTGTCATCGGAAAGCGACGGTGACACCGCAGCGGGCTTCTCGCTGTGCGGTTCGTTCCGACGCATGGCTGGTTCCGTTTCTTTAAGGAGTTCACCGTGACGAACGATGCCGAGCGACTCTGGAACAAGTATTTGCTTGTCGCTCAGGGGGCGGAGGGTATTGTTTTCGATCCCGTCACCCTGGCGAGCGCGAGTCTCACCGCCGATGAGATGAAGCGGATCCGCGACAACGAGCGCCAGATCCTGTCGGAGATGAAACAGCTGGGCTTCACTTCCGAGCCGCCGGCCGCACCTCAGCGTGATCTCATCTTCGACCGGATCAACGGGCTGGGCATGACCGGAAAGCCGCCCCGGATCAGCGGATACCGCATCGTGGTGACCGACCGCTGCAACATGACCTGCACGTACTGCTTCGTGGACACCAACACGGGCGCCGACGACATCACCATCCCCGACCTCCGCGAAGGGCTCGAGTACCTCTTCGAGCAGAACGCCGGCGAGGAGGAGGTCACCATTCAGTGGTTCGGCGGTGAGCCGACCACGCGGTTCGACCTGATGCAGTACGGAGACGAGTACGCTCTCGAACTCGCCGAGAAGCACGGCGTGGGGCGCGTGCAGTTCACCGTCGTCACCAACGGTGTCCTGATCAAGGACCCCATGATCGAGCACTTCAAGAAGTTCAAGTACGGCGTGGGCGTGTCCTTCGACGGGGCTCCGGACGACAACAAGGTCGAGCGGTTCCTGCTGTCGGGCAAACCTGCGGACAAGCGGATCCACCGGAACATCCAGCGGCTGATCGATGCCGGGGTGCACGTGGGCTGCAACCTCACCCCCACGCCGATCAATGTGAGCAACCTGCCGGACACCGTCGAGTACGTGCTGTCCCTCGGCATCAACTTCATCTACGTCAACACCCCCATTCCGATCTCCGGCCGCTGGCACGTCGACGGCGAGGCGCTGTGCCGCGCGGTGTTCCGTTCGCGGCTTCTCGCGCTGTCCCGCGGTGCCATGCTGTTCTCCTCACTCGACCGCATCTATCAGGCCCTGGACACCCGCCTGCCGAAGATGTACGAGCACATTCAGCAGGACGGCGGCCTGAACGCGGCTCTGCTGTCCCGCGGGCGCATCTCCATCCTCGATCTGAACTGGCGTGACGACTCGTTCGTCTTCCCGATCAGTCAGCTTCGGGAGCAGCCGGAGCTGCTGGCCGGAGCCGCCAAGAACCTCCTGCCGGCGAAGCAGTGCGGAGAGTGCCCCGCCGCCGCCGTGTGCGGTGGTCCGTCCCGCAACGACGTCTCGCTCCGGAACAACCCCGAGCCCGATCCGCAGATGTGCGACTTCTTCCAGGTGGGTCTCGAACTCGCCCTCACCGACCAGACGGGGTTGCAGTGACCGACAGCCTCGGAGCACTCCGCGGAGTGCTCGTCTCGACCGCCGACAACTGCGAAGTGAACTGCCGGTTCTGCTTCCGGGCCGATGTCGGACGCGACGTCCTGAGCCTCAGCACCTACGCCCGGGCTCTGTCGCGGCTCCACGAACTCGGCGTGGACGAGCTGTGCTTGTCGGGCGGCGAGCCGACCGATCACCCGGAGTTCCGTCAACTCGTGCGCGTCGCGCTCCAGTTCGGTTTCCGCACCTCGGTGGTCACCGCCGCGAGGACCGGGCCGCGACTCGATGCCCTCGCCGGTGTCGCCGGCATGCTCAGTCACGTCACCGTCTCCGCCGACAGCCGTAGAGCGGACGAGATCGGCCGCACCGGCCGGACGATCCTCTCGACGCCGAAGGTCTTCGAGGCGTTGGGACACCGTCGGGCGAGCCTGCATGTCACCGCCTACGAGCTGGACGAAGACGACCTGAAGGCCATCGTCTCGGTGGTCGAGACGGCCGACGTCCCGGTGGAGGTCAGCCCGCTGCTGCCGTCGCCGACATTCCGTTTCGAGAATCCCCACCTCAAACGCGACCTGGCGTTGATCGACACGTTCTTCGGCATGTCGGAGCAGCTGAGAACAGTGGTGTCGGAGTACCACGAGTGGCTGCGCGGCCCGGTCGTCCGGTCCTGCCAGTCCGCGCGGCTGTACCTGTCAGCGGACGGCTTTCTGCGCCGCTGCCCGTACGACAGCTCTCAGCAGGTGTCGGTCTTCGCGACGCGGCAGGAGATCAGCGAAGCGCTCGAGCAGTCGTTCTGCGAACCACCGACCACCGGTCTGGCCTGCATGGCGATCTGCCGTTCGGAATCCCACGAAGGGTGAGTTGTCCATGAACACGATGCAGGATCAGCCGTCCGTGGTGATCGGCACCATGCGCTGCTCGGGGTCCTTCAACGGCCTGATGGTGCTGGGCCGCGACGAGGACGAGGGCCGGGAGTTCGTCGAAGGTGCGATCGCCCAGGGCTTCACCACGTTCGACACCTCGCCCGTGTATGCCCGCGGGAGAGCGGAGGAAGACCTCGGCGCGTACCTTCCCGGCGACGCGTCGGTCTGGACCAAGGTCGGGATCGACACCACCACGCCGCTTCCCACCCTGGACTACAGCCTCGAAGGAATGGCCAAGTCGCTGCAGGGAAGCCTGAAGCGGCTCGGGCGCGACCACGTCGAGGTCGCCTTCGTGCACAATCCGGAGCCGAGGCGTGTGTCGGGCATCGACTTCGCCGGGTTCGCCCGGTACTGCTCACAGACGGGGCAGGCGGATCTGGTGGGCGTCAGTGTGCTCCTGCCGGACGTGAGTCTGCCTCAGATCGCCGGCAGGCTACCCGCCGGCAGCGTCGTCATGTGCGAGGCGGACCAGCTGGATCCGCAGGACACGAACGTGACGCGCCTCCTCGCCGACTACCGTCTCGTGGTCCGCAGTCTCTTCTCGGGCGGCTCTCGGCTGCGGGCGGTACCGCCCGAGCGCAGGGCGAAGGCGATCGCCGCCAGGATCTCCGAGATTCACGAGATCTACAGCCCCGAAGCCGTGGTCATCGGCCCTCGGACCAGGGAGCAGCTGGATGACTACGGGGCGGGGCCGGCCTGGCTCACGTCCGCTGCTCGGCACTCCGCACCCGGGCGGTCCCATGTCACTCGATGAGGCGGACGTCGCGCAGCAGCTGCGGGTGTTCGGATTCGCCCACCTCCGGGGGGCGGCCGCGGACACCGTGGAGGAATTGCAGCGTGCTTTCGGCCGGCTGATCGATCTGCCGGCGGACGGTACGCCGAACGAGAGGGTCACCAGGTTCGATGCCCTCAACGAGATGCCCGAATTGGAGCTGATCTCCGGATCGGCGTGGGTGGGTGCGATCTGTGGGGCGTTCTTCGAGCGCAACCACCAGGTCATCACCAGCGATGCCAACGCACTCGTCGGCGACTCGTACTGGCACTCGGACGGCTTCTACACCACGCCGTTCCTGCGTTTCGTTCTGTACCTGGATGCCACCGCGCACGACACGGGTGCCCTGCGTTTCCTTCCCGGTTCGCATCGAGCCGACAACGGCTGGCTCGGGGAACCGACCCAGCACGTCATCAGGCACGGGGAGGACCTCGGCCTCCCCGGCGGCGACGTTCCGGCGGTGGTCGTCGATTCCCATCCCGGGGACGTCATCGTCTTCGACACGAACGTCCTGCACTCGGCATGGCACGGCGGTATACGACGACAGTTGGCGTTCAACTGTGTCGGTGACCCGGTGACCGAGACCGAGCAGCGCGACACGCGTCGCTACTTCCTCAACCGCTACGTCTCCGGATCGGTGTCAATCGGATGAGACTCACCTCTTTGTCGGTGACCGACGCCGGGGTCACCCGCTTCAGGACGTTCGGGTTCCTCCACCTGCGCGGCGTGCAGAACGATGTCGTGCCGGCCGTCGACGACGCCTTCGAAGACGTCTTCGAGAACTTCCCGCAGGTCGGTCGGCAGGGGCGTGCGGGTGTCGCCCGGATCGCCGAGCGCAGCGAGGTGCTCCAGAAGGTGCTCCTGGCCGACGACCGGTGTCCTCAGGTGGCACGTCGGCTGCTGGGCACGGACGTCGTCTATGTCGGCGGCGACGGAGTCCGCTACGACGGTGCCACCTACTGGCACCGGGACGGCAACCACCGTGCTCTGCGGCTCCTCAAGATCGTCCAGTATCTGGAGCCGCTCGACGGCGACACCGGAGCGCTGCGGATCATTCCCGGCACCCACCGCAGAGGAGGGAGCTGGGACTCGTTCGCCGCGGAGATGGAGAACCCGCTGCGTCGCCTCGGGATGCGGCCTGCCGAGGTGCCCGCCTTCACCATCGACTCCTCCCCCGGTGACCTCATCGCCTTCGATCCGCACTCCTACCATGCGTCGTTCGGCGGTGCCGACAAGCGGCGGCAGATCACCACGACGTATGCGGCCGTGCCGGAGTCGGCCGAAGCGCGACAGGAGCTGACGAGCTATCTGCTCGCTGACCGATCGCTCCTGTAGCCCCCTCCCCCGGTACTCCGTCAGCCTTATGAAGCGCGTGAATTGAACGGGTTGGTTTGTGATGGACAACGTAACGGCGGAGACCACGGTGCCGCAGATCCCGACGGACCGGGAAGCGGAACCGGTCAAGTGGTTCGACGAACTGCGTGAGTCGCACGGTGTGCACTGGGACGAGAGGACGAACACGTGGTACGTGACGCGATACGACGACGTGTACGAACTTCTCCCTGATCTCCGGCTCGGCGCCCAGGTGGAGACCTATTGCCCGCCCTCGCTGACGCAAGAGCAGGAGAACACCTACTGGCGGGTGACGGAGTTCATCGACCGCTGGCCCGTGTTCTCCGATCCGCCGCGGCACACCGGTATGAGGCGTCTGCTCCTGCCGCTGTTCACGCCTGCCGCTGTTCGGCAGATGGTCGCCGCGATGGCGGATTCCGTCGCGGCGACCAGTTCCACGGTGACGCCTGACAGGTTGTTCGCCAATGTCGTCAGGCCGGCTCTGGCAGCCGGCCTGAGCAATCTCCTGGAGGAGGAGCCGGACGGCCTGGCACAGCTCGCGGACTGCGCCACCCGGATTCTGGCCGTCGGGCCGATCGAGACGTACGACCCTGGCATCGGGCGGCTCGCGGAAGAGGCCCTGGACGAACTGACCGGGCTCGTCGCGCAGCGCTGCGCGGCTCCCCGGGGGGTCCTCGCCTCGGCGCTGAGCCGCGCTCTGTCCGACGGGACGTTGGATCTTCTGGACGCGACCGCGATATATGCCCAGCTGGTGAGTGGCGCGCTGGAACCCACCGCGGCGGCTGTCGCACGCCTGTTGGAGGCGTTGACCGGCCCGGAGAGCGCCGCCATAGACCTGAAGGAAGACATCGACGGAGCCGTGGACGAGGCGCTGCGGCTGGCCACGCCCTTCCACTTGGCCACGCGGCGCGCACTGTCCGATCTGACCCTGCACGGTCACACCGTACGGGCCGAGTCGCGCGTGGTCCTCGTACTCGTGGCGGCCAACCGCGACCCGAGGCGGTTCGCCGACGCGGGCACCTTCCGTGCGGACAGGGCCGGGGCTCGCCATGTCGCCTTCGGGCGGGGCCGGCACGCGTGTCTGGCCGCCGGACTCACGCGGCAGGTCATGAGGGAGATGATGCTGCAACTCGCGTCGACAGGCCTGTTGGAGGAGCTGCCTCGGCTGACCGCTGTGTGGAAGGGGGACTTCGGGGCGCGTTTCGCCGACGACCTCGTGGTCACGCGGGATGCCTGAGGCAGGCCGCACGGTTGCGGACCGGGCCGTCGCGGTCCCCTGTGCCGTGACGAGCACAGGCAGGGCCGCGTAGAGCGGCGATCGTCACCCCTCGGTCCTCGCCGGCCGTCTCCGCCGGCTCCTGAACCGCAGCGACGCGCGGCGGTCCGCGTTCCCGTCGATCTCCGCTTCCAGATAAGGCATCGCAATGATGGTCAACCCGAACAGCCTGACAGCCCTGCGCCCGGACAGCTTTCAGCCTGATGCGGAAAGTTCGGAAGCCGGACACGCCAGAAGTTTCGAGGAGACATGGGACTCCCTGAAACCACTGCTGCCTCGCGTCCCCGTCACGCGCGTGTACGACACCACCCCCCTGGATTACATCAGCTCCCCCGTGTGGTCGGCCGTGACCCCTCTGGCCAAGGACCTGACAGTGAGCGCGGGAAAGGGGGCGACGCCGATCGCGGCGAAGCTCAGCGCCGTCATGGAGGCGATCGAGCGAGTCTCGGCCGAGGAAATTCCGGCCCGCCGGATCGTCAGGGGTTCCTACAAGGAACTCGCTCCCGCCGCTGCGGTCGACCCGGAAGACTTCAGCCTGCCGCACGACACGACGTACCGGCCCGACGCTGTTTTTTCCTGGACGGGAGCATACGACCTGGCACAGGGGGGCCATCATCTGGTGCCGACCGACCTCGTCCTCAATCCGTCCACGGAATGCATGACGGCTCGGATAGAGACCAACGGGCTCGCCTCCGGGAATACGTATTCGGAGGCGGTCCTCCACGCGGTCTGTGAGCTCATCGAGCGCGACGCGGTGTCGGAGGAAGCGTTTTACACCGCTCACCACGACCCGCTTTTCTCCCCTCGTCGACCCTTGAGGGTCATATCCCCGGAGTCGGTTCCAGCCGGAACCGCGAAGGAGCTCATCGAAGCGCTCACCGGTCAGGGGCTGGTTGTCCGGATACAGGATCTGACCAACGTGATCGATGTGCCGGTCATCCGGGTCGTCCTTTTCGACGACGGCTATTTCGGGCAGGAGGGCAGGGTGACCTACTTCCCCGGCTACGGGGCCGACCTCCAGCCCGAACGAGCGCTGGTTCGCGCTCTCACCGAGGCGTGCCAAGGTCACGCCAGCTTCGCCACGGGCGCGCGAGAGGTGTTCGAAACCGGGCGCGCCAGGCGCAGGCCGGCCGAGCTGAAGCGGATCGACTCTCTTTACCGGAACCCCGGCTCCCTGGCGTTCCCGCAGGCCAAGGGCGGCAGCGACAGCATCCTGCAGAACATACACGCGGTCGTCGGCCGGCTGCGGGACGCAGGACACGAGAAGTGCCTGGTGACAGAACTTACCCGCGAGGATCTCGGCGTGCCGGTGGTTCGTGTCCTGATTCCGGGCCTCGCGTCTCCCTACGGTGAGAGTTCACGCACCCCCACCCTCCGCCTGCTGGAATCGGTGATCTGAGCCATGAAAACCACGATATTCACCGGGCCGTCCCTGCCGCCGGGCGAGGCACGGGCCCTTCTGCCACAGGCGCACGTTCTTCCCCCCGCGAAACGCGGCGACGTCTACAGGGCCAGAGAAAGCGGAAGCTCCCGGATCCTCATCATCGACGGATCCTTTTCGCAGGTGCTCCCGGTGTCACCACGAGAGGTAGTCGAGGTGGCTCGCGACGGCGCTCAGATCGTCGGAGCGTCCAGTATGGGGGCCATACGGGCCGCGGAATGCTGGCCCGTCGGCGTCCACGGTGTCGGAGCCGTCTACAGGATGTACAGGTCCGGCCTCTTCGAGTCGGATGACCCCGTGGTGGTGGCGACGGATCCCGACAACGACCACTCGGCGGTGAGCGTCGCCCTGGTCAATATTCGTGCAGCGATCCGAAAGCTGTACGGCCTCAAGCTGATCACCCGATCCCAGGGTGTGGAGCTTCACCGCGTCGCCGCCGAGTCGTACTATCCCGACCGGGTCTGGCGGCTTCTGTTCAAGAAGGCCGGGATCGATGACCCGAGTGGCGTGATAGGTGAAGTCGCAGCCTCCGTCGACATCAAGAAGGTGGACGCGCTGAGAGCTGTTCGCTTTCTTTCGATCCTGCCCGACCAGGCAGGTGCCGATGGAAACGATCGTCAATTCAGCCAAGGGCCGCGATACTGCTCGCACGACCCGCTTCTCGGCCACAGCCGCGAAGAACTCGATCTGTTACTTCCTCCGTTCATCTTCGGAACCGGTCGGTATCAGAAATACATCCGGTTCCTGCTGGCCGGACAGCTGGATTTCGGAGGACTGACCACCGGGGGCGAGTCGAAGCTGTCCCGAAATTCCTCGGTCGAGCCGGTTCTCGCGCACCTCTTCCTGGACATTCCGTCTCTGTCCGCGAACCTGATGGACAAGATTCATCATTTCAGGCAGTTCGAGACGGAAGTGATGCTGTGGCATGCGGTTCGCCGACTGAGGGATCACAAGATGAGCCGCACGGAGGTGACACCTCGGCATGAGAACAGGGTCAGGGACTCGATAGCGAAGGCCCACGGCTATGACAATTGGGGCGCGCTGACAACCGACATGCGTGACGACGCTCTGCCCAGCGGGGTCCCCTTCGGCTGGATCGAGGATGCCTGTCAGAGATTGGCTCTCGCCAGGTCCTGACAACTCCAGGACGGCCCAGCGGCGGCACCGACGGGGCCAGGAGCGGGAAAGTGCGGGCGGGGCACTCGCTCATCCGCCATCGAGCCGGCGCTCCCCCGGGCTGGCGGCCGTCACGTTTCCGCGACAAGTCCCGCGTGCGGGCGGATCTCCCGTGTCAAGGTGGGAAACAGAGTCGGACAGGCCAACGCCTGGCCCCTCCACGGCACTTCAGGGAGACCCCATGTTGCGTGGCATAGACGTGAGTGCGTATCAGTCGTCGTCCTACGAGACGGACAACATCTCCTTCGTCTTCATCAAGGCGACGGAGGGGCGTTCGTACGTCAATCCGAGGCTCGCCGCCCAGACGAAGAGGGCCCGGGACGCCGGGCTCGTCGTCGGCTTCTACCACTTCCTGTGGCCCGGCGACCTCACCGCCCAGGCCGAGTACTTCGTCAAGCACGCCCCGGAGAAGGCGGGCGACATCCTCGCCGTCGACTGGGAGACGACCGGCGAGGGCACGCACGCGGGCAACGCCGAGAAGGACCGCTTCATCCGCAAGGTGAAGGAGCTGCGGCCCCACCACCGGGTCATCCTCTACACGAACCGGGACTTCTGGCTGAACATCGACACCACCTCGTACGCCGGCGACGGTCTGTGGATCGCCGACTACGTCACCGCGGGCGAGCCGCGCATCAGGGCGAAGTGGCGGTTCCACCAGTACAGCGAGAGCCCGCACGACAAGGACGTCGCCGACTTCACCAGCCGGGCCGCGCTGCGGAAGTGGGCCCAGGACGCCTGACCCGCTCCCCCGCACTAGGCTCCGGACCGCGGTGCGACGGCGACCGCGCGGATGAGGGGAGCCTCGGGTCATGGGTGGCGCGGTCGCTGCGGTCAGCAGCAACGGGAGGTACTCGTTCACCAAGCCGAACCGGGAGAGCATCACCCTGCTCGCCGGGCTCGGCGTGGAGGGGGACGTGCACGCCGGGACGACGGTGAAGCACCGGTTCCGGATGCGCCGGGACCCTTCGCTGCCGAACCTGCGGCAGGTGCACCTCATCCACGAGGAGCTGTTCGAGGAGGTGCGGGCGGCCGGGTTCGAGGTCACGGCGGGAGCGCTCGGGGAGAACGTCACCACCCGGGGGATCGACCTGCTGGGCCTGCCGGCCGGGACGCTGCTGCGGCTCGGCGAGGAGGCCGTCGTCGAGGTCACCGGGCTGCGGAACCCCTGCGCGCAGATCGACACCCTCGGCAAGGGACTGATGAGGCAGCTGGTGGTGCGGGGCGAGGACGGGACGACCCGGTTCCGCTCGGGGATCATGAGTGTCGTCGTCAGCGGCGGGACCGTGCGGCCCGGCGACCCGGTCGAGGTGACGCTGCCGGACGGACCGCATGTGCCCCTGGAGACCGTGTGAGCGGGCCGCCTACGCGGTGAAGTCCGGCGACCGCTCCGGGCTCGCCTGCGCCAGCGCGTCGGTCACGCCCCGCACGTCCTCGGTCAGGCCGTACGCCGGGGTGCCGGGCTGCTGGCGCCAGGAGTCGTCGAGGCCGCCCGCGTCCACGGTGTCGAAGCCGAGTTCCTCGATGAGGTCGCGCACCTTGCGCTTGGCGGCCTCGTCGTCGCCGGCCACCGGGAGTGCCACGCGGTCGGGGTCGCCGGCCGGGCGCGGACGGTCGAGGAGGTCCTGGGCGAAGGTCGCGTTGAACGCCTTGACGACGGGGTGGCCGAGCTGCCGTTCGGTCCAGCGGCTCTCGGTGACGCCCTCCTCGATCTCGGCGATCCTGCCGTCCCGCTGCTTCGGGTAGTAGTTGCCGGTGTCGATGACGGCCACGCCGTCGGCGGCGCCGTCCAGCAGGCCCGACGGGAGGCCGGGCACCGCCTTCAGGGGGACGGTGATCACGACGATCTCCGCGCCGCGGGCCGCCTCCTCGACCGTGACGGGGGTCGCGCCCGTCTCCTTCGCGAGTTCGGTGAGCGTCTGCGGGCCGCGGGAGTTGGCGACGGAGACCTCGTGACCGAGGGCGCTGAGCCGCCGGGTGAGGTTGCCGCCGATGTTGCCCGCGCCGATGATGCCGATCTTCATATGACTCGCCTCGCCGTTTCCGGGGGTCGGATGTCCGAGGAGCCGGGCGGCTCCGCCGACGGGCACCACCAACCACCGGACGCATCGCCCTATTCCGGAAGGGGCCCGAACGGGTGCGCCGGGTACGGCGAAGGGGCGCCCGTCCGTGGCCGGACCGGCGCCCCTGCGGACCGCGTCACTTGTTCAGGTGCGCCCAGAACTCGTCGAAGTCCAGCACCCTGTCGCCGTTGAGGTCACGGCTCTTGATGATCGCCTCGGCCACCGACTCGGTGACGTTCCAGTCGCCCCCCTGGGCGAGGGCGGTCTTGAACTCGGCCGCGGTGATGTAGCCGTCACCGTCCGTGTCGATCCGCTCGAAGTGCTTGCGTGCCTCGTCGATGTCCGCCACCGGTCCGCCCCTTTTTTGCTCGTGCTGCTCGTTACGTGCTGTCGTGCTGACGCAGGTCAGGTTATCGGCCCGTCCGAGCGTCCCGTGCCGCGACCACCCGGGCACGTCTGCGAGGGTGGGCCTCTCCGCGGGCAGGGGCCCGGGAGGCGCACGAAGGGGACGGGGAACGATGGCGCAGACCTTGCGGGACATTCTCGACGCGGCGGCCAGGGGCGTCTTCCCGCCGGCCGACGGCGGTACGACGGTCGTGGCTCAGCACTCCCACCGCGACGCCGGCGTCCTGTCGTTCACCGCGCACTCCGTCGTCTTCACGGACGAGGACCCGGCGTGGGTGCGCCGGACCCTGGCGGACGCCGACTGCGACGCGCTGGCCGCCTCGATGAACGCGCGGTTCCTCGACGCCTTCCTGGCCCGCACCGGGCGCCGCACCGACACGATCGACGTGATGACGGTCGGCTCCCCACTGCCGGGCGGGCCGCCGCTCGCCCTGGCGGAGGTCGGTGATCCCGGCCATCCCCGGGTGCTGAGCTCGCTCGGGCGGCGCGACGAGGTGCGGGTGTGGACCGCCGAGGGCGGGGTGCTGGTCCTGGGCCGCGGGATAGCGGGCAGGCTGGAGGTGGCCGTCGAGGTGGACGAGGGGGTACGGCACCGGGGGCTGGGGCGGGCCCTGGCGGTGGCCGCGCGGCACCTGGGCGGCGGTGAGCCGGTGTGGGCCCAGATCGCACCGGGGAACGCCCGCAGCATGCGGGCGTTCCAGGCGGCGGGTTACGCGCCGGTGGGCGCGGAGGCACTCCTCACCCCCCGCTGAGCGGCCACGCGACGGCCAGGGTCAGCGGAAGATGCCCGTGTGCCCCAGTGAGTAGCGGCCCGGCTGCGGGTAGACGGCGAGGCCGTGCGGACCGTTGCCGACCTTGATGCGGGCGAGCTGGGCGCCGTCGCGGGTGTCGATGGCGTACACCTCGGAGTTGTAGCGGCCGGACAGCCACAGGACCCTGCCGTCGGCGGAGACGCCGCCCATGTCGGGGCTGCCCCCGTCGGGGAGGTGCCACTTCCTGGTGACCTCGCCGCGGGCGAAGTCGAAGACGGAGATGGTGCCCTCGCCGCGGTTGGAGACGTACATCTCCCGCGAGTCGCGGCTGACGTAGAGGCCGTGGGCGCCCTTGCCGGTGGGCAGGAGCACCGGCGCGCCGAACGTGTCGCCGTCCAGGACCCACATGCCGTCGGCCTTCATGTCCGCGACGTAGAACTTCTTCCCGTCGGGGGAGATCTTGACGTCCTGGGGCATGGCGCCCGGGAAGGGCAGTTTCCGCTGTCCGACGACCTTCATCCGCGCGGTGTCGACCTTGAGGAGTTCGCCGCTGAACTCGCAGGAGACGATGAAGTAGCGGCCGTCCGGGGAGAAGTCGGCGTGGTTGACGCCGTAGCAGCTGACCGGGACCGTCTTCAGCAGCTTCATGGAGTGCGGGTCGCGGAAGGCCAGTTCGCGGTCGAGGGAGGCCATGACGACGGCGTATCTGCCGTTGGGCGTGAAGTACAGGTTGTAGGGGTCGTGGACGTCGACGGACCGGCCGGCCTTTCCGGTTTTCGGGTCGATGGGGGTGAGGGTGTTGCCGCGGTCGTTGTTGACCCACAGCGTCTTCAGGTCCCAGGACGGCACGACGTGCTGGGGCTGGCGGCCGACCCTGATGGTGTCGATGACCTGGTAGGTCTTCGGGTCGATGACGGAGACGGTGTCGGACTCCGTGTTGGGGACGTAGACCCGGGAGGGGAAGTCGCGCACCACCGGGGAGAGCCGGCCGGGGCGGTCGGCCGCGTACACGTCCCGCGGGTCGAGCAGGGGTGGCATGCCGGCCAGGCCCGGCGCGGTCTTCTTCCTGGGCGGGGGGGCCGGCACGTGGGCGGTCTTGGTCTCGTGGCCGTGGTCCGCGTGCCGCGGTGCGGTCGAGCCGCAGGCGGTGAGGGAGGCGAGGACGGAGAGGGCGGCGGTGAGGACCAGGGCGCGGGTGACATCGGTGGGGCGCATCAGCTCAGCAACTCCGTGGTGGTGACCGCGCGCAGTCCGCGGCGGTCGAGCTCTTCGAGTACGGCGGGCAGCGCGGCGACCGTGCCGGGGTAGCCGAAGTGCAGGCTCACCACTGACCCGTTGCGGATCCGGCCGAGGACGGTGCGGGTGACGGCGGGGGCGCCGGGCGAGGTGAAGTCGAGGGAGTCGACGTCGTAGGACAGGACGTGCGGGTAGCCCGCGGCGCGGGCTAGGCGTTCGACGAGCGGCGAGGCGCGGGCGGCCCGGGAGGGGCGGAACCAGGTGCCGATGGAGCCGGTGAGCCTGCGCAGCCGGTCGGCGCAGCCGGTGATCTCCGCGTGGGCCTCGGCCTCGGACATGGCGTTGACGGCCAGGTGGCGCTGGGTGTGGTTGCCGAGGTCGTGGCCGCCGTCGAGGACGCGGCGGGCGAGTTCGGGGTGGTCGTCGAGCCAGGTGCCGACGGCGAGCACGGTGACGCGGGCGCCGTGGCGTTCGGCCTCGCCGAGGAGGGCGCGGGCGATGGCGGGATCGCCCTGTCCGTGGAAGGTGAGGGCGATGCGGGGGCGGTCGCGCGGGCCGTGGGTGAGCTGGACGGGCTGCCCGGGGAACCGGCGGGGGGCGGGGCCCGGCGCGGGGGGATGTGCGGTCGGGGAGGTGGTGGCGGGGGGTGCGACGGCGCCGTCGGTGGAGCACCCGGCGGCGAGCGTGCTCCCGGCGAGGAGCGCGGCACCCGTGCGCAGCGCGGCGCGGCGGTCGGTCGTGGTCACCCGCACCATTTAAGGGGTGTTGCGGGTGAAAACCGGCTATTTGGTGGAGTGGCGGCGGTTCTGTCCGGAGTCTTTACGGTGCCGTCAGCGGTCCGCGACCCGCATCTCGAACCAGGTGGTCTTGCCCCGCGGCAGGAGGTCGACGCCCCAGCGGTCCGACAGGGTGTCGACGAGGAACAGGCCCCGTCCGCTGATGTCCGTCTCCTGGACCGGCATCAGACAGGGCAGGCCGCGGGAGGGGTCGCGGACCTCTATGCGGATCCAGCCGCGGCGCCGGCGCATGCGGAGCCCGAAGACGCGGGCGCCGGTGTGGCGCACGGCGTTGCCGACCAGCTCCGAGACGAGTAAGACGGCGTCCTCGGTCATCTTCGGGGTGAGGCCCCACTGGCGCAGGACCACCACCTGGGTCAGCCGGCGGGCGGTGGCGGCGGACTCGGGGCGGGACGACAGCGGAACCTCGGCCTCGGCGGGATTGCCGAACAACTCCAATGCTCTGAGCGCGTGTTCGTCCTCGACCGCAGGCGACCAGCGTGCCGCGGCCGCACGACTGTGTCCCCGCGGCTGTTCGATGCCTTCCAGCCCCGCCATGCCCCCATCATGGCCGCCCAGAACGCCCGCCGGGGCCGTTCCCACCGAATACGCCCCCCGGAATCCCCTGTTCCGCAAGAGTCGTTCGGCATATGCCCGGGGCACTTCGGCGCTCCTGACAGCCCCCCTCACCTGCGGAGCAGGGCCGGCCGGAGATCATCGGCGGGCTCCCCCGGCACGACGGTCTTATGGCTGCCTTGAGGCTGCCATAAACCGTCCCATCGGGGGACCCGGATCAGACGCCGTGTCAACAGCAAGGGGCTCAGGCGAATTTCGCCTTGCCCGGCCCCTCCTCCACGAAGCTGCGCATCCCGCGCTCCCGGTCCTCGGTGGCGAACAGGCCCGCGAACCAGTTGCGTTCCACGGTCAGGCCCGTCTCGATGTCGGTCTCCAGGCCGGTGTCGATCGCCTCCTTCGCGGCGCGGAGCGCGATCGCCGGGCCCTGCGCCAGCCGCGCCGCCCAGGCGTGCGCCTGCGGGTACACGTCCGCGGCCGGGACCACCCGGTCCACCAGCCCCAGGGCGAGCGCCTCGTCCGCCTTCACCATCCGGCCGGTGAAGATCAGGTCCTTCGCCTTCGAGGGGCCGACGAGCCGCGCAAGGCGCTGGGTGCCGCCTGCGCCCGGGATGAGGCCGAGCAGGATCTCGGGCTGGCCGAGCTTGGCGTTGTCGGCGGCGATCCGGAAGTCCGCGCACAGGGCGAGCTCGCAGCCACCGCCCAGCGCGTAGCCGGTGACGGCGGCCACCACCGGCTTGGGGATGCGGGCCACCGCCGTGAACGCGTCCTGCAGCGCCTTCCCCCGCAGGATCATCGCGGTGTGGTCCATGGCCTGCATCTCCTTGATGTCCGCGCCCGCCGCGAACACCTTCTCCCCGCCGTGGATCACCACCGCGCGTACGTCCTCGCGACGGGTGACCTCCTCGGCGAGCTCCTTGAGCCGGTCCTGCGTGGCGACGTCCAGCGCGTTCATCGGCGGGCGGTCGAGCCGCAGGGTGCCGACGCCTTCGGCGACTTCGAGATTCACGGTCATGCAGGCAGGTTAACGGGCACTAACGCCCACGGCCCCGGTGCGGTACCTCACACCGGGGCCGTGGGCGTCGGACGGCAGGCGTCACACGCCGGACGCCGCACGCCGGAGGGTCACGCCTTCCACTTGTCCCAGGACATGTTCCAGCCGTTGAGCCCGTTGTCCGGGTCGACGGTCCGGTCGTTGCTGTGCTTGACCTCGACGACGTCGCCGACCATCGAGTGGTCGAAGAACCAGCCCGCGGGAAGCCCGCGGTCGGAGCCGCCCCGCACGTCCTGCAGGCCGACGCAGCCGTGGCTGGCGTTGTAGTTGCCGAAGGCGTCGCCGCCCCAGTAGTTGCCGTGGATGAACGTGCCCGAGTTGGTCAGGCGCATCGCGTCCGGCACGTCCTTGATGTCGTACTCGCCGCCGTAGCCGACCGTCTCGCCGTTCATCCGGGTCACCCGCAGCTTCTCGCTGATGACCATACGGCCGTTCCACGTGTCGTAGCCGGGCTTGCCGGTGGTGACCGGGATCGTCTTGACGACCTTGCCGTCCTGCATGACCTTCATCGTGTGCTTCTTGGCGTCCACGACGGAGACCTGGTCGCGGCCGACGGTGAAGGTGACGGTCTTGGACTGCTTGCCGTAGACGCCGTCGCGGCCCTCGACACCGTCGAGCGCGAGGCCGACGGTGACCTTGGTGCCTTCCTTCCAGTATTTCTCCGGACGGAAGTCGAGACGGTCGTTGCCGAACCAGTGGCCCTCGACCTCGACGGCGGGCTCGGTCCTGATCGTGATGGCCTTCTCGACGTCCTCGGGGCTGGTGATGCCCCGGGTGAAGCGGATCGAGAACGGCATCCCCACGCCGACCTTCGAGCCGTCCTCGGGAGTGAAGTTGCCGATGAAGGTGTTCTGCGGGGTCAGGGTGGTGAAGCGGGAGTCCTCGGCGGCCGTACGGCCCGCGGAGTCCTTGGCGACGGCGTGCACGGTGTAGGTGGTGGAGGCGGCCAGGTGCGTGTCCGGCGTCCAGCTCGCGCCGTCGGCGGTGATCTTCCCCGGTATCGCGGTGCCCCTGGGGTTCTTGACCTCGACCTGCGTCAGCCTGCCCTTGACCGCGCCCACCTTCAGGGCGCCGCTGGTGTCGACGGACTTGGCGCCGTCCTTCGGGGCGATCGAGACGACCGCCTCCGACTGCTTGCCCGGCGCGGCGGAGGAGTCCTGGTCCTTCGCGCCCCCGGCTCCGGACTCCGTACCGCCGCCCCCTCCGCACGCCGTCACCGCGAGCAGCAGCACCCCGACCACCGGTGCCCACAGGTTCTTACGGCCCCGCCCGCGCGCGTCAACCGACGCCCCCGATATCGGCACGTTCAACTCTTCTCCCCTCGCCGGGCCTGGTCAGGCCCGCCCCGGCGCGCCAAGCGCACGCATCGGCGCATAGTAACCGGCGGGTTTTGAGCATCGTGTCAGCTCAAGGTCACCGTTCAGTCCCAACCGCGCCGGGCAGCGCGCTGCCCGCCTTCCACGCCCGCCAGCCCATGTTCCAGCCTCCGAGGCCGTTGTCGGGAGCGACCTTCTTGTCATTGCTGTGGACGACCTCGACGACGTCGCCCACCAGGCTGCGGTCGAAGAACCAGCCCGCGGGCGAGTCGGAGCTGCCGCCCTTCACGTCCCGCAGTCCCACGCAGCCGTGGCTGACGTTGACGTGTCCGGGGGCGTCCGGCGCCCAGTAGTTGCCGTGCAGGAAGGTGCCGGAGTCCGTCAGGCGCATGGCGTGCGGGACGTCCGGGATGTCGTACTCGCCGCCGAAGCCGACCGTGCGGCTGTTCATGCGGGTCACCTCCAGCATCTCGGTGACGACCATCTTCCCGTTGTACGTGGTCGTCTTCGGGGCGCCTGCCGTGACCGGGACGGTGGCGAGGAGGTCGCCGTCGCGCCGGACGTCCATGGTGTGCCGGGCCGCGTCGACCAGGGAGACCTGGCTGCGGCCGACGGTGAAGGAGAACGTCCGGTACTGCAGCCCGTAGACCCCGCGCGCGCCCTCGACGTCCCGCAGCCGCAGGGAGACGGTGACCTGTGTTCCGGGCTTCCAGTACCGCTCGGGGCGGAAGTCGAGGCGGGCGTGGCCGAACCAGTGCGGGCGGATCTCGACCGGCGGCTGCGCGGTGACGTGGATCGCCCGCTCGACGGCGGCCCGGTGCGCGATCTCCCGGTTGAACTCCAGGGAGACGATCATGCCGGTGCCGACGGTCGAGCGGTTCTCCGGGGTGACGTACCCGATGAAGCGCTTGTCGGGGACGTACGTGGTGAAGGTGGTGTGCCGGGCGGAGCGCCGTCCCCGGCCGTCCAGGGCCACCACGTCGACCGTGTAGCGGGCGGCCAGCGCCAGCCTCGCCTGGTCCGGCTCCCAGCGCAGGCCGTCCTCGGAGACGTGTCCCGGCACCGGGGACTCCTGGGCGTCCTGGGACCTGACGACCCGCACCGACTCGATGCGCCCGCCGGGCACCCGCACCAGGAGCCTCTCCCCGGGCCGTACGTCCCGGCTCCCGTCGTCGGGTGTGACCCGGATGACGTCCTCCGGTGCCGGGGGTTTCCCGAACACCTGCCCGATCGCACTCGGGCCCTCCGAAGTACAGCCGGCGGCTCCGGCCAGCAGTCCTGCCCATGTCAGTACGGCGGCCAGTGCGGCCCCCACGCGTCGCGCGCGCCCTTGTGCATGCCTCACGGGATACCCAACGACCGGGTGCGCTTCGGGGAAACGTGAGTGCGAGCCAAGCTCTGGGCAGAACAGTGGGGAGAACGACGCGACGGGGAGCCGCGGCCGGGACGCCGTACGCGCCTTTCAGGTCGTTCCACGAGTCGTGGGAGGCTGAACAGGTGTCCAGCGCAGCCGAGCAGGAGGCGGTGGCCGAGGGGCGCGCCGCCGGAGACGGGCGCCCCGCCGCCGCGAACGGCGTGCACCGCACGGTGCCCGTGCCGGTGTGGCCTGGTGCCTCGACGCCCCTGGGGGCCCGTTTCCGGGTCGGCCCGGACGGGGTGGCGGGCACCAACTTCGCGCTGTGGGCCGGCGGGGCGGAGTCGGTGGAGCTGTGTCTGTTCGACGAGGCGGGCCGCGAGACGCGGGCGCGGCTGACCGAGCTGACGCACGAGATCTGGCACGGGTTCGTGCCGGGGGTGATGCCCGGACAGCGCTACGGCTACCGGGTGCGGGGCCGGTGGGACCCGTGGACCGGCGCCCGCTGGAACCCGGCGAAGCTGCTTCTCGACCCGTACGCGCGCGCGGTCGACGGCGACTTCGCCCTCCCGCCCGAGGTGTACGGGCACGTCCGTGACTGGCCCCAGCAGCAGGTGGCGGACACCGTGCGTGACGACCGGGACTCGGCGCCGTACGTCCCGAAGGGGGTCGTCGTCCATGACGACGACGACTGGGCCGACGACCGGCGCCCGAAGACGCCGTGGGCCGACTCCGTGATCTACGAACTGCACGTGAAGGGCTTCACCAAGCTGCATCCGGGCATCCCCGAGGAACTGCGCGGCACCTACGCCGGTCTCACCCATCCGGCGGCGATCGAGCACCTGGTGAAGCTGGGTGTGACGGCGGTCGAGCTGCTGCCGGTGCACCAGTTCGCGCACGAGGACCACCTGCTGCGCCGGGGGCTGAAGAACTACTGGGGCTACAACTCGATCGGCTATTTCGCCCCGCACGCCGGCTACGCCGCCTCCGGCACCACCGGGCAGCAGGTCGGCGAGTTCAAGCGCATGGTGGGCGCGCTGCACGCGGCCGGGATCGAGGTCATACTCGACGTGGTCTACAACCACACGGCGGAGGCCGGCGAGCTGGGCCCGACGCTGTCCCTGAAGGGCATCGACAACCGGGGCTACTACCGGTTGCAGTCGGACGCGCGGCGGTACGCGGACTACACGGGCTGCGGCAACACCCTGCACGTCGTGCAGCCGCACGTGCTGCGCCTGATCACGGACTCACTGCGGTACTGGGTGACGGAGATGGGCGTCGACGGCTTCCGCTTCGACCTCGCGGCCGCGCTGGCGCGTTCCATGCACGACGTCGACATGCTGTCCCCCTTCCTCGCGGTGATCGCCCAGGATCCGGTGCTGCGGCGGGTGAAGCTGATCGCCGAGCCGTGGGACGTGGGGTCGGGCGGCTACCAGGTGGGCGCCTTCCCGCCCCTGTGGACGGAGTGGAACGACCGGTACCGCAACGCCGTGCGGGACTTCTGGCGGGGCGCGCTGCCGGACGTACGGGATCTGGGCTACCGCCTGTCGGGGTCCAGCGACCTGTACGCGTGGGGTGGCCGCCGGCCGTACGCCTCGGTCAACTTCGTGACCGCGCACGACGGTTTCACCCTGCGGGACCTGGTGTCCTACGGGCGCAAGCACAACGAGGCGAACGGCGAGGGCAACCGGGACGGGACGGACGACAACCGCTCGTGGAACGGCGGCGTGGAGGGCGAGAGCGACGAGGAGCGCGTACGGGCGCTGCGGCGGCGGCAGTTGCGCAACCTGCTGACCACGCTGCTGCTGTCGACGGGCGTGCCGATGCTGGTGGCCGGGGACGAACTGGGCCGTACGCAGGGCGGCAACAACAACGCCTACTGCCAGGACAACGAGATCAGCTGGCTGGACTGGGGGCTGCTGGAGGACCCCGGCTGGAAGGCCCTGTTCGACCTGACCTCCCGGCTGATCCGGCTGCGGCACGAGCATCCCGTCCTGCGCCGCCGGGCCTTCTTCTCCGGGCGGGCGCACTCGGCGGACGGGCTGCGGGACCTGGCCTGGTTCACCGCGCGCGGCACGGAGATGACGGAACGGGACTGGTACGCGCCCGCCGCCACGCTGGGGATGTACCTGTCGGGGCGGGACATCCCGGGCCGCGACGAGCGGGGGGTGGCGATCCTCGACGACAGCTTCCTCGCGGTGCTGCACGCCGGGGACCGGCCGGCGGGCTTCGAGCTGCCGGGGCCGCCGTGGGCGGAGCGGTACGAGGTCGTCGTCGACACGTCGCGGGAGGCGCAGGCCGACGCGCCGGGGGTGACGCATCGGGCGGGGGCGGTGGTGACCGTGCCCGCGCGGTCGGTGCTTCTGCTGAAGGTGCGCTGAGCGGACCGTCTCCGTGGGCGCTGCCCCCGGACCCCCGGCTCCTCGAACGCCGGAGGGGCTGAACCAGCGGCTCAGCCGAGGATTCCGCGTTCGTACGCCGTCGCCACCGCCGCCGCGCGGTCGTTGACGCCGAGTTTGGCGTACAGGTGGGTGAGGTGGGTCTTCACCGTTGCCTCGCTGATGAACAGTTCCCGGGCGATCTCGCGGTTGGAGGTGCCCCGGGCGACCAGGGCCAGCACCTCGCGCTCCCGGGCGGAGAGCGGCTCGTTGCCGGGAGCCCTGGGGGTACGGACCGCGGAGACCAGGCGGGAGGCCACGGCCGGGGACAGGACCGTACGGCCCTGCGCGGCCGCGCGGACCGCGGTGAACAGTTCGTCGCGCGGGGCGTCCTTGAGGAGGTAGCCCGTCGCGCCCGCCTCGATCGCGGGCAGGGTGTCGGAGTCCGTGTCGTACGTGGTCAGCACGAGGACCCTGGCGCGGGCGCCGCGCCGGGTCAGCTCGGCGATCGCCGCCACACCGCCGGTGCCGGGCATGCGCAGGTCCATGAGGATCACGTCGGGGTCGAGGGCGGCGGCCCGCTCCAGGGCCTCGGCGCCGTCGGACGCCTCGCCCAGCACGGCGAACCCGGGCGCGGACTCGAACATGCCGCGCAGACCGTCCCGTACGACGGGATGGTCGTCGACGATCAGCAGGGAGACGGGCGCGTCAGCTGTCATGGCGAACCAACGGTACGCGAGCCGACAGCGCCGTGCCGTGGCCCGGTTCGGACTCGACGGTGAGGGTGCCCGCGATGCGTTCGGCGCGGGCACGCATACCGGCCAGGCCGAAGCCGCCGGTGCCGGTGCGGGCGGGGCGGGCGCGGGCGTCGAACCCGCGGCCGTCGTCGCGGATGTCGAGGACGACCTCGTCGCCCATGAAGGACAGCGTGACCCCGGTCCGGCCGGCGGCCGCGTGCCGGGCGGTGTTGGACAGGGCCTCCTGGGCGATGCGCAGGAGGGTGGCGGAGACCTCGTCGTGGAGTTGCTCGGCGGTGCCCGTGACGGTGAACTCGGCGGGCACGCCGGTGCGTTCGCTCCACTCGGCGACCGTCTTGCGGAGTGCCTCGGGCAGAAGGTCGTCGGCGAGGGCCACCGGGGCGAGGCTCTGCACGGAACGGCGGGCCTCTCCCAGGCTGTGCCGGGCCAGTCCGGCGGCACGGTCCAGGTGCGCGCGGGCCGCGTCGCGGTCGGGGGTGTCCGCGACGATCCGGAGCTGGGCGATGATCCCGATCAGGCCCTGGGCGAGGGTGTCGTGGATCTCGGCGGCGAGGCGGCGGCGCTCGTCGGCGACCCCGGCCTCCCGTGCCTGGAACAGGAGTTGGGCGTGCAGGGCCGCGTTCTCGTCGAGGGCCTGCTGCAACGCCGTGTTGGTGCGTTCGAGTTCGGCGATGGTGGCGGTCTGGACGAGGGCGTGCGCGTCGTCCTGCGCGGCGAGGTGGCTGAAGACGGCGAGCAGGGCGATGTTGGCGCCGAGCACCAGGCCGAAGCCCAGCCACAGCACCAGCCCGTGCGGCGGCATGCCGCCGACCTGGGAGCCGGACATGGTGACGGCGGTGGCGACGAGGCCCACCTTCACCGCCCGCCCGCGCAGCAGACGGGTGACGTCGTAGTAGCCGGTGACGGCGTAGAAGCCGAAGAACGGGTTGAGCCAGCACAGCAGGAAGCCGAGGATCCAGCGCAGGACGTAGTAGGCGGCGCCCGCCCCGGACGGGCCCGGCCGGGTGCGGGCCGCCCTGCCCCAGGCCAGCTGGAGGGCGAGGCTCGCGAGCACGAGGACGGTGGTCGCGTACTCCCCGGTCCGGGTCATGCCGACGAGGGCGGCCGAGACGACGCAGGCGAGGGTGCTGACGGCGAGGAGCCCGTAGGGCCCCCAGCGGTGGAACATCGCCCGCCGCGTCCCGTCCACCGCGACGGCGCCGCGGACCGCGATGCCCGGCATCGACGTCCGGACGGCCGCCGTGCCCTCCGCCCGGTCCGGCCCCGCCCCCACCGGTACCGCCCCGGCCGTCACCGCCCTGTCCGTCATGGCCTCAGTGTCGGGCACGGCCGGGCTCACTCCCAGCGGAACCAGCGCGTCGCCGCGCCGGACAGCAGCAGCACCCACATCGCGAGCACGCCCAGGTGGGTCCAGCCCGGCCAGTGGCCCGCCGCGGCCCGGTTCAGCGCCTGGGCGGCGGCCCCGAACGGCGTGTACCCGACGATCCGGGCGAGGGTGTCCGGCATGGCCTGCACCGGCAGCCACACGCCCGCGCAGAACATCGACGGGAAGAACACCGCCGACCCGACGGCGCCGGCGATCTTCGTCGTGCGGGACAGCGCCGAGATCAGGGCGCCCAGCGCGAGGGCAACCAGGGCGGCGAGGAGCAGGGCGACGGCGTATCCGAAGGGCTGCCTCGGCAGGCGTACGGCGAAGGCGAGCCGGCCGACCGCGAGGGCGAGCAGCGCCGACGCCACGGCGGCGCCGCCGTACACCAGCATCTGCGCGGACAGCAGGGCGGACGGCCGGACGGGCGTCAGGGACATCCGGCGCAGGATGCCGCGCTCGCGGTAGCCGGTGAGGGTCTGCGGCATCGACTGGAGGCCGCCGACGATCAGGCCGAGCAGGACGGTCACCGGGACGTAGGCGTCGACCGGGCGCAGGCCGCCGAAGGACGGGTCGGGGTCGCGGAAGGAGGGGATGGAACCGAGGATCACCAGCAGGAGGGCGGGGAACAGCAGGATCCAGAAGACTCCGGCGGGTTCACGGCGGAAGAGGCGGATCTCGGTGCGCAGGACGGCGGGGTTCACCAGGGTGCTCATGCCACGGACTCCGTGAGGTCGAGGAACGCGTCGTCGAGGGTGGCGTCACCGACCCGGAGCTGGTGGGCGGTGACGTGGCGCCGGGCGAGGAGGGTGATGACGGCGTTGACCGTCTCGTCGGTGCCGGAGAGCGTGACGCGGCCGTCCCGGTGCTCGACGGAGGCCAGCCCGGGGAGCGCGTTCAGGTCGCGGTCGTCCAGCGGCGCGGACGGGGTGAAGCTGACGACGGTGGAGCCCGCCGCGCGCCGGATCAGACCGGCCGGGGTGTCCAGGGCGGCCACCCGCCCCCGGTCGATCACCGCGATCCGGTCGCACAGCCGCTGCGCCTCCTCCATGAAGTGGGTGACCAGCAGGACGGTGACACCGTTCGCCCTGATGTCCTCGATGAGCTGCCAGGTGTCCCGGCGCGCCCGCGGGTCGAGGCCCGTGGTGAGCTCGTCGAGGACGACGATCCGGGGGTTGCCGACCAGGGCGAGCGCGATGAACAGCCGCTGCTTCTGACCGCCGGACAGCCGGCCGAAGCGGGTGCCGAGGCGGGCGGTGAGGTCCAGGCGCTCGGCCAGCGGACCCCAGTCGGCGGGGTGGGCGTGGAAGGCCGCGTACAGCTCCAGGGCCTCACGCACGGTCAGTTTGTCCTGGAGCTCGCTCTGCTGGAGCTGCGCGCCGAGGACGCGGGCCACTTTCCCGTGGTCGGCGACGGGGTCGAGGCCGGTGACACGGACGCGGCCGGCGTCGGGCACGCGCAGCCCGCCGACGCACTCGACGGTGGTGGTCTTGCCGGCGCCGTTCGGGCCGAGGACGCCGAAGATCTCGCCCTCCTCGACGGAGAAGGAGACGCCGTCGACGACGGCTCGGCCGCCGTAGGACTTGCGCAGGTCGGTCACTTCGATGACGGGCATGGCCCCAGCGTCGCGCCGGGCGGCGGTCCGGCACATCGGCCGACGCGCTCGAAGGGGCATCCACCGATCGGTTGACGCGCGCGTACGACCGGTCGGACGGACGGGTGGCCCTCCCCCTCGAACCCGCAGGTCCTACGACCGGAGGCGGACCCGGGTCCGGCCAAAACTCGGTGGGCGATGTCAGTGTCGATCCGTAGGCTCGGCACTGATGTCCACTACACGTGCAACCGCCGAGGACCGCTCCGCCGTCCGCACCCTGCTGCGCCTGTGGCCGTTCGTCCGGCCGGTGCGGGTGCGGCTGTTCACCGCGGCCGTCGTCGCGATAGTCGCCTCGTGCACCGGGCTGGTCATCCCGCTCGTCCTGAAGTGGATGGTGGACGGGCCGGTCGCCGACGGCGACACCGCGGGCGTGTGGCTGGGGGCGCTGTACCTGCTGCTGCTCGGCTGCGCGGAGGCCCTGCTGTTCGGGCTGCGGCGCTGGCTGGTGGCGCGGCCGCTGTCGCACGTCGAGGCGGAGATGCGGGCCGGGCTGTACGGACACCTGCAACGGCTGCCGATCGCCTTCCACGACCGCTGGGCCTCGGGCCAGTTGCTCTCCCGGGCCACCACCGACCTCATGCTGGTCCGGATGTTCCTCGCCTTCCCCCTGACGTTCCTGCTGGTCAACGCCGTCACGATCCTCGTCGGCGTGATCATCATGCTGCTCCAGAACTGGACGCTCGGGCTGGTGATCCTCGGCCCGGCCGTCCCCGTGATGGTCACCTGCGTGGTCTTCGAGCGGCGGTACGCCGACGTGGCGCGGCGCGCGCAGGACCAGGTGGGGGATCTGACGACGGTCGTCGAGGAGAGCGTGCTCGGCATCCGGATCATCAAGGGCTTCGGGCGGCACCGCAGCCAGGCGCGGGCGTTCGGCGAGCTGTCGCGGACCCTGCGGGGCACGGAGCTGCACAAGGCGAGACTGCTGGCGACGATCTGGGGCGTCATCGTGACGCTGCCGGAGGTGGCGGTCGGCGCGGCGCTGGTCCTGGGGGCCGTGCAGGTGGCCGACGGGGAGCTGTCGGCGGGCACGCTGGTGGCGTTCCTGTCGACCGCGCTGGCCCTGCGCTGGCCCGTGGACTCCATCGGCTTCCTGCTGGCGATGAGCCAGGAGGCGGCGACGGCCACCGAGCGGTACTTCGAGGTGATGGACGCCGAGCCGGAGAACCCGGCGACCACCGCGGACGGTCACCGCCCGGAAGCCGGGGACGGCGGACTGCGCTTCCACGGCGTACGGTTCCGCTACCCCGACGCCCCCGAGGACACGGTCCCCGTCCTGGACCGCGTGGACCTGCACATCCGCCCCGGCGAGTCGATGGCCCTGGTCGGCGCGACCGGCAGCGGCAAGACCACCCTGACCGCGCTCGTCCCCCGGCTGCACGAGGTCACCTCGGGCCGCATCACGCTGGACGGCGCCGACATCACGGCGATGTCCCGCGAGGAGCTGCGCTCCCAGGTGGCCGTCGCCTTCGAGGAACCCACGCTCTTCTCGGCCGCCGTCGGCGAGAACGTCCTGATGGGGGCTGCCGGCGACGCCGGGACAGCGGAGCTGGAGCGGGCGCTGGCCGTCGCGCAGGCCGACTTCGTGCACGCGCTCCCGCAGGGCACGGACACCCAGGTCGGCGAGCAGGGGCTGAGCCTGTCCGGCGGGCAGCGGCAGCGCCTCGCGCTGGCCAGAGCCGTGGTCGGCCGGCCCCGGTTCCTCGTCCTGGACGATCCGCTGTCCGCGCTGGACGTGCACACGGAGGCCGCCGTCGAGGCGGCACTGCGCGAGGTCCTGGCGGACACCACCGCGCTGATCGTGGCGCACCGCCCGTCGACCGTGCTGCTCGCCGACCGGGTGGCCCTGCTGTCCGGCGGCCGGATCGCGGCCGTCGGCACCCATCACGAACTGCTGCGCACCAACGCCGAGTACGCCCACCTGATGGTCGGCACCGAGGAGGACGAGCGATGACGGCGCCCACGACCACCGCAAAGGGCCAGGAGCGGCCCGGCGGGGGACCGTCCGGTGACGGGCCGGCCGGCGCGGAGCACCCGGCGCCCCGGGCGGACGCCTCCGGCGACCTGTTCGACCGGGACGTCCTGCCCACTCCCCCGGGCGCGACGGCCGCGCTGCTGCGCTCCCTGCTCGCGCCGATGAGGGCCCGGGTGGCCGGCACGACCCTCCTGCTGCTGCTCCAGCAGGCGGCGGTGCAGGCCGGCCCGCTGCTGGTGGCGTACGCCATCGACAGCGCGGTGCCCGCCTTCCGGCGCGCCGACCACGGGCCGCTGATCGCGGTGGCCGTGGGCGGTCTGCTGTGCGCGCTGGTCTCCGGCGGACTGCAGTACGCGTTCGTCGTCGCCTCCGCCCGCGTCAACCAGGACGTGCTGCTGGACCTGCGTGGCCGCATCTTCCGGCACGCGCAGGCCCTCAGCCTGGACTTCCACGAGCGCTACACCTCAGGCCGGATCATCTCCCGCTCCACCACCGACGTGGAGTCGCTGCGCGAACTGCTCAGCGAGGGACTGCAGGAACTCATCACGGTCGTCCTGTCCTTCGTCTACGTCTCGGCCCTGCTGCTCTGGCTGGACCTGGGCCTCGGCGCGGTCGCGGTGGCCTCCTTCGTGCCGCTGTACCTGCTCGTGCGGGTCTACCGGCGGCGCGCCGAGCGGGTGTACGCGCAGCGCTCCACCGCCATCGCCTCCGTCATCGTCAAGTTCGTCGAGACGATGAACGGCATCCGGCCGGTGCGCGCGTTCCGCCGCGAGGCCGTCAACGCAGCCGACTTCGGGGTGCTGAACCGGCGGCACGAGCGGACCAACGGCGACGCGCTCCTGGAGATGGCCCGCTATGTCACCGGCTCCCGGCTGGTCGCCAACACGGCCGTCGCGCTGATCGTGCTGTGGGGCGCCCAGCGGGTCGCGGGCGGCTCGCTGGAGCTGGGGGTGCTGGCGGCCGCCGTGCTGTACCTGCGCCGGCTGTACGACCCCATCGACCGGCTCGGCATGTTCCTGAACTCCTACCACTCGGCGGCGGCCTCGCTGGAGAAGATCGCGGGGCTGCTGGCGCAGACGCCGTCCGTGCCCGAGCCGGCCACCCCCCGGCAGTTGCCGCCGCTCGCCTCCGAGCACCCCGGCCGCGAGGTCGCCTTCGACGGCGTCCGGTTCGCCTACCGCACCGGCGGCGAGGTCCTGCCCCGCTTCGACCTGACGATCCCGGCCGGGCAGACGGTCGCCGTCGTCGGCTCCACCGGGGCGGGCAAGTCGACCCTGGCCAAGCTGCTCGCCCGGTTCTACGACGCCTCCGACGGCCGGGTCCTGCTGGACGGCGTCGACCTGCGCGAGCTGTCCGTGCCGGAACTGCGGCGCGGGGTCGTCATGGTGACCCAGGAGGCGTTCCTGTTCTCCGGCACGGTCGCCGAGAACATCGCCATCGGCCGCCCCGACGCCGGCCGCGACGAGATCGAGCAGGCCGCGAAGGCGATCGGCGCGCACGACTTCATCAGCGCGCTGCCCGACGGCTACGACACGGACGTCCGCAAGCGCGGCGGCCGCATCTCCGCGGGGCAGCGCCAACTCGTCGCGTTCGCACGGGCGTTGCTGGCGGATCCGGCGGTGCTGATCCTCGACGAGGCGACCAGCTCCCTCGACATCCCGGGCGAACGGGCCGTGCAGCGCGCGATGTCGACGGTGCTGCGCGGGCGTACCGCGGTCGTGATCGCGCACCGGCTGTCCACCGTCGAGATCGCCGACCGGGTGCTGGTCATGGAACACGGCCGGATCGTCGAGGACGGCACCCCGCACGAACTCGTCGCGGGCACCGGCCGGTTCGCGGACCTGCACCGGGCCTGGCAGGACAGTCTGGCGTGAACCACGCCCTAGGGGGACCTGTTGATCGACGCGTACGAGGACCCCGGCACGCCCGACAGCCGTGGCGGCGCCCGGTATCTGTGGTGGCTGGTGCGCCGGCAGCCCGGCCGCGCCGCCGCCGGGGCGCTGCTGGGCAGCACCTGGATGGTGCTGCTGGCGGCGACGCCGTACCTGATGGCCCGGGCGATCGACGAGGGGCTGGAGCCCGGTGACTCCATGGCGCTCGCCGGCTGGTGCGGGGCGCTGTTCGCGGTGGGCGCGTTCAACGCCTGGCTGAGCATCATGCGGCACCGCACGATGACCCGGGTGCGGATGGACGCCAACTTCCGCACGGTCAAGGTGGTCGTCGGCCAGGCCCTGCGGCTGGGCGCCGCGCTGCCCCGGCAGGTGGGGGCCGGTGAGGTCGTCACGATCGGGGTGGGCGACGTGCAGACGATCAGCCAGGCCCTGACCGTCGTCGGCCCCGGCGTGGGCGCGGTCGTCGCCTACCTGGCGGTCGCCGGACTGCTGGTCGCGCTCTCGCCGGAGCTGGCCGCGGTGGTGCTGCTCGGCATGCCCCTGATCATCGTGGTGGTGGGGCCACTGCTCACCCGGTTGCAGGGCACGGAGACCGAGTACCGGGAGCGGCAGGGCGTGCTGACCGCGCGGATCGCCGACCTCGCGGGCGGACTGCGCGTCCTCAACGGCCTGGGCGGCAAGCGCCTGTTCGCCGACGCCTTCCACCAGGACTCGCAGCGGCTGCGGGCGCAGGGCTACCGGGTCGGGGCGGTGGCCAGCTGGGTCCAGGCCCTCGGGGTGGGCCTGCCGACGCTGTTCCTCGCCGTGGTGACCTGGCTGGCGGCCCGGACGGCCGCCCGGGGGGACATCAGCGTGGGCCAACTGGTGTCGGTGTACGGCTATGTCGCGGTGCTGGTGGGCCCGGTCGCGTTCTGGGTCGAGTGCGGCTACCAGATCAGCCGCGGTCTGGTGGCCGCACGGCGCGTCGTACGGTTCCTGCGGCTGGAGCCGATGCCGGACGGCGGTACGCGCGACGCGCCCGCGGAGCCCGCGGCGCTGCACGACCCGGAGTCCGGGGTGCGGGTGCTGCCGGGGCGGCTGACCGTGCTGGCCGCCGGCCGCCCGGCCGACTGCGCCGCCGTGGTCGACCGGCTCGGCCGGTACGTCCCGACGGAGGCGACCTGGGGCGGGATACGGCTGGACGAGATCGCGCTGCCGCAGCTGCGGGACCGGATCCTGGTCGCCGACCACGAGGCCGACCTCTTCGCGGGCACGCTTCGGGAACTGGTCGGCGGGCGGCTTGACCGGGAACCGGCCGACCTGGCCCGGGCCCTGCACACGGCGGTCGCCGACGACATCGTGCAGGGCCTGCCCGACGGCCTGGACTCGGCGGTCGACGCGCAGGGCCGCAGCCTGTCCGGCGGGCAGCGGCAACGCGTGCGGCTGGTCCGGGCGCTGCTCGCCGACCCGGAGGTGCTGCTCGCCGTCGAGCCGACCTCGGCGCTCGACGCCCACACCGAGGCCCGCGTCGCCGAACGGCTCCAGGCCGCCCGCGAGGGCCGTACGACCCTGGTCACCTCCACCTCGCCGCTGGTCCTGGCCCGCGCCGACACCGTGCACTACCTGGTCGACGGCAAGGTCGCGGCGACCGGCAGCCACCGCGAACTGCTGGACCGCGAGCCGGGCTACCGGGCACTCGTGGCCCGCGACACGGCGGCCGAGGACGCCGTGCGGTGACCCCGCCGCCGGACCGGTCGGCACAGGACGAACCGGGGCGGCCGCCGCCTGTGGACCGGGCGAGGGTCGTGGAGCGGGCGACGGTCGCGGCCACTGCCGCGGCCGACGCGATGGCCGTGACCGCGAGCACGACCGCGACCGTGACCGACAGTGCCGGCACCACCGCAGCCAACGCCAATGCCAATGCCGATGCCACCGCCACCGCCACCGCCACCGCCACCGCCACCGAGGAGACCTTGCGATGAGTCAGCCGACATCCGGCCAACTCCCCGTCGCCGAACCGGCCGACGTCCGGCGGGCCGCCGGGCGACTGCTGCGGGCGGACCGGGGGGCCTTCGCCGCCGTGGTGGGGCTGAACGCGCTGGCGGCGGCCGCCGGGCTGGCGGGGCCCTGGCTGCTCGGACGGATCATCGACGACGTGCGCGCCGGGGGCGGGGTGGCGGCCGTGGACCGGCTCGCGCCGTGGATCCTGCTGTGCGCGCTCGCGCAGTTGCTGCTGGCGCGGTCCGCCCGCTACGTGGGGCACCGGTTCGGGGAGCGGACGCTGGCGCGGGTGCGTGAGGAGTTCGTCGAGCGGACGCTGGCGCTGCCCGCCTCGGTCGTGGAGCGGGCCGGCACCGGCGACCTGACCGCGCGCGGGACCGCCGACGTGGCGACGGTGGGCACCACCCTGCGGGACGCCGGGCCCGAACTGCTCATCAACGGCGCGGAGTTCCTGTTCCTGCTCGGGGTGGTGTTCCTGCTCGACCCGCTGCTCGGCGCCGTCGGGGTGCTGTGTCTGCTGCCGATCTGGTGCGTCCTGCGCTGGTATCTGCGCCGGGCGCGGGACGGCTATCTCGCCGAGGGCGCGGCCACCTCGGACGTCGCCGAGATCCTCGCGGCGACCGCGGCCGGCGCCCGCACCGTCGAGGCGCTGCGGCTGGAGGACCGGCGGGTCGCCGCGAGCCGGGACGCACTGGAGACGTCCCGGCGCACCCGCTTCCACACCCTGTACCTGCGCACGGTGTTCTTCCCGGTGGTGGAGGTGTCCTACCTGGTCCCCGTGGCGGGGGTGCTGCTGATCGGCGGGGCGCTGCACGCGCGGGGCGTGATGAGCCTCGGGTCGGTCGTGGCGGCGGCCCTGTACCTGCGGCAGCTCAGCGAACCCCTCGACCAGGTCCTCATGCGGATCGAGGACCTGCAGAGCAGCGGGGCCTCGTTCGCCCGGGTGGAGGGGCTGGCCCGGGCGCCGCGGGCCACGGCGGACGACGCCCTGGCGCCGGCCGGCGACCGGATCGACGTGACGGGCGTGCGGTACGCCTACGACCGCGGGGGCGAGGTGCTGCACGGCGTGGACCTGACCGTACGGCCCGGGGAGCGGCTCGCGGTGGTGGGGCCGTCCGGTGCCGGGAAGAGCACACTGAGCCGGCTGCTGGCGGGCATCGACGCGCCGAGCGCGGGCACCGTCACGGTGGGCGGGGTGCCAGTGGTCGGCCTCGGTCCGGAGCGGCTGCGCCGGCAGGTCGTACTGGTCACCCAGGAGCACCACGTCTTCCTCGGCTCCGTCCGCGACAACCTGCTGATCGCCGAACCGGCCGCCGCGGACGAGGCGTTGTGGGCCGCCCTGGACGCGGTCGGAGCCTCCGACTGGGTTCGCGAGCTGCCCGAGGGCCTCGACACCCGCCTGGGGGACGGCGGTTGGCGCACGGACGGGCCGCAGGCCCAGCAACTCGCCCTCGCCCGGGTGGTGCTGGCGGACCCGCACACACTGATCCTGGACGAGGCCACCGCCCTGCTCGATCCGACGACCGCGCGTCACACCGAGCGCGCCCTGGCCGCCGTACTCGAAGGCCGTACGGTCATCGCGATCGCGCACCGGCTGCACACCGCGCACGACGCGGACCGGGTCGCGGTGATGGAGGACGGCATGCTGACGGAACTCGGCACGCACGACGAACTGGTGGCTGCGGGCGGGGCGTACGCGGCGCTGTGGCACTCCTGGCACGGGGACCGGCGGGACCCGGCCTGACCCACGCGGCCACGCGATCCGCCGCCTGCCGACCCGCCGATCCGCCGTAGGCCAACGGCTATCGGGTACCAGCCCGACGACCGCCGTAGGCCACCAGCCACCGGCCACCAGCCACGCTGCCGCCGACGGCTGACCCGCCGAGGCCCTCCGGCCCCTCGCCTCGCGGTCGCCCGCACCCCCACGGCTCCGCATATCGAACATGAACTACCGGACAACGGAGGATTTCCGGCCAATCTCCTGACGCGCTCCTGACAGGAAGCGCAATCTCCTGCGACTCTTCCCACGGCCGCCTCACAGCAACCCCACAGCTTCGCCGCTGCGTCGGGTGGCCGCAGCTCACGCACACCTGGTTCCGCGCAACGCCCCGTTCTGCCCGGACGGCTTGTCCGCCGACCGGTCTCCCCTGGTCGCGAGACCCGCGGCCACGCAGAAGGAGTCAGTGTTGAGTAGCAGTTCCTCCCACAGACGCACCTCCCACACCCCCCGCCGGCACACCACGCACCGCCGCGCCGCGGCCGTCGCGCTCGTCGGCGTCTCCGCCCTGATCGCGGCGGCCGTCCAGTCCGGCGCCGCCTCGGCGGCACCGGAACGGGCCCCGTCGGCCGCGGGCAAGGCCCGGCCGGGCGCCGAGTCGGTCCGGCTCACCCCCGCCCAGCGCGCCGCGCTGATACGCAAGGCCGACGCCGGCAAGGCGGACACCGCCAGGGACCTCGGCCTCGGCGCCAAGGAGAAGCTCGTCGTCCGCGACGTCGTCAAGGACGCGGACGGCACCCTGCACACCCGCTACGAGCGCACCTACGCCGGCCTCCCGGTGCTCGGCGGCGACCTGGTCGTCGACACCGCGAAGTCGGGCGCCACCGAAACGGTCCGCAAGGCCACCCGGGCCGCGATCAGGCCGGCCACCACCTCGGCCGCGCTGCCCGCCGCCAAGGCGGAGAAGCAGGCCCTGTCCGCCGCGCGGTCGGCGGGCGCCACCTCGCCGGCCGCCGACCGCGCCCCGCGCAAGGTGATCTGGGCCGGCAGCGGCACGCCGACCCTGGCCTACGAGACAGTCGTCGGCGGCCTCCAGGACGACGGCACGCCCAACGCGCTGCACGTCGTCACCGACGCCGCCACCGGCAAGAAGCTCTACGAGTACCAGGGCATCGAGACCGGCACCGGCAACACCATGTACAGCGGCACGGTCACGCTCGGCACCGCGCAGTCGGGGTCGACGTACAACCTGACCGACACCACGCGCGGCAACCACAAGACGTACAACCTCAACCACGGCACGTCCGGAACCGGCACGCTCTTCTCCGGGCCCGACGACGTGTGGGGCAACGGCAGCGCCTCCAACCTGGAGACGGCCGGCGCGGACGCGCACTACGGTGCCGCGCTGACCTGGGACTACTACAAGAACGTGCAGGGGCGCAGCGGTATCCGCGGGGACGGCGTCGGCGCCTACTCCCGGGTCCACTACGGCAACAACTACGTCAACGCCTTCTGGGACGACAGCTGCTTCTGCATGACCTACGGCGACGGCTCCGGGAACACCCACCCGCTGACCGCCATCGACGTGGCCGGCCACGAGATGACGCACGGCGTCACCTCCAACACCGCGGGCCTCAACTACTCCGGCGAGTCCGGCGGCCTCAACGAGGCCACCTCCGACATCTTCGGCACGGCGGTCGAGTTCTACGCGGCGAACTCCTCCGACGTCGGTGACTACCTCATCGGCGAGGAGATCGACATCAACGGCGACGGCACGCCGCTGCGCTACATGGACAAGCCCAGCAAGGACGGCGCGTCCAAGGACAGCTGGTACTCCGGTATCGGCTCGGTCGACGTGCACTACTCGTCGGGGCCGGCGAACCACTTCTTCTACCTCCTCAGCGAGGGCAGCGGCACCAAGACGATCAACGGTGTCACGTACAACTCGCCCACCTCGGACGGCCTGCCGGTGACCGGCATCGGCCGCGCGAAGGCGGAGAAGATCTGGTTCCGGGCGCTGACCACGAAGTTCACGTCCACGACCAACTACGCGGGCGCCCGCACCGGCACCCTCGCGGCGGCCGGTGAGCTGTACGGCACGACGAGCGCCGAGTACACGGCGGTGCAGAACGCGTGGGCGGGTGTGGCCGTCGGGTCGCGCCCCGGTGGCGGCGGAGGTGGCGGCACCTCCTTCGAGAACACCGCCGACGTATCGATTCCGGACAACGGGGCGGCCGTGACGTCCTCGATCACGGTGTCCGGGCGGACGGGAAACGCGCCGTCGAACCTGGCGGTCGCGGTGGACATCGTGCACACCTGGCGTGGTGACCTCGTCGTCGATCTGGTGGCCCCCGACGGGTCGACGTACCGCCTGAAGAACTTCAGCTCCTCCGACTCGGCGGACAACGTGAACGAGACCTACACGGTCGACGCGTCCTCCGAAGTAGCCAACGGTGTATGGAAGTTGAAGGTCCAGGACCAGGCGGCCCAGGACACCGGCCACATCAACAGCTGGAAGCTCACCTTCCCGTAGACCGCACGGCCCGACGGGCCCCGACAGAGCGCCGTCCCGGTGGTTCGACTCCCCGGGACGGCGCCTTTTCCTTTGCCATGACCATGCCGACATCCGGGTTGACGCTTGACGTCGCCTTTACCGGGGCCGAGCCCGTTTACATTCCCGCAATGTTCACCCGATAGTCGATTTTCGGCCAACATCACTTCGGGGTCATGACATGTACGCGCCCTCAATGTCAGTCTTCCCCCAGCCGCTGCACAGCAACTTCACACCGCTCCGGCGGGCGACCCCACGCCTGCCGGACTCCCCCACAAAGGAGCTTGCGTGAGCCCCCTCTACGCGCGTCACAAGCGCACCACTCTGGCCATCGCCACCGCCGTCGCGGCCGGAGCCCTGCTCACCACCGGACTGACCTCCGGCACCGCAGCCGCCCAGACCCCCGCGGAGTCCACCGGCAAGACCGCCACGCTCGCCGGCGCCCCGGTGCAGCTGTCGGCGGCCGCGCGCACCTCCCTCGTCAGGAAGCAGCAGGCCGCCGCCGCCGAGACGGCCCGGGAGATAGGCCTCGGCGCCAAGGAGAAGCTGGTCGTCAAGGACGTCGTCAAGGACGCCGACGGCGCGGTCCACACCCGCTACGAGCGCACCTACGCGGGCCTCCCGGTGCTCGGCGGCGACCTTGTCGTCCACCAGTCGGCGTCCGGCGCGACCCGCGGTGTCACCAAGGCGGTCAAGGCCAGCGTCAAGGTCGCCTCGGTCAAGCCGCAGGTCACCGCCGCCAAGGCGGAGAAGCAGGCGCTGACCGCGGCGAAGGCCGCCGGTTCCGCGAAGACCAGCGCCGACGCGGCCCCGCGCAAGGTGATCTGGGCCGGCGACGGCAAGCCGACCCTGGCCTACGAGACGGTCGTCGGCGGCCTCCAGGACGACGGCACCCCCAACGAGCTGCACGTCATCACCGACGCCGCCACCGGCAAGAAGCTCTACGAGTACCAGGGCATCGAGACCGGCACCGGCAAGAGCCTCTACTCGGGCTCGGTCAGCCTCAACACGACCCTGTCGGGCTCGACGTACCAGCTGACCGACGGCACCCGCGGCGGCCACAAGACGTACAACAAGTCGCACACCACGAGCTCCTCCGCGGGCACCCTGTTCACCGACGCGGACGACACGTGGGGCACCGGCGCCGCCTCCAGCTCCACCACCGACCAGACCGCGGCCGTCGACGCCGCCTACGGCGCCCAGGTGACCTGGGACTTCTACAAGAACACCTTCGGCCGCAGCGGCATCAAGAACAACGGCGTGGCCGCGTACTCCCGCGTCCACTACGGCAGCGCGTACGTCAACGCGTTCTGGGACGACAGCTGCTTCTGCATGACGTACGGCGACGGCGACGGCAACACCCACCCGCTGACCTCGCTGGACGTGGCCGGCCACGAGATGAGCCACGGTGTCACCTCCAACACCGCGGGCCTGAACTACTCCGGCGAGTCCGGCGGCCTCAACGAGGCCACCTCCGACATCTTCGGCACCGGCGTGGAGTTCTACGCGGCCAACTCCAACGACGTCGGTGACTACCTCATCGGCGAGAAGATCAACATCAACGGCGACGGCACCCCGCTGCGCTACATGGACAAGCCCAGCAAGGACGGCGGCTCGTCGGACTACTGGTCCTCCAGCGTCGGCAACAAGGACGTCCACTACTCCTCGGGCGTCGCGAACCACTTCTTCTACCTGCTGTCCGAGGGCAGCGGCGCGAAGACGATCAACGGGGTGAGCTACAACTCCCCGACCTACAGCGGCACCGCGGTCACCGGCATCGGCCGCGCCAAGGCGCTGCAGATCTGGTACAAGGCGCTGACGACGTACTTCACGTCGACGACCAACTACAAGTCGGCCCGCACCGGCACGCTGAGCGCGGCGTCCGCCCTGTACGGGTCCACCAGCGCCGAGTACAAGGCGGTCGCCGCCGCCTGGACGGCGGTCAACGTCAGCTAGTCACCGACCAGTTGGCAAGGGCGGCCCCCGGAGCGACAGCTGCTCCGGGGGCCGCCCTACCCTTGGGTCCCATGTCCTTCACGTACGCCGACGTCGGCGCGACCCGGGAGGCCGGCTTCTGCCCGCCCGGCTTCCACCGCCTGCACGTGCGCACCCGCATCGGCGAGGGCCAGGAGGTCTTCCGCCGAGCCTCCGAGGCCGTCCTCACCTGGGAGATGCACCGCGCGCTGGGGATGGGCGTCGACACGAGCGCGGACCGGGCCGCCCCGGACGTCGACGTCACCGTCACCCTCGCCGGCATGATCAAGGCACCGTGCCGCGTGGTGTGGACGGTCGAGGAACACCGCCGCGCGGGCTGGGCCTACGGGACGCTTTCCGGCCATCCCGAGAGCGGCGAGGAGTCGTTCGTCGTGGACCGCACGGGCGACGGCACGGTATGGCTGACGATCTCCGCGTTCAGCCGCGCGGCGAAGTGGTACGCCCGGGCAGGCGGCCCGGCGACCCGGGGCCTGCAACAGGCGTACGCCCGACGCTGCGGCACGGCCCTCCGCAGACTCTGCGCCGACCTGAACGACGCCTGACCACCGGCCGCCCGGGGTGACCGGCGGACGGGCGACCGGCCGGTGGACCGGCGACCGAGCGCATCCCCCGCGTCCCCGCCCCGCCCGCGACCGGCGCGCTCGCGGCCGCCGGACAGTGACCTCACGACCGCCGGACGGCGGAGGTCATCCCCGCCGTCCGGCGGAGCCGTCACCGCAGCAACACCCCCGGGGCCTCCCCCGGTTCCTCCGACGGGACCGCCACCAGGCCCAGTTCCGCGCCCGAGGCGAGGAGGCGGTGGGCGGGGAGGATGCGGACCGTGTAGCCGTAGGGGCCCGTGCGGTCGAGGGAGAGCGGGCCCTCGTACAGCCAGCGGCCCTCCGCGTCCAGGCCACCCGCCGGTTTGAGCGGGACCGTGGCCGCGTCGGCGATCCGGTCCTCGGGGTCGACGCGGCCCGAGACCGCCTGGACCTCGACGTCGTCCGGACCGAGGTCGCCGAGCCCCACCCGCACCCGCAGGCCGAGCGTGGTGCCGAGTTCCGCGGTGGTCGTGGCGACGGACGTCTCGACGTGGTCGACGGTCACCGACGGCCAGGCCGCGCGCACCCGGGCCTTCCAGACGGCGAGTTCGCCGGCCGTGCCGGGGTCCATCGAGCGGTGGGCGAGGGCCGCCGGCACGTACAGCCGCTCCACGTACTCGCGGACCATGCGGCCGGCCAGCACCTTGGGTCCGAGCAGGGTGATGGTCTGGCGGACCATCTCGATCCAGCGGTCGGGCAGACCGCCCTGGCCGCGCTCGTAGAAGCGGGGGGTCACCCGCTGTTCGAGGAGGTCGTAGAGCGCGGCGGCCTCGACGTCGTCGCGGTGGTCGGGGTCGGTGCCGGCGCCGTCCGCGGTGGGGATCGCCCAGCCGAAGTCGGGCTGGAACCACTCGTCCCACCAGCCGTCCATGACGGAGAGGTTGAGGCAGCCGTTGAGGGCCGCCTTCATCCCGGAGGTACCGCACGCCTCCAGCGGGCGCAGCGGGTTGTTGAGCCAGATGTCGCAGCCCGGGTACAGCTTCTGCGCCATGGCCATGCCGTAGTCGGGGAGGAAGACGATCCGGTGGCGGACCCGCGGGTCGTCGGCGAACCGGACCAGTTCCTGCACGAGCCGCTTGCCGCCGTCGTCGGCCGGGTGGGCCTTGCCCGCCACGACGATCTGGACCGGCCGCTCGGGGTGCAGCAGCAGGTCCATCAGCCGGTCGCGGTCGCGCAGCATCAGCGTCAGCCGCTTGTACGACGGGACGCGGCGCGCGAAGCCGATGGTGAGGACGTCGGGGTCGAGTACGCCGTCGACCCAGCCCAGCTCGGCCGTGCCGGCGCCGCGCTGGCGCCAGGAGGCCCGCAGCCGCTCCCGCACCTCGGTGACCAGCTGCTCGCGCAGGTTGCGCCGCAGCTCCCAGACGTCCTGGTCGGGGATGTCCGCGACCGCGTCCCAGCGCTCCGAGCCGCCGACGGTCATGGCGTCCTCGGTGCGCTGGGCGCCGATCTGCCGGGCGCCGAGCCGCAGGACCTCCGGCGCGACCCAGGTCGGCGCGTGCACCCCGTTGGTGACGGAGGTGATCGGCACCTCCTCGGCGTCGAAGCCCGGCCAGAGCCCCGCGAACATCTCCCGGCTGACCTGGCCGTGCAGCAGGGACACCCCGTTGGCGCGCTGGGCCAGCCTGAGGCCCATCACAGCCATGTTGAAGAGGTTGGCCTCGCCGCCCGGGTAGGTCTCCATGCCCAGGTTCAGGATGCGGCCGACGTCCATGCGCGGGAGTTCCGCGTCGGTGCCGAAGTGGCGGGCGACGAGCTCGCGGTCGAAGCGGTCGATGCCGGCCGGCACGGGGGTGTGGGTGGTGAAGACGGTGCCGGCGCGTACCGCCTCCAGTCCGGAGTCGAAGTCGAGGCCCTGGTCGCAGAGCTCGGCGATGCGCTCCAGGCCGAGGAATCCGGCGTGTCCCTCGTTGGTGTGGAAGACCTCGGGCGCGGGGTGGCCGGTCAGCCGGCAGTACGTGCGCACCGCCCGTACTCCTCCTATGCCGAGGAGCATCTCCTGGAGCAGCCGGTGCTCGCTGCCGCCGCCGTAGAGCCGGTCGGTCACGCCGCGCTCGCCGAGGTCGTTCTCCTCGACGTCGGAGTCCAGCATCAGCAGCGGGACCCGGCCGACCTGGGCCAGCCAGATCCGGGCGCGCAGCTGCCGGCCCCCGGGCAGCGCCAGGGAGACCTGGGCCGGGCTGCCGTCGGCCTCCTTGAGCAGGGCGACGGGCAGTTCGTTGGGGTCGAGGACGGGATAGTGCTCCTGCTGCCAGCCCTCCCGGGACAGGGTCTGGCGGAAGTAGCCGTGCCGGTACAGCAGCCCGACGCCGATCAGCGGTACGCCGAGGTCGCTGGCCGCCTTCAGATGGTCGCCGGCGAGGATGCCGAGGCCGCCGGAGTACTGGGGCAGGGCGGCGGTGACACCGAACTCGGGCGAGAAGTAGGCGATCGCGGCGGGGAGCCCGGCGGTCTGGGACTGGTACCAGCGGTCGCCGCTGACGTAGTCGTTGAGATCGTCCACGACGGCGTGCAGACGGCGCAGGAAGCGGCGGTCCTCGGCCAGCTCGGCGAGCCGCCGGGTCGGCACGCTGCCCAGCAGCCGTACCGGATCGGCCTCGGAGGCGGCCCAGCGTTCCGGGTCCACGGACTGGAAGAGGTCGCGGGTCTCCGCGTGCCAGGACCAGCGCAGATTGCGGGCCAGGTCGCTGAGTGGCCGGAGGGCTTCGGGGAGCACGGGTCGGACGGTGAATCGACGGATCGCCTTCACTTGCCACCTCTCCAGACGTGCGGAAGAGGACGCACGGCACTGTGCGTCTCGTCGTCAAGCTCGACGGTATAGGTGCGGAGGGCTTCGCAACTACGGCGCATCGCCCGACGGCCTCCGATCAAGACTACGGCGCATCGCCCGACGCTTCCGATCGAGCGGCCGGCGGACGTCCGCGGCGACGGGCGGGGCCCGCGCGGCGGGGAGCGGCGCCGGGCGGCGCCCTGAGAGTTCCGTGAGCCGATTTGGCCGGTTCCTTCCCCTCAGGCCGTCTTGTGGCGCTTCACACCCGCACGAGAGGCTTCCGGTGGTGTACCGGCCGGGCCGGGGGGACTCGGCGGCCCGCGGCCGTCGTACGCCGAGCCGAGGAGGGGAAGACACACCATGGCACGGACGCGAACACGGCGTCTGCGCCGGGCGGGGGGCCTGATCGCGCTGGCCTGTGCCGCGGCGCTTTCGGCCATCACCCTGCCCGCGCACGCCGCGCCGGAGGGGCGGATATCCGGCGCCGGACAGCCCGGTTCCGTCGGCGGAAGTTACCTGGTGACACTGGAGGGGGGAACGCAGGCCCGGTCGGCGGCCGGAAAGCGCGTTGCCGAAGAGTACGGGGCGATAATCAGCCATACCTACGACAGTGCGCTCAACGGCTACGCGGTGCGGGCGAGCGCCCGGCAGGCGCGTCGGCTCGCGGCGGACCCCCGGGTCGCCTCGGTCGCCCAGGACACCCGCGTCGCCCTCGACCGCACGCAGCGCAACCCGCCGTCATGGGGGCTGGACCGCATCGACCAGCCGCGCCTGCCGCTGGACCGGAGCTACGGGCCGCCGGGACCGGCGGGCGCCGGGGTGACGGTGTACGTGATCGACACCGGCATCCGGACCACGCACCGGGACTTCGGCGGCCGGGCGGCCTACGGCTGGGACTTCGTCGACGGAGACAGGACGGCCGGGGACGGCAACGGCCACGGCACGCATGTCGCCGGTACCGTCGCCGGCACCCGCTACGGCGTCGCCAAGAAGGCGAAGGTGGTCGCCGTACGCGTCCTGGACGACGCGGGCGTGGGCACGACCGCGCAGGTCATCGCGGGTGTCGACTGGGTCACCGCGCACGCCCGCAAGCCGGCGGTCGCCAACCTCAGCCTGGGCGGTCCGCACAACGCGCAGCTGGACGCCGCCGTACGCGCCTCCATCGCGTCCGGTGTGACCTACACGGTGGCGGCGGGCAACGACGGGACCGCCGCCGCGCTCCACTCGCCCGCGGACGTGCGGGAGGCGCTCACCGTCGGCGCCACCGACCGGAGGGACGCCAAAGCCCCCTTCTCCAACCAGGGCTCCGCGCTCGACCTGTTCGCCCCGGGCGTGTCGATCACCTCGGCGTCCGCCGCGAGCGACACCGGCCGGGCCACCTGTTCCGGTACGTCGATGGCGGCGCCGCACGCGGCGGGCGCGGCCGCGCTCTACCTGGCCGGCCATCCCACGGCCACCCCCGCACAGGTGTCCAGAGCGCTCGCCGAAGAGGCCGAATCCGGGAGGATATCCGGCCGGGGTCCCGGTTCACCGGACAAACTCCTCCAGGTGCCGGGCTCGTAGGGACAGAGCGCGGGAACCGGCCTCTTCGTCCTGAACGGGGCCGGTCACGGGTGTACACATACACGTGAGTAGTTAGTTACGTGCCGGATTGCTCACCCGAATAGGGTGGGAAGGCTCCCCCCGGTGCGTCCCCCCGGACGCACCACAGGGAACACTTCGCAGGACCCACCTCCCCACAGCCATCCGCCCACCCACGTTGACGCGGACAGGAGCGGTCATGCCCGCCACGCACCACTCGTCACCACCCACGACACCGAGCACCGAAGAACCCCCCGTACGCCCGGTCGACGCCGGACCGCCGGCCCCGGAGAAACCCTCCGCGGGCGACACCGCAGGCATCGGGCGCATTCCCGTCCTGGACGTCCACCCCGTCGTCCAGCACGGCCACCGGCCGGCCAAGGCCGTGGCCGGCGAGACGTTCGAGGTCTCGGCGACCGTGTTCCGCGAGGGACACGACGCCGTCGCCGCCAACGTCGTCCTGACCGACCCCAGGGGACGGACCGGCCCCTGGACCCCCATGCGGGAACTGGCCCCGGGCACCGACCGCTGGGGTGCCACCGTCACCGTCGACGGTCCGGGCCGCTGGACCTACCACGTGGAGGCCTGGGGCGACCCGGTGACCACCTGGCGCCACCACGCGCAGATCAAGATCCCGGCGGGCCAGGACACGGACCTGGTCCTGGAGGAGGGCGCGCGGCTGTACGAGCGGGCGGCCTCCGGCGTCCCCGCCGGGGGAGCCGGGCGGACGGTCCTCCTCACCGCCGTCGACGCCCTGCGGGACGAGGCCCGTCCCACCGCCTCCCGGCTGGCGGCGGCGTTGACGCCGGAGGTGGACGCGGTACTGGCCCGCCATCCGCTGCGTGAGCACGTCAGTGCGTCGGCGCCGCGGGAGTTGCTGGTGGAGCGGGAGCGGGCGCTGTACGGCGCCTGGTACGAGTTCTTCCCGCGCTCGGAGGGCACCGCGGAGCAGCCGCACGGCACGTTCCGTACCGCGGCGCGCAGGCTGCCGGCGATCGCGGGGATGGGTTTCGACGTCGTGTACCTGCCGCCGATCCACCCGATCGGCACCACGTTCCGCAAGGGCCGCAACAACACTCTGTCGGCGTCGGCGGAGGATGTCGGGGTGCCGTGGGCGATCGGCTCGCCGGAGGGCGGCCACGATGCCGTCCACCCGCGGCTGGGCACCATCGAGGACTTCGACTGGTTCGTGGGGCGGGCCCGCGGGCTGGGGCTTGAGATCGCCCTGGACTTCGCGCTGCAGTGCTCGCCCGACCATCCGTGGGTGCACAAGCACCCGGAGTGGTTCCACCACCGGGCCGACGGCACGATCGCCTACGCGGAGAACCCGCCGAAGAAGTACCAGGACATCTACCCCATCGCCTTCGACGCCGACCTGGACGGGCTGGTCGCGGAGAGCGTGCGGGTGCTGCGGTACTGGATGGACCACGGGGTGCGGATCTTCCGGGTCGACAACCCGCACACCAAGCCGGTGGTGTTCTGGGAGCGGGTCATCGCCGAGATCAACGGCGCCGACCCGGACGTCATCTTCCT
>NZ_JBWKDW010000017.1:0-196853 GCF_056435735.1 Streptomyces sp. NPDC043878
GGTGATCGGTCCGGCGTGGGACTCGCTGCTGGCCAAGCTGATCGTCACCGGCCGCACCCGCCAGGAGGCGTTGCAGCGGGCCGCGCGGGCGCTGGGAGAGTTCCAGGTCGAGGGGATGGCCACGGCGATCCCCTTCCACCGCGCGGTGGTCACCGACCCGGCCTTCGCTCCCGAACTCACCGGGTCCACGGACCCGTTCACCGTCCACACCCGGTGGATCGAGACCGAGTTCGTCAACGACATCAAGCCCTTCACCACGCCCGCCGGCCCGGACACCGACGAGGAACCCGGCCGCGACACCGTCGTCGTCGAGGTCGGCGGCAGACGCCTGGAGGTCTCCCTCCCGGGGTCGCTCGGCATGTCCCTGGCCCGCACCGGACTCGCCGCCGGCGCCCGGCCCAAGCGCCGCTCCGCCAGGAGGTCCGGCCCCGCCCCGTCGGGCGAGACCCTCGCCTCGCCGATGCAGGGCACGATCGTGAAGGTCGCCGTCGAGGAGGGCCAGGAGGTCAGGGAAGGCGACCTGATCGTCGTCCTCGAAGCGATGAAGATGGAACAGCCGCTCAACGCGCACCGGTCCGGCACCGTCAAGGGCCTGTCCGCCGAAGTCGGCGCCTCCCTCACCTCCGGCGCGCCGATCTGCGAGATCAAGGACTGATCCGATGGCAGCACTCTCCTACAGCGATGCCGTGAACGAGGCACTCGACCGCCTGCGCGGAGTGGGCTTCGAGCACGGCCCGCGGTTCGTCAACCACGCCCCGATGGCCGCGGAGGCCCTCGCCCACATGGGATACACCGACGAGGTGCCCGGCTGGGTCGACCGCAACCTGCGCACCCGCGCCTACCACGAGGTGCCCGGCCTCCGCTGGACCATCGACCCGGCGGACCGGGCCGTATGGCAGGCGGCGCTCGGGGACTTCGGCCGGGTCGGCGACTGGACCGCCCTGTTCGAGCGGGAGTTGGCCGAGGACGCGTGGACCGGGGTGCTGGCCCGCTGGTGGCCCCGGCTGCTGCCCGGCATGTCGGGGGTGCTCACGCACGGGGTGATCCGTACCGCCCACGCGGTCCGCGCGGTGGCCGCGGCCGGCCCGGACAACCACAGGCAGCTGGGCGAACTGGCGCAGGGCCTGGGCTACTGGGCGGCCCGCTACGCGGGTCACGGAGCACCGGAGGAGCCGGTCCCGGACGAACTCGACGCCGCCGCCGACGCGTTGGGCGAGGACGAACTCGACGCCGCCGCCGACGCGTCGGGCGAGGACGGACGCGATCCGGCCGAGCGGGCGCTGGACGAACTGGTCGCGGAGTACTCGGGTGTCTACGCCACCGTCGCGCAGCGTCATCCGATCCCGCTGATCCACTCGGTCACCGGACCGGCCGCCGTCCGGCTGGTGATCGAGCACCTGCCGCGGGCCCAGCGGTGGCCCTCCTACGAGGTCGCCCGCTCCCTCAGCCATGCGATGCTCGACTGGTTCCACGCCACCCCGCGGCCGGGCGCGCCGCTGCCCGAGGCCCCCGACGTGGACGAGGTGTTCGCGAACGCCGTCCAGATCGGCGACGAGCACGCCATCAAGCTCGCCGAGGTCGCCGTCCGGCACGAGGCGATCGCTCCCGACCCCCGCCACGCGGCGGCCGCCCAGACGGCGAACCAGAGCCTCGGCCGCCTGTACCTGTGACCGCCGGCCTGCCGCGGGGCAGGCCGGGACCCCGGCCGACCGGCCGTCCCGGGACAGGCGACCGGCGCCGGCCCGGCCCGTCCGGCCGCTCCCCGCACACCCGCCCGGCCACGTCGGCCCCCGTTCTTCCCCCCTGACCCGTCTCTTCCCCGCCTGAAGTGCGGGCCATCCCGAGGAGTGTCATGGACGCATCTGTCATCGTCGTGGGCGCCGGACCGGCGGGCATGATGCTCGCCGGTGAGCTGCGCCTCGCGGGCGTCGGCGTCATCGTCCTGGAGAAACTGGCGGCGCGCACCGGCGAGTCGCGCGGTCTCGGTTTCACCGCCCGCACCATGGAGGTCTTCGACCAGCGCGGCCTGCTGTCCCGCTTCGGCGACATCGAGGTCAGCAACGTGGGCCACTTCGGCGGTCTGCCGGTGGACTTCGGGGTACTCGACGGCGCGCACCAGGCCGCCAAGACGATCCCGCAGTCGGCCACCGAGACCGTGCTGGAGGAGTGGTGCGCCCAGCTCGGCGCGGACATCCGGCGTGGCCACGAGGTCCTGTCCGTCACGGAGAAGGAGGACTGCGTCGAGGTGGAGGTGCGCGGCCCCGCCGGTGTGCGGCACCTGCGCGGCGAGTACCTCGTCGGCTGCGACGGCGGCCGGTCCACGATCCGCAGGAGCCTCGGCTTCGACTTCCCCGGCACGGCCTCGACCCTGGAGATGTTCCTCGCCGACGTCCGGGGCATCACGCTGGAGCCCCGGATGATCGGCGAGACCCTGCCGGGCGGCATGGTCATGGTGGGTCCGCTGCCCGGCGGGGTGACCCGGCTGATCGTGTGCGAGCGCGGCACCCCGCCGCAGCGCCGGGAGAAGCCCCCGACCTGGGACGAGGTCGCCGCCGCCTGGCAGCGGCTGACCGGCGACGACATCTCGCACGCCGAGCCGGTGTGGGTGTCCTCGTTCGGCGACGCGACCCGGCAGGTCACCGAGTACCGGCGCGGCCGGGTCTTCCTCGCCGGCGACTCCGCGCATATCCACCTGCCGGCCGGCGGCCAGGGCATGAACACCAGCATCCAGGACGCGGTGAACCTGGGCTGGAAGCTGGGCGCGGTGGCCCGGGGCACGGCGCCCGAGGCGCTCCTGGACACCTACCACGCCGAGCGCCACCCGGTCGGGCAGCGCCTGCTGATGAACACGCGGGCGCAGGGCCTGCTGTTCCTGTCCGGTCCCGAGGTGCAGCCGCTGCGCGACGTACTGAACGAGCTGATCCGCTACCCCGAGGTCAGCCGGCACTTCGCCGCGATGGTCTCCGGCCTGGAGATCCGCTACGACCTCGACGGCGGCCGTCACCCGCTGCTCGGCCGGCGGCTGCCGGAGGTGCGGCTGACCGGCGACAGGCTGGTCTCCTCCAGCACGGAGGCGCTGCACGCGGGCCGGGGAGTGCTGCTGGACCTCGCGGGCAACGGGGCGCTGCGCCGCCGGGCCACGCCCTGGCTGGACCGCGTCGACGTCGTCACCGCCACGCCGGTGCTGCCCGAGGGCAGCGCGCTGGCCGGCACCACGGCCGTGCTGGTGCGCCCCGACGGATACGTGGCCTGGGCCGCGCCGGGCAGCCACGGCGACCTGCCGATGGCGCTGGAGCGCTGGTTCGGCCCGGGCCGCTGACCTCGTCCCCGGTCCCGGCGGCGCCCGCCGCCACACCGTCACCCCACCCGCGTACGGCATCCGTCACGCCCGCCCGGGCCGGGCCCGCCGCCCCGGGCACCGCCCGCCCCGAGTACCGCCGAAGGAGACCCTCATGCACAGCACACTGATCGTGGCCCGGATGGACCCCGGCAGTCAGGCCGACGTGGCCCGGCTGTTCAAGGAGTTCGACGGCACCGAGATGCCGCACCTGATGGGCACCCGGCGCCGCCAGCTCTTCGCGTACCGCGGCCTCTACTTCCACCTGCAGGACTTCGACGCCGACAACGGCGGCGAGCTGATCGAGGCCGCCAAGACCGACCCGCGTTTCGTCGGCATCAGCGAGGACCTCAAGCCGTTCGTCCAGGCGTACGACCCGGCCACCTGGCGCTCCCCGGCCGACGCGGTCGCCACCCGTTTCTACGACTGGGAGGGCCGGGCGTGAGCGCCAGGCGAGTGGTCATCACGGGGGTCGGTGTCACGGCCCCCGGCGGGGTGGGCGCCGAGAGGTTCTGGAGCCTGCTCAGTGAGGGACGTACGGCGACGCGCGGGATCACCTTCTTCGACCCGTCCTCGTTCCGTTCCCGGGTCGCCGCCGAGATCGACTTCGATCCGGAGGAACACGGGCTGGGCCCGCAGGAGATCCGGCGGATGGACCGGGCGGCGCAGCTGGCCGTGGTCACCGCCCGGGAGGCGGTCGCCGACAGCGGGCTGGACCTGGCCGCGGGGGACCCGTACCGGGTGGGCATCACGATCGGCAGCGCGGTCGGCGCGACCATGGGACTCGACGAGGAGTACCGGATCGTGAGCGACGGCGGCCGGCTGGCCCTGGTCGACCACGAGTACGCGGTTCCGCACCTCTACAACTACCTGGTGCCGAGCTCGATCGCCGCCGAGGTGGCGTGGGCGGCGGGCGCCGAGGGCCCGGCGACGGTGGTCTCCACCGGTTGCACCTCCGGCCTGGACTCCGTCGGCCACGCGGTCGAGCTGATCCGGGAGGGGTCGGCGGACGTCATGGTGGCCGGCGCGACCGACGCGCCGATCTCCCCGATCACGCTGGCCTGCTTCGACGCCATCAAGGCGACCACCCCGCGCAACGACGACCCCGAGCACGCCTCGCGGCCCTTCGACGGGACCCGCAACGGCTTCGTGCTGGGGGAGGGTTCGGCGGTGTTCGTGCTGGAGGAACTGGAGAGCGCGCGCAGGCGCGGCGCGCACGTCTACGCGGAGATCGCCGGTTACGCCTCGCGCTGCAACGCCTTCCACATGACGGGTCTGCGCCCGGACGGCGCGGAGATGGCCGAGGCCATCACGGTGGCGCTGGACGAGGCCCGGCTGAACCCCGACGCGGTCGACTACGTCAACGCGCACGGCAGCGGTACCAAGCAGAACGACCGGCACGAGACGGCCGCCTTCAAGAAGAGCCTCGGCGAGCACGCCTACCGGACGCCGGTGTCCTCCATCAAGTCGATGGTCGGGCACTCGCTCGGGGCGATCGGCTCGATCGAGATCGCCGCCTCGGTGCTGGCCATGGAGCACAACGTGGTGCCTCCGACGGCGAACCTGCACACGGCCGACCCCGAGTGCGACCTGGACTACGTGCCGCTGGTCGCACGTGAGCACCGCACCGACGCGGTGCTGACCGTCGGCAGCGGATTCGGTGGTTTCCAGAGCGCGATGGTGCTGGCCCGCCCCGAGAGGAGTATGGCATGAGCTCGTCAATACCGACGGCCGTCGTGACGGGGCTCGGCATCGCCGCCCCCAACGGCCTCGGTACGGAGGACTACTGGGCGGCGACCCGCGCCGGCAAGAACGGCATCGCCCGCATCACCCGCTTCGACCCCTCCGGCTACCCCGCCCGGCTGGCCGGCGAGGTCCCCGGATTCACCGCCGCCGAACACCTGCCCAGCCGACTGACGGCCCAGACCGACCACATGACCCGGCTCGCCCTGGTCGCCACCGACTGGGCGCTGGCCGACGCCGGCGTCACACCCGCCGACCTGCCCGGGTACTCCATGGGCGTGGTCACCGCCAGCTCCTCCGGCGGCTTCGAGTTCGGCCAGGGCGAGCTGCAGAAATTGTGGAGCCAGGGCAGCCAGTACGTGTCCGCGTACCAGTCCTTCGCCTGGTTCTACGCCGTCAACAGCGGCCAGATCTCCATCCGCAACGGCATGAAGGGACCCAGCGGCGTCCTCGTCTCCGACCAGGCCGGCGGTCTCGACGCGCTGGCCCACGCCCGCCGTCAGATCCGCAAGGGCACCGACCTCATCGTCTCCGGGTCGATCGACGCCTCGATCTGCCCGTGGGGCTGGGTCGGTCTCCTGGCCGGCGGCCGCCTGTCGACCAGCGAGGAACCCGACCGGGCCTACCTGCCCTTCGACGCGGCCGCCGCCGGTCACGTGCCGGGGGAGGGCGGGGCGATCCTCATCCTGGAGTCCGAGGAGTCGGCCGCGCGGCGCGGGGCCCGGGTCTACGGCGAGTTCGCCGGCTACGGGGCCACGTTCGACCCGGTCCCCGGCAGCGGCCGCCCGCCCGGTCTGCGCAAGGCGATCGAACTCGCCCTCGCCGACGCGGGCGCCGACGCCGCCGACGTGGACGCAGTCTTCGCCGACGGCGCCGCGATCCCCGACCTCGACCGGTCCGAGGCGGACGCCCTCAACGACGTCTTCGGACCGCACGGCGTCCCGGTCACCGTCCCCAAGACGATGACCGGCCGCCTCTGCTCGGGAGCGGCGCCCCTCGATGTCGCCACGGCGCTGCTCGCCCTGGCGGACGGTGTCGTCCCGGCCACCACGAACATCGACCCCGACGTGACGTACGACCTCGACCTGGTCACGGACGAGCCCCGCCCGGCGGAGCTGCGGACGGTCCTGGTCGTGGCCCGCGGCACCGCGGGGTTCAACTCGGCGGCGGTGGTACGGGCCGGCGGTTAGGCCGCGACACGCAGCGTTCGCGCGTCGCGACGGGGCGAACGCTGCCTGTCGCGGCACTTGAGCCCCACCCCCCCCATGACGGGGACGCCCGGCCCTGCCGGGCCCCCGTCCTCCTTTTCCTCCATCCCGTGAAAGAAAGGAACCACCCGTGGCCACCCAGCCCTTCACCATCGAGGACCTCAAGCGGATTCTGCTGGAGGGAGCCGGCGCCGACGAGAACGTCGACCTCGACGGCGACATCCTCGACACCGAGTTCGAGGAACTCAGCTACGAGTCCCTGGCCCTGCTGGAGACCTGCGGCCGGATCGAGCGCGAGTACGGCATATCGCTCGACGACTCCGTGCTCACCGAGGCCAAGACCCCCCGGGCGATGGTCGAGGCCGTCAACGCCCGCCTCGACGACACCACCCCGGCAGCCGCCTGACCCCACGCGCGGTTCCCCGCGCCCCCGTGGGCGGCGCACTCCCGTCGCCGCCCACGGAACCCCCTGAAGGGGCGCGGGGAACTGCGCGACAAGCCCCCACGCACCCGCGCCCGCGACCGCACCCCCGCCCCACCCCGTCCCGCCCCCGGCACACCAAACCCCCGCCAAAAAAGGGAGCACCAGACATGTCCGACATCCCCCAGCGGGTCGCCCTCGTCTCCGGCGCCACCAGCGGTATCGGTCTCGCGGTGGCACGGCTGCTGGCGACCCAGGGGCACCGGGTCTTCATCGGTGCCCGCGACGCCGAGAACGTCGCCCGTACCGTCAAGCAGCTGCGCGAGGAGGACCTCGACGTCGAGGGCGCCCCCCTCGACGTGACCTCGCCGCTGTCGATCGAGACCTTCGTGCAGGCCGCCGTGGACACCTTCGGCACCGTCGACGTCCTGGTCAACAACGCGGGCCGGTCCGGCGGCGGCGTCACCGCCGACATCGAGGACGAGCTCTGGTACGACGTCGTGGAGACCAACCTCAACGGCGTCTTCCGGCTCACCCGCGCCGTCCTCAACACCGGCGGCATGCGCCACAAGGACCGCGGCCGCATCATCAACGTCGCCTCCACCGCGGGCAAGCAGGGCGTGGTGCTGGGCGCCCCCTACTCCGCGTCCAAGCACGGCGTCGTCGGCTTCACCAAGGCCCTCGGCAACGAGCTCGCCCCGACCGGCATCACCGTCAACGCGGTGTGCCCCGGCTACGTCGAGACGCCCATGGCGCAGCGCGTGCGGGCCGGCTACGCGGCGGCGTACGACACCTCCGAGGACGCCATCCTGCAGAAGTTCACGGCGAAGATCCCCCTCGGCCGCTACTCCAGCCCCGCCGAGGTCGCCGGACTGGTGGGCTACCTCGCCTCCGACACGGCCGCCTCCATCACCGCGCAGGCGCTCAACGTCTGCGGCGGCCTCGGCAACTTCTGACCGGTCCGACACCCGTACCTTCCGAGGAGCACGCATGTCCGCATCCGAGCCGCGGGAAGTCGCGCACGAGATCACGGTCTCGGCCCCGGCCACCGCCGTCTACCGGCTGATAGCCGAGGTGGAGAACTGGCCGCGGATCTTCCCGCCGACCATCTACGTCGACCACCTGGAGCGCTTCGGCAACGAGGAGCTGATCCGGATCTGGGCGACGGCCAACGGCGAGGCCAAGAACTGGACCTCGCGCCGTGTCCTGGACCCCGAGGGCCTGAGGATCACCTTCCGCCAGCAGGTCTCCACGCCCCCGGTCGCCACCATGGGCGGCACCTGGATCATCGAGCCGCTGTCCGCGACCGCGTCCCGCGTGCGGCTGCTGCACGACTACACGGCCGTCGACGACGACCCGGCGAGCCTGGCGTGGATCGAGGAGGCCGTGGACCGCAACTCCCGCTCCGAGCTCGCGGCCCTGAAGACCAACGTCGAACTCGCCACCGCGTCCGAGGAGTTGACGTTCTCCTTCGAGGACACGGTCGAGATCGACGGCTCCGCCAAGGACGCCTACGACTTCGTCAACGAGGCCGGACTGTGGTCGAAGCGGCTGCCGCACGTGGCGACCGTACGGCTCACCGAGGACACCCCCGGCCTGCAGACGCTGGAGATGGACACCCGCGCCAAGGACGGCTCCGTACACACCACGAAGTCCTACAGGGTGTGCCTGGACGGCGAGAGGATCGCCTACAAGCAGACCACCCTGCCGGCGCTGATGACCCTGCACACCGGCTACTGGACGTTCCGCGAGACGGACACCGGCGCGACCGCCTCCTCGCAGCACACCGTCGTGCTGCGGCCCGAGAACATCGAGCGGATCCTCGGCCCCGGGGCAGGGGTGGACGAGGCCAGGGAGTACGTGCGCTCGGCGCTGAGCACCAACAGCCGCGCCACCCTCGGCCACGCCAAGGACCACGCCGAAGCGAGGCGCTGACCCGTGGCCGGTGCCGACGCTGTCGATACGCAGGTCGTGGTGGTCGGCGCCGGCCCCGTCGGGCTGATGCTCGCCGGGGAACTGCGTCTCGGCGGTGCCGACGTGACCGTACTGGAACTGCTGGACGCCCCGACGACCGAGTCACGGGCCTCCACGCTGCACGCCCGCACCATGGAGATCCTGCACCAGCGGGACCTGCTGGAGGGGCCCGGCGGGTTCGGTGACCCGCTGCCGCCGCACGAGCCGACGGGCCACTTCGGTGGACTGCCGATGGACCTGCGGCTGCCCAGCCCCTACCCGGGGCAGTGGAAGGTGCCGCAGGTGCGCACCGAGGAACTGCTCGGCGCCCGCGCGGCCGAACTCGGGGCGCGGATCATGCGTGGCTACCGGGTCGTGGCTCTGCAGCCGCATCCGCACCACATCGAGGTGGCCGCGGAGTACGGCGGGCGGACGGAGCGGTTCACCACCCGCTACGTCGTCGGCTGCGACGGCGAGCACTCGACCGTACGGCGCCTCGCGGGCATCGCCTTCCCCGGCACCGGCGCCGAACGGGAACTGGTCCGCGCGGACGTCGAGGGCATCGACGTCCCGAACCGCCGCTTCCAGCGGCTGCCGAAGGGACTCGCGATCGCGGCCCGGCGCGGCGACGGCGTCACCCGGGTGATGGTCCACGAGTTCGGCCGGCCGGCCCGCGCGAGGGGCGAGGCCGTCTTCGCGGACATCGTCGAGGCCTGGCACAACGTCACCGGCGAGGACATCTCCGGCGGCACCCCGCTGTGGGTCAACTCCTTCGGCGACGCGTCCCGGCAGGCCGAGCGCTACCGCGAGGGCCGGGTGCTGCTGGCCGGCGACGCGGCGCACCAGCAGATGCCGATCGGCGGCCAGGCACTCAACCTCGGCCTCCAGGACGCCGTCAACCTGGGCTGGAAACTCGCGGCGACCGTGCTCGGGCACGCACCGGACGGACTGCTCGACACCTACCACCAGGAACGGCACGCCGTCGGACGGCGGGTGCTGTCCCACATCCGGGCCCAGGCCCGCCTGCTGCTGGGCGGCCCGGAGGTGGAGGCGCTGCGCTCCGTCGTCGGTGAACTGACCGCCTACGAGCCGGTACGCGCCCACCTGGCCGGCACCATCAGCGGCCTCGACGTGCGCTACGAGACGGCGGTCGGCCACCCGCTGGTGGGCGCCCGCCTCCCGGAAGCCGAACTGCCGGGCTCGGCAGAGCCGTTGAGCGCGCTCGGCCTGCTGCGCACCGGGCGGGGACTGCTCCTCGTGCCGGCCCGGCAGGAGGAACTGCGGCAGCGGATCGCCGGCGTGGCCCGGCCGTGGGCCGCGACCGTCGACACCGTGACCGCGCTGCCCCCGGCCGAGGGCCCCCTCACGGAGGTGGCCGCCGTGCTCGTCCGCCCCGACGGGCACGTCGCCTGGGCCGGCGACTCGCCCGACGGCCTGGACACCGCACTCGCCCGCTGGTTCGTCCCCGACGACCCGCGGGACACACCACCGCGCGCACACCCCCACGCAACGGACGCACAAGTCAACGGCAGGAGAAGGAACATGGGTGACCTCACCGGCAAGACCGCGCTCGTCACCGGCGCGAGCCGCGGGATGGGCCGGGCCACCGCCGAACGTCTGGCCCGCGACGGCGCGCTCGTCGCCGTGCACTACGCCACCAACGAGGACGCGGCCGCCGAGGTCGTCGCCGGGATCGAGAAGGACGGCGGGCGGGCGTTCGCCGTACCGGCCGCCCTCGACGCGCCCGGCGGCGTGCACGAGCTGTTCCTCGGCCTGGAGCGGGGGCTCAAGGAGCGCACCGGCTCCACCGTGCTCGACATCCTGGTCAACAACGCCGGAGTGATGGGCGGGGTGAAGCCCGAGGACACCACCCCGGAACAGTTCGACCGGATCTTCGCCGTGAACGCCAAGGCACCGTTCTTCGTCATCCAGCGGGCGCTCGCCAACCTGCCCGACGGCGGCCGGATCGTGAACGTCTCCTCCGGGCTGACCCGCTTCGCCAACCCCGACGAGATCGCGTACGCGATGAGCAAGGGCGCCGTGGAGCAGCTCGCGCTGCACTTCGCCAAGGCGCTCGGGCCGCGCGGGATCACCGTCAACAGCGTCGCGCCCGGCATCACCCGCAACGGCAACCCGGTGTTCGACATCCCGGAGGCCGTCGAGGCGATGGCGGGCCTGTCCACCTTCAACCGGGTCGGCGAACCGCAGGACGTCGCCGACGTCATCGCCTTCCTCGTCTCCGACGACGCCCGCTGGGTCACCGGCTCCTTCGTCGACGCGAGCGGCGGAACCCTCCTCGGGTGACGCCGTGACCGGGTCGCATCCCTCCGCGACGGCCACCGCCCAGCTCGCCGCCGGGCGGTGGGACGTACGGCTGTGGGCGCTGCTGTTCGTCCTCGCCGGCAACATGCTCATCGACGCGCTCGAAGTGTCCGTGGCGGTCGTGGCCCTGCCCTCGATCCGCGCGGACCTCGGGCTGCCGCTGACCGCCGTGCAGTGGACGATGACCGGTTTCGCCGCCGGCTTCGGCGGGCTGATGCTCTTCGGCGCCCGGGTGGTGAGTCTGCTGGGGCGCCGCCGGGTCTACCTGGCGGCGCTCCTCGCCTTCGCGGCCGCCTCCCTGCTGAGCGCGCTCGCCCAGGAGCCCTGGCTGCTGGTCGCCACCCGCCTCGTCAAGGGCTTCTGCGCGGCGCTCACCGCGCCCACCGGCCTCGCCATCATCTCCACCACCTTCCCCGAAGGGCCGCCCCGCAGCCGGGCGTTGTCCGTCTACACCCTCTTCGGCGCGGTCGGCTTCACCACCGGCCTGCTGCTGTCCGGCTGGCTCACCGGCCACAGCTGGCGGCTCACCTTCGCCTTCCCGGCACCGGTCGTCCTTCTCCTGTTCGCCCTCGGCCTCCGCCTGATCCCCGACAGCGACAGCGATACGGGCATGGACGGGGGCAGGGGCAGGGGCAGGGACCGGGGCAGGCGCAGCGACAGCACCGGCGGCCCGGGCCCCGCCCCCACGCACCGACAGCCACCGCGGCGCTACGACGTGACGGGCGCCCTCACCTTCACCGGCGCCCTGCTCGCCCTCGTGCAGGGCGTCACGGCCCTGCCCGCCCACGGCTGGGCCGACCCCCGCTCCGGCGGGGCCCTGCTGGCCGCGGCGGCGCTGCTCACCCTGTTCGTCGCCGTCGAACGCACCACCCCCGCACCCCTGGTGCGGTTCGGCGCGCTGCGCCACGGCCCCCTGCTCCGCTCCGCACTCGGTGCCGCCTGCCTCAACGGGTCGTATCTCGGGCTGCTGTTCGTCCTGGTCCACCAGCTCCAGACGGTCGCCGGCTGGTCGCCGCTGCGCTGCGCGCTGGCCCTCGCGCCGGCCGCCGTCCCGCTCGCCGTCACCGCGCTGCTGTCCGGCCGGCTCGTCGCCCGCTTCGGCGCCCCGCGGCTCATCGCGGCCGGCGCCGTCCTGCCCTTCGCGGGCTACCTGCTCCAGTTGCGCGACTCCTGGCCGCCGGACTACCCGGGGCTGCTGCTGCCCACGCTGCTGCTGGTGGGCGCCGGGTTCGTGCTGTCCTTCGCCGCGCTGAACACGCAGGCCACCGCGGCGCTGCCGGCCGCCGAACGCGGCGCGGGCAGTGGCCTGTACCAGACCGCCGTACAGATCGGAGCGGTCCTGACACCGGCGCTCGCCGCCGCCCTGCTCACGGCCGCCACCCCGTCGCACGCCACCGCCGCACAGTCCGTGGCGGCCTGCCGGCCCGCACTCGTCCTGGTCGCCGCCGTCGGCGGACTGGGACTCCTGGTGGGCCTCGCCGGCCTCACCCGCACCGCCGTACCGCGCCGCCCTCCCGTACCTCCCACCCACTCCACGACGGGCCACGATCATGGATCAGACGACGAAGACCTGGATCTTCGACGAACTTGACGATCTCGACGACCTGGACTACGAGTTCGAGCAGGACCACGTGGTGGAAGTGGTGCCGCCGAGCCTGGCGACGCTGGCCTCCTGTGGCCTCGCCGAACGCACCCGTCTCCTCGACGCCTACGTGCGCGCCGAACTCGCCCGCGTCCTGCGGGTCGAGCCGCACACCATCGACACCGTGGGCCGCCCCATGAACAGCCTGGGCATCGGCTCCATCACCGGCCTGGAACTCCAGCGCCGGATGGAGGCCGTCCTCCGGGTCGACGTCAACCTCAACATGCTGCTGCGCGCCAACAGCGCCGCCGAGCTGGTCGACTGCCTGGCCGGACAGCTCGGCCCCGAGGACAGCCCGCACAAGCACGCCGCCGAGATCGAGCACCTCGTCTCGCACGACCTGCCGGGCACGGCGTGAGCGGGGACCTGCTCGTCCGCGGGGGGCCGGCCACCGGCGCGGCCCGGCTGCCCGCCCCCGGCCGGCTAGACGTGTGGCTGCTGCGCCGGCCCCGGCTCGACTCGGCCGCCGAACAGCTGGAGCTGACCGAGCTCAGCGAGGCCGAACGCCGGCGCACCGCGTCCTTCGTCCGCCCCACCGACGGCATCACCTACGCCTCCGCGCACATCGCCCTGCGCCGGCTGCTCGGCGCCTACCTGGGCCTGGCCCCGCGGGACGTGCCGTTCGTGCGGGAGCCCTGCCCCGGCTGCGCCAAGCCGCACGGGCGGCCCGCGGTCGCCCACCCCGACCCGCCGCTGCACTTCTCCCTCGCGCACAGCCACGGCATGGCCGTCATCGCCGTGTCCTCCACGGTGATCGGCATCGACGTGGAGCGGCTGCCCCGCGAGGAGACCGTCGAGGTGTGCGCCCCCGCCCTGCACCCGGGGGAGCGGGAGGAACTCGCGGCCCTCGCCGGGGACGCCAGACGGGAGGCGTTCGGACGGATGTGGACCCGCAAGGAGGCCTACCTCAAGGCGCTCGGCACCGGCCTGTCCCGTGATCCCGGCCAGGACTACCTCGGCTCCGACGCCCGCCGCCGGCCCGCCGGCTGGACCCTCCTGGACCTGCCGGCGGGCCCCCGCCACAACGCCGCCGTCGCCGTGCTCGGCACCGGGGCGCCCCGCGTCGGGGTGCGCTGGCTGCCCCCCGAGGCACTGTTCGCCGGCGGCACGGTGGACCTCGACGCCGCCGGCCCGGGCGCCGGCGCCACGACCACGCAAGGACCTGACAGGGGAGCGTGACCCAGATGTCGACCGACCAGTCCGGCACGGCACACACCGCCGCCGCCCGGCCCAGCCTGCGCGACCGCGAACACCGCGGCCAGTGGAGCGCCCTGGAACGGGTGGAGGAACTCGGCCTGATCAAACAGGCCGCCGCCCACGGGGACCCGCTGGCCACCGAGCGCCAGCACGCCAAGGGCAAGCTGACCGCCCGCGAACGCATCGAACTGCTCCTCGACGAGGGCTCGTTCACCGAGGTCGAGAGCCTGCGCCGGCACCGCGCCTCCGGCTTCGGCCTGGAGCGCAAGCGCCCCTACACCGACGGTGTGGTCACCGGCTGGGGCACGGTGGAGGGCCGTACCGTCTTCGTCTACGCCCACGACTTCCGCATCTTCGGCGGCGCCCTCGGCGAGGCCCACGCGCAGAAGATCCACAAGATCATGGACATGGCGCTCGCGGCCGGGGCGCCCCTGGTGTCCCTGAACGACGGCGCCGGTGCCCGTATCCAGGAGGGCGTCAGCGCGCTCGCCGGCTACGGCGGCATCTTCCAGCGCAACACCCGGGCCTCCGGCGTCATCCCGCAGATCAGCGTGATGCTCGGCCCGTGCGCGGGCGGCGCTGCCTACAGCCCCGCCCTGACCGACTTCGTCTTCATGGTGCGCGACATCTCCCAGATGTTCATCACCGGACCCGACGTGGTGCGGGCCGTGACCGGCGAGGAGATCAGCCAGAACGACCTCGGCGGCGCCGACGTGCACGCCACCACCTCCGGGGTCGCCCACTTCGCCTACGACGACGTCCGCAGCTGCCTGGAGGACGTGCGCCACCTGCTGTCGCTGCTGCCGTCCAACAACCGCGAACTGCCGCCCACGGCCGGGGCCGGCGACCCGGCGGAACGGCGCACGGACGCGCTGCTCGACCTCGTCCCCGAGGACCCGAGCCGGGTCTACGACATCCGGACCGTCATCGAGGAGATCGTCGACGACGGCGACTACTTCGAGGTGCAGCCGGGCTGGGCCACCAACATGGTGTGCGCGCTGTCCCGGCTGGACGGCGAGGTCGTCGGCATCGTCGCCAACCAGCCCGCCTCCTTCGCCGGCGTCCTGGACATCGACGCCAGTGAGAAGGCCGCGCGGTTCGTGCAGTTCTGCGACGCCTTCAACATCCCGCTCGTCACCCTGATCGACGTGCCCGGCTTCCTGCCCGGCGTCGACCAGGAGCACAACGGGATCATCCGGCGCGGCGCCAAGCTGCTCTACGCCTACTGCAACGCCACCGTGCCGCGCGTCTCCCTGGTCCTGCGCAAGGCGTACGGCGGCGCCTACATCGTCATGGACTCCCGGTCCATCGGCACCGACCTGGCGCTGGCCTGGCCGTCCAACGAGATCGCCGTCATGGGCGCGGAGGGCGCGGCCAACGTCATCTTCCGCCGCGAGATCGCCGCCTCCGACGATCCCGACACCACCCGGGCGCAGAAGATCAAGGAGTACCAGGCGGAGCTGATGCACCCGTACTACGCGGCCGAACGCGGCCTGGTGGACGACGTCATCGACCCCCGGGACACCCGCCGGGCGCTGGTAGGGGCGCTGGCGATGCTGCGCCGCAAGCAGGCCGACCTGCCGTGCCGCAAGCACGGCAACCCGCCGCAGTGAGCGGGGCCGGCGGCGAGCGGGACGCGCTGGTCATCCGCGTCGTCAAGGGACGGGCCACGGCCGCCGACATCGCCGCCCTGACCAGCGTTCTCCTCGCCCGCGCCGCAGCCCTGGCCGCGAGCGAGCCCTGCCTCCAGGACCACCCCCGCACACCCCCCTGGCGCCGCCCCGACGGCCCCCCCACCCACCACAACCCCCGCCCCTGGACCACGTAACCCCCCTTCAGGGGCGCGGGGAACTGCGCGACAAGCCCCAAGGAGCCCGCACCGGCAGGACGGCCGCACCTCCACCCCCTTCAGGCGCGCGGGGAACTGCGCGACAAGCCCCAAGGAACCCGCACCGGCAGGACGGCCGCACCTCCACCCCCTTCAGGGGCGCGGGGAACTGCGCGACAAGCCCCAAGGAGCCCGCACCGGCAGGACGGCCGCGCCCCCACCCCCTTCAGGGGCGCGGGGAACTGCGCGACAAGCCACAAGGAACCCGCACCGGCAGGACGACCGCACCTCCACCCCGGATGGCGCTCCGCCCCCAACCCCCGTCGCCAGCAACGGAGTTGACATGACCGCCCCACCAGCAGATCCCGCGATCGCAGCGGACCGTGACCTCACCGCCCTGCGCGAACAGGTCCGCATCCTCACCGACCGCGCCGAACTCACCGCCCTGGTCGACCGGTACGTCATCCTTCTCGACACCCAGGACGAGAACGGCTTCGACGACACCTGGACCCGCACGGTCTTCACCGCTGACTGCCGGCTCCAGTTCCCCGTCGGAAGGGCGTCCGGCCTGGACGGGCTCGCCGCCTTCCACCTGGACAAGAAGTCCCGCTTCGCCCGCACCCACCACCTCGCCGCCACCTACGGCATCCACCTGGACGGCGACACGGCCCGGCTGCGCGTCCACCTGGTCGCCTCGCACGTCCACCACGACGACGGCCCGGACCCCGGCGGCCGCTTCGACATCGGCGGCCACAGCGAGGGCGAGGCCGTCCGCACGCCCGACGGATGGCGGCTGCGCCGCTGGACGTTCCACCTCGTCTGGTCGGCTGGAGCCGGACCCCGGCCGGGACCCGCACCGAGTGCCCTGCGCACCTCCCAGCCGCAGCCGCGCGGTTGACCGAGGGCCGCCGGCCCACCCGCCCCGAAGGGAGAGACCCCGTGTCAGCGATACCCACCACCCCCCAGGCCATGGAGACGTTCCTCTGCCGCAACCTGGCCTCCTACCTCGACATCCCCCCGGCTCACCGCATCCACCGCGACCGGCCCCTGTACAGCCAGGGCGTCGACTCGCTCACCGCGCTGGCCCTCCAGCGCAGGCTGGAACACGCCCTGCGCATCCCGGTCCCGGCGAGCTATCTGTTGCGGGAGAACTCGGTCAGTGAACTGGCCGCCGTACTGGCCGATCTGATGCGTCGCGCCACCGCGTCACAGGAAGGCGAGACAGCCGCCGCATGAGCGGAATGTCCGGATCCTCTTGCTTTCGCAGGCGTGTTTGTGGACAGTGGTGCCGCGCCACCATGACCGGGCCGGCGAAAGGCTGTCGTTGAGACTGTCGTTGGGACCAGAACGGATCCTCGTGGCGGGCGGGAGCGGCTTCGTCGGCTCCCACGTGGTGCCCCTCCTGCGGACGGCCGCGGCGGCCGCGCCACGGGACATCGCCGTACGACTGCTCACCCACCGTCGGCCGCCTCCCGGTCCGGCGGCGGGCGACGTGGAGACGGTGCACGGCGACCTCGCCGAGCCCGCCTCCCTGCGCGGGGTGTGCGAGGGCGTCACCACCGTCCTGCACCTGGCGGCCCTGATCGGTGGCAGCGAGGAGGACTGCCGGGCGGTGAACGACGAGGGCACCCGCGCCCTCCTGGCCGAGGCCCGGCGGGCCGGCGTCCGCCGCTTCGTGCAGCTCGGCACGGCCGCCGTCTACGGCGACGGGCCGCACCGCGGGGAGTCCGAGGGCCGGCTGGCGGAGACGCCCGTCTCCGCGACCAGCGTCACCCGGCTCGCCGGCGAACGGCTCGTGCTGGCCGCCGGCGGGACGGTGGTGCGCCCGTACCTCGTCTACGGCGAGGGTGACACCTGGTTCGTCCCCTCGCTCATCAGACTGCTCGGCCGCCTGCCGCACTGGGTCGACGACGGCGCCGCCCGGCTGTCCCTGATCTCCGCGCCCGCCCTGGCAGGCGTCCTCGCGGAACTGGCCCTCGCCGCGCCCCCGCCCGCCGGCCGCGTCCTGCACGCCGCCCACCCACGACCGGTGTCGGTCCGCGAACTGGTCACCACGGTCTGCGGTGCCCTGGACCTGCCGCTGCCGACCGGCACGATGACCGCCCGAGAGGCGCTGCGCCACCTGGACGCGACCGCGGAGCCCGTCTTCCGGCGCCACCTGGCGCTGATAGCCGTGGACCGCTGGTACGCCACAAGCCACCTCTGGTCCCTGCTCTCCACACCCCCCGGCCCCGCTTTCGCCCATGACTTCGCCCACCACGCCCCGTGGTACCGCACGTCCCTGCTCGAACTCCCCAGAGGAGCCCAGGGCGCTTGAACGCTCCCGAAAGGGCACGGGAACCCCGCACCTTGGCCTCCGGCCGCGGCACGTCAGGGGCACGGGGGACGGACCCTGCGAACCCCCCGAAGGACCTCCACCCGCCACGCGCCCCCGAATGAGTCACCTCGCCCCCGACGGACTCACCTCGCCCGGGACGAAATCACCTCGCCCTGACGGAGTCACCTCGCCCCGCCGAAGTCACCCCCGCAACGCCACCCGCAGCGCCCGCACCAACGCCTGCGCCCGTGGATCCGCCGTCACGCTCCTGCGGAACCCGTTCGTCACATAGCCGAAGGCGATGCCCGACTCCGGGTCGGCGAACCCGAGGGCCCCGCCGCGGCCGGGATGGCCGAAGGAGCCGGGGGAGAGCAGCGGCGACGCGGCCCCGTGCAGCATGGAGCCGAGGCCGAAGCGGGTGTGGACGACCAGCACCCGGTCCGGTCCCGCGGACCGCTCGGCCCGGGCCCGCTCCCTCGTCTCGGGCGTGAACAGCCGTATCCCGCCGTCGACTTCGCCGATGAGGGAGGCGTGGAAGCGGGCCAGTCCGTCCGCCGTGGCGATGCCGTTGGAGGCGGGCAGGACGGCCGCGCGGTAGCCGGGGTCGTTCTCGTCCGGCAGCGGGGTGATCGCGGCGAAGGCGCGCCGGGTGAGGGATGCCGGGTCGGCGTACGCCTCGGCGACCGCGCGCCTGGGCCGGATCCGCAGCCCGCCGGCCGGCTCGGGCGCCTCGATCTCCGCCACCCGGCCCACCCGGGGGCGTTCGGCGTCGGGCAGTCCGAGCCACAGGTCCGCGCGGAGGGGCCCGGCGATCTCGTCGGCGATCCACGCGCCGGCCGAGCGGCCGGTGACCCGCCGTACCAGCTCGCCGGTCAGCCAGCTGTAGGTCTGCGCGTGGTAGCCGTGGTCGGTGCCCGGCTCCCAGGCGGGCGCCTGCGCGGCGACGGCGGCGGCGCCGAGCACCGGGTCGGCGGCCTGTGCGGGTGTCAGCGGCCGGTCGAGGACCGGAACGCCCGCGCGGTGCGCGAGCAGGTGCCACACCAGGGTGCGGTCCTTGCCCGCCGCCTTGTACTCGGGCCAGTACGCACTGACCGGCGCGTCCAGGTCGAGTTCCCCTCGCTGCCACAGCAGCAGGAGGACGGCCGCGGCGACGCCCTTGGTCGCCGAGCGCACGATCTGTGCGGTGTCCCGCTCCCAGGGCGCCGAGCCGTCGACGTCCCTGGTGCCGCCCCACAGGTCGACGACCCTGTGCCCGTCCCGGTAGACGGCGACGGCCGCGCCCCGGTCCCCGAGCGTCTCGAAGTTCGCCGCGAACGCCTCCCTGACCGGTTCGAAGCCCTCGGCCACCACGCCGTTCACGTCCACGTCCGCGCTCCCTGTCCGCTCGCCTTCGACACGGGTGCAACCTGTGCGCGCGGCCTGCGATTCCGGTGTCCCGCTAGCCCAGCAGGATCGTCACGTCGATGTTCCCGCGGGTCGCGTTCGAGTACGGGCAGACCTCGTGGGCCGCGTCCACCAGCTTCGCGGCGATCCCCGCGTCGAGGACCGGGAGCGAGACGCTGAGGGCGACCGCGAGGCCGTAACCACGCTGTTTGTTGGGGCCGAGTCCGACCTTCGCGGCGACCGTGGAGCCGGTCAGGTCCAGGCCCTCGCGTCGGCCCACCAGCACCAGCGCGTTGTGGAAGCAGGAGCTGTAGCCGGCCGCGAACAGCTGCTCCGGGTTGGTGCCGTTGCCGTCGCCGCCCAGCGCCGGCGGCATCGCGACCTTCAGCTGGAGCTGCCCGTCCTGACTGGTGACGTAGCCGTCCCGGCCGCCGTGCGCGGTCGCCTCGGCGACGTACACGATCTTGGACGGGCGGGTGTCCACAGCGGTGTCGTCAGTCATGACCGGCCTCCCCCAGAAACAGTGCGCACAAAAGCATCGTGCACAAGGTACTGGTTGGTAGGTCTCCTGTCCCCACCCGGGGTGGCACCGCGCACCACGCGAGGTCAGCGGGCGCGCTCCGCCGCCGCCCCCGCCCGCTCCGCGAGCCGCCACAGCTCGGTCCGCAACCGCGCGACCTCCGCGTCCGCGAGTGCGGTGGCCGTGAGCAGGGCGCCGGGCACCCGCGCCGCGCGCTCCCTCAGCTCCTGCGCGCGCTCCGTGCACGCGACCAGCACCGACCGCTCGTCGTGGGCCGCGCGCTCCCGCCGTACGAGACCCGCGTGCTCCAGTCGCTTCAGCAGCGGCGACACCGTGCCGTAGTCGAGGCGCAGCGCCGCCGCCAGCTCCTTGACCGGGCACTCGCCGCGCTCCCACAGCACCAGCAGCACGAGGTACTGCGGATAGGTGATGCCCAGTTCGTCGAGCAGCGGGCGGTAGGCGGCCGTCACCGCGCGCTGGGCGGCGTACAGCGCGAAGCACAGCTGGTCGTCGAGCAGCAGCGACGGCCCTGGTCCGGTGGTCTCCGCGTTCGTCACGCGCCCATTGTCACGGACGGCCGTCGCCCGCCGCCGCGGAACGCGGATCGAAACCGAAGGGCAGCTCCAGCCGGTGGGCGCGCATCAGCCCGTCGTCGGCGAGCAGCTCCGCCGTTCTCCCGTCCGCCGCGATGGTGCCGTCGCTCAGGATCAGCGCGCGCGGGCACAGCTCCAGCGCGTACGGCAGGTCGTGGGTGACCATCAGCACCGTCACGTCCAAGGACCGCAGGATGTCGGCCAGTTCGCGACGGGAGGCCGGGTCGAGGTTGGAGGACGGCTCGTCCAGCACGAGGATCTCCGGCTCCATGGCGAGCACGGTCGCCACCGCCACCCGGCGCCGCTGCCCGAAGGACAGGTGGTGCGGCGGCCGGTCCTTGAACTCCGCCATGCCGACCAGGGCGAGGGCCCGGTCCACCCGCGCCTCCAGCTCCGGCCCCCGCAGTCCGGCCGCCGCCGGCCCGAACGCCACGTCCTCCCGCACGCTCGGCATGAAGAGCTGGTCGTCCGGGTCCTGGAAGACGATGCCGACCTTCCGCCGGATCTCCGCCATGTGCCGTGCGCCGACGGGCAGTCCGGCGACGCGCACCGTGCCGGTGCCGCCGCTCAGGATGCCGTTGAGATGCAGCACGAGGGTCGTCTTGCCGGCGCCGTTGGGCCCGAGCAGCGCGACCCGTTCGCCGCGCGCGACGGTGAAGTCCACACCGAACAGGGCCTGGTGGCCGTCGGGGTAGGCGAAGGCGAGGCCGGAGACCTCCAGGGAAGCAGTCACAGGGCCCATCCCAGCAGACAGACGACGAGGGCGGCGAACGGGAGGGTGAGGGCGTACGACCACTGCGCCCGGGACGCGGTCACCTCGTCGATGACCGGCATCGAACCGGCGTAGCCGCGGCTGACCATGGCCAGGTGCACGCGCTCGCCGCGTTCGTAGGAGCGGATGAACAGCGCGCCCGCCGACTTCGCGAGCACCCCCCAGTGCCGTACGCCCCGCGCCTCGAAGCCGCGCGACTCCCGGGCGATCCGCATGCGGCGCATCTCGTCGGTGATGACGTCGCCGTAGCGGATCATGAAGGACGCGATCTGCACGAGCAGCGGCGGCAGCTTCAGCCGTTGCAGGCCCAGGAGCAGTTCGCGCAGTTCGGTGGTGGAGGCGAGGAGCACGGACGCGGCGACGCCGAGCGTGCCCTTGGCGAGCACGTTCCAGGCGCCCCACAGGCCGTTGACGCTCAGCGAGAGACCCAGCACCGAGACCCGCTCGCCCTCCGCGACGAACGGCATCAGGACGGCGAACGCCACGAACGGCACCTCGATCAGCAGCCGCTTCAGCAGGAAGCCGGCGGGCACCCGGGCCGCGCGGGCCACCGCCGCCAGCAGGACGGCGTACAGCCCGAAGGCCCACATCGCCTCGCGCGGGGTGGACACCACGACCACCACGAACGCGAAGGTGGCGGCGAGCTTCGTGTGCGGCGGCAGCCCGTGCACCGGTGAGTGACCGTGCCGGTAGAGCCGGTGCGCGTGTCCGGCGCCCACCTCAGACGCCCGTGCCGACGGGCGAGGAGTCCTGGGTACGGCGCCTGCGCACCGCCCAGAACACGGCGCTGCCCCCGGCCACCGTGACGCCGACGCCGATCACGCCCGCGAGACCGCCGGAGAGGCGGGCGTCGGCGACGTCCCGGACGCCGTAGCCGGCGAGCGGGGAGTCGGCCGAGGTGTGCCTGTCCACCGTGCGGTCGATGCCCTTGTCGGCCGCGACCTTCTCCAGGCCGTCCGGGCTCGCGGAGGCGTAGAAGCTGACGAACCCCGCGAGGAGGAGTGAGGTGACCAGGCCGGCCGCCCACACCCCGCGGTGGGAGCGGGCGGCGACGGGCGCGGGCGCGGCGTCCGGCACGTCGACGAGTTCGCCGTTCACCCGCAGCTTCAGCTTCCGCTGGAGCCCGCGGGCCCCGTACACCAGGTCCGGGCGGACGGCGACGACGGCGCCGACCGTCAGCGCGGTGATGGCGGCCTCGCCGAGGCCGATGAGCACGTGCACGCCGATCATGGCGGTCGCGACCTTGCCGATCGAGACGTCGGTGGTGCCGCCGACGGCGTAGATCAGGGTGAAGGCGACGGCCGCGGCCGGTACGGACAGCAGCGCGGCGACGAAGGAGGCCACGGTGATCGAGCGGCGCGTGCGCGGCAGCACCTTCACCAGCCCGCGGAAGACCGCGTAGGCGACCACTGTCGTGACGATCGCCATGTCGGTGATGTTCACGCCGAGCGCGGTCAGGCCGCCGTCGGCGAAGAGGATGCCCTGCATGAGCAGGACCACCGAGACGCACAGGACCCCGGTGAAGGGGCCGACGAGTATCGCGGCGAGCGCGCCGCCGAGCAGATGGCCGCTGGTCCCCGCCGCGACGGGGAAGTTGAGCATCTGTACGGCGAAGATGAAGGCCGCCACCAGGCCGGCCAGCGGCGCGGTGCGCTCGTCGAGTTCGCGGCGGGCGCCGCGCAGGCTCACGGCGACGGCGGTCGCGGCGACGACCCCGGTCGCGGCGGAGATGGGCGCGTTGATGAATCCGTCAGGCACATGCACCGTTCGATGATAGTGGCTTGTTGCGAACTCCTTGCAAGAGCGAGGGGATCGTTCGTGCGTGCGGAATCCGCCGCGACGAGGGGCGGGATCCGAAGAATATGCGACATTGGAGAGGAAGCGGACGCACAGCATCCGCACAGGTCACCCAGCGTGAAGGGGCCGTCCGATGTCCGTAGTCGAGCAGTACGCGCGCGCACACATCGTCACCACCGACGCGGACATCCCCGAGGACGAACACGAGGCCGCGGTCCCCGTCGTCCTGCGCTACGACCCGGACGCCGACCCCCGCTCGGTGCGCGTCGGGCTCCCCGGCACCCAGGAGTGGACCCTCTCGCGCGCACTGCTCGAACAGGGCCTGCGTTCCCCGGCAGGCAGCGGCGAGGTCCGCGTCTGGCCCTGCGGACGCGTGCAGGCCGTCGTCGAGTTCCACTCGGCGCACGGCGTCTCGGTCGTGCAGTTCGAGTCGAAGACACTCGTCCGCTTCCTGCGCCGCACCTACACGGCGGCCGACCGGGTCGCCGGCTAGTGCGGCCACGGGCACTGGCGCGGTCGCATCCGCGGGCCCGTCCAGGCGCCGCCGGGGACGGTCAGCCGCCCGCCTTCAGCAGCGCCGCCACGATCGGGCCCGCGGTGTCGCCGCCGTGCCCGCCCGCCTGGACCACGCCCGCCGCCGCCAGGTCGCCCCGGTACGCCGTGAACCAGCCGTTCGGCATCTTCTGGCCGTCGACCTCCGCGGAACCCGTCTTCGCGCCGTAGTCCGGGCCGAGGCCCGACATCGCCTCGGCCGCCGTGCCGTACGCCGCCGTGTACCGCATGACGTCCTTGAGCTGCGCCTGCGTCGTCGACGACATGGTGCGCGCGGCCTTCGCGACCGTGCGGCCGTCCACCGCCGGGGACACCAGGTACGGCTGGTGGAAGACGCCCGTCCGGACCGTCGACGCCACCGACGCCATGTTCAGCGGGTTCATGCGGACCCCGCCCTGTCCGATCAGCGAGGCACCCATCTGCGCGCCGCTCTGCACCGGGACGGAACCGTCGAACGTCGGGACGCCGATCGCCCAGTTGTCGAGGCCGAGGCCGTAGACCTGCTGGGCCTCCTTCGTCAGGTCGCTGTCGGACAGCTTCGGCGCGAAGTTGATGAAGGCGTTGTTGCAGGAGGCGCCGAAACTCGTCTTGAACGTGCCGTGCTTGATCTCGGAGTCGGCGTCGTTGTGGAACGTCCAGCCGGCCAGCTTGTAGGTCTTGGGGCAGGGATGTGACGCCTCCGGGCTGGTCAGCCCCTTCTCGAACAGCATCGTGGACGTCACGATCTTCATCGTGGAGCCGGGCGCGAGGGAGCCCTGGAAGGCGGTGTTGAAGCCGTGCGAGGTGTTCGCGACGGCCAGGATCTCGCCCGTCGACGGGCGCATCACCACGACCGAGGCGCGCTTCTGCGCGCTCACCTGCCGCTCGGCCACCGCCTGAAGGGTCGGGCTGAGCGTGGTCTTCACCTCGCCCGGCGTGCCCTTGCTCAGTTCGAGGAGCGTCTTGTCGGACGACTCGGCCGCCTTCGACGACGCGCCCCGGACCACCCGGAGCTCCACCCCCGCCCTGCCGCCGGCCGTCTTGCCGAACTTCTCCCGCAGCCCGTCCAGGACGGTGCCGAGCGACGGGTACTTCGCCGCGGTGATCTTCCCGCCGTCCCGGTCGAGCGCCGTGACCGGCGGCGTCCCGGATTCACCGGTGACCAGGGTGTCGCCGTCCTTCAGGTCGGGATGCACGATCGCGGAGTGCCAGTCCACGACCGGCTTGCCGTCCCGCGCCCGCCGTACGACCGTGAGCGCGCTGTCGTACGTCAGTGGCTTGCTGGTGCCCTTGTACGACACCGTCGCCTTCACCGAGAAGGGCACCCTGGCGCCGGCGCGGGTGCCCTCGGTCAGGGTGACGTCCTTGATACGGGCGTCCTCGGCGTAACCGGTGAGCAGGGCGGCGGCCGCCCTGGCGTCGTCGGTGGCGGCCGCCGCCCGGGTGACCCTGCCCTGCTGCCAGGCGGTCAGGAAGGCCCCGGCGGTGGTGCGTACCTCGGTCGCCGACAGCGGCCCGGTCCTGACGGCCTTCGCCTTCTGGCCGGCGGACGTGGCCCCGTCGTCGGCCGCCGCCCCGCCGTAGAGCGCGTAGACGCCGAATCCGGCGCCCCCCACGACCACGGCGATCATCCCGCCGACCACGGCGGGTGTCGTCCTCCGCCGCTCGGCGACGCGCCTTCTCTTGCCCACAGCCTTCGATCCTCCGCGGAATTCACGGTCCGTGGGCCCTGGCGGCCCGACCCTCGTCGCCTTCACACGAACCAACGACGATGACCACACTAGAGTCCCGTCCTGTGCGGGGGACGTCAGCCTCCGGCTCGTAGCACGGCTGCGACAATCGGGCCGGCCGCGTCGCCGCCGTGCCCGCCCTCCTCGGTCATGGCCGCCGCCGCGACATCGTCGCGGAAACCGGTGAACCAGCTGTTGGACACGGCCTGTCCGTCGACCTCCGCGGAACCCGTCTTCGCCCCGATGTCCCCGCCGAGCCCCGACATCGCCGGCCGGGCGGTGCCCTGGGTCGCGGTCAGCCGCATCATCTGCTTGAGCTGCGCGGCGGTCGCGGGCGGCAGGCCCCTGGCGGTCGCCAGCCGGCGGTCGTCCAGCCGCGCCGGCACCAGATACGGCTGGCGGAAGGAGCCCGTGATCGCGGTCGCCGTCACCGACGCCATGTTCAGCGGGCTCATCTGGACCTGGCCCTGGCCGATGGCGTTGGCCGCGCGGTCGGGGCCGCCGGAGGCGGGGACACTGCCGTCGAAGGAGACGATGCCGGTCTTCCAGTTGTCCTGGCCGAGCCCGAAACGGGTCTGTGCCTCCGTCGTCAGGGACTGGTCCGTCAGCGGCTTCTCGTCGATCAGCTTCACGAAGGCCGTGTTGCACGACCGCGTGAAACTGTCTGCGAGCGTGGCGCTCTCGTCGGGCCGCATGCCCGTGAGGTTCTTGAAGGTCTGGCTCTGCCAGGTGGCGGTGTCCGTGCAGGGGGCGGGCCCGTTCATCGAGGTCACGCCGTTGTCGATGAGCATCGCCGCGGTGATGATCTTCATGGTGGAGCCGGGCGCGACCCGTCCCTCGAAGGCCGCGTTGAAGCCGTCGGTGCGGTGGTTGGCCACCGCCAGCACCTCGCCGGTGCTGGGCTTGACGGCCACCACCGACGACTGGGCGTACCGCTTGACCGCCTGCTCGGCCGCCGCCTGCGCGCTCGCGCCGATCGTCGTCGTCAGCCGGCCCGCCCGGCCCTTGGCGAGGGTCAGCAGCGAGGTGTCGGCGACGCCCTCCGCCTCGTGGCGGACCGCCAGCTCGATGCCGGGGGTACCGCCGGCCCTGTCGCCGTACTTGGCGCGCAGGGCGTCCAGGACGGGGCCGAGCGAGGGGTACTTCGCCTTGGTCAGCACGTTCCCGTCGCGGTCCACCGCCTCGATCGGCGGGTTCGCGGCCTCGCCGGTGAAGAGCGTGTCGCCCTTCCTCAGTTCCGGATGGACGACGGACGGCTCCCAGTCGACCAGCGCCCGCCCGGTGCTCACCCCGCGCACGACGGTCAGTTCGCTCCGGTACGCCAGGGGCTTGGACCTGCCCTCGTACGACACCGTCGCCCGCACCGAGAACGGCACGGTGCCACCGGTCGCCCGACCCGGCGTGATCCTCACGTGCGTGATGTGCGCGGCGCCGCCGTAGGACTCCAGCAGTGGTTCGGCCGCCGCGTCGTTGTTCGTGTACGTCGCCGCGGTCGCCGCCCGCCCCTTCTCCCAGGCGGTGAGGAACGCGGCCGCCGTCTTCTTGACCTCGCCCTTGTCCGGCGGCCCGCTCTTGACGGCGGCCGGACCGCCCGCGCCCGACCCCCCGTTGTCGGCCAGCGCGGTCACGAGGTTGAACGCCCCGTATCCCGCTCCGCCCACCATCACGGCGAACACACTGCCGACGACGGCGGCCTTGACCCCCTTGCGCATGGTGCGGTCCCCTCCCCGTTTTCCAGTGCTCCGACTGTATGGGGCGGGAGGGGAGGCTGTGAGGTGAGTTTCCGTATGTTGGCCGAACGGAGATCACCCGCGGACGGGGCGGCCGCGCACGGCGGGCCGGACCCGCCGCACGCGTCACGTATGTGAACGATGGCCGCCCCTCGGGACGGCCGTGCCCGGATCAGCCGGCCATGACGCTGCCGAACTCCGGATAGCCGCTGGTGGAGACGCCGACCGTGGACGGGCCGAAGGTGACCACCCCGCGGGTGCCGATCGCGGTGCCGTCGGAGAGGAGTCCGACGACGTTGCCGTTCCAGTCGTTCTCGCCGTTGGCGCCGATGCTCAGGTCGGCCTTCTTGTCGCCGTTGACGTCGGAGAGGAAGACCTCGCCGCCGAAGAAGTCGGACTTCTCGTTGCCGCCGGGTATGCCGGCGCTGTCCTGGTGGAAGTACTGGCTGCCGGCGGTGGTGAGACGGCGATGGCGTAACCCAGACCTGCCAGCCGGCCGCCAGGTTGTACGCGAGATGTACGGAACCCGAAGTCCCCGCACCCCCCAGGTCAGACCCAGGTGTCCAGCCACATCCGCGACCGCCATTCGTCGATGGGGATCGCCTGACCCGTGTACAGGGGCCAGAAGTAGATGAAGTTCCAGGCGATAAGCAGGGTCAGGACGCCCGCGCCGGTCGCGCCGGCGACCCGGCGGGCGTCGCCCGAGCCCGGTGGGCCGATGATCGCGCCGAGGAGCATCGCCACGGCCAGGCACAGGAACGGGACGAAGACGACGGCGTAGAACAGGAAGATCGTGCGCTCCTGGTACATGAACCACGGGAGGTAGCCGGCCGCGACGCCGCAGGCGACGGCGCCCGCGCGCCAGTCGCGCCGGAACAGCCAGCGCCACAGGACGTACAGGATCGCGAAGCAGCCCACCCACCACAGCAGCGGGGTGCCGATCGCCAGGACCTCGCGGGCGCACTTGGCGCCGGCGTCGGTGGGGCAGCCGTCCGTGCCGGGAGAGGGGGACTCGTAGAAGTAGGACACCGGGCGGCCCAGGACGATCCAGCTCCACGGGTTCGACTGGTAGGTGTGCGGCGAGGAGAGACCGACGTGGAACTCGTACACCTCGTGCTCGTAGTGCCACAGGCTGCGCCACCAGTCGGGGAACAGCCAGGTCCAGCTGCCGCCCTTCCCGTCGGTCGCGGCCCAGTTGCGGTAGTAGCCGCCGCTGCCGTTCGTGGGGGAGAGGATCCAGCCGGTCCAGGAGACCAGGTAGGTGACGATCGCTACCGGGACCGTGGCCAGGAAGGCGATGCCCACGTCGTGTCTCAGCACCGCTCGGTACGGGCGGCCCGCGCCCGCGACCTTGCGGGAGCCGACGTCCCACAGCACCGCCATCACGCAGAACGCGGCGAGGATGTAGAGGCCGTTCCACTTGGTGCCGATGGCCAGGCCCAGCATGAGGCCCGCCAGCCAGCGCCACGGGCGCCATCCCAGGCGGGTCGTCTCCGCGGTGTGCGCGTCGGGGCGGACCCGGCCGTCGGCGTCGGCCGGCAGCGCGGCGGCGAGTCTCGCGCGCGCCTTGTCCCGGTCGACCACCAGGCAGCCGAACGCGGCCAGCACGAAGAACATCAGTACGCCGTCGAGGAGCGCGGTGCGGCTCATCACGAAGTGCAGGCCGTCCACCGCCATCAGGGCGCCCGCGAGGCAGCCGAGGAAGGTGGAGCGGAACAGCCGGCGGCCGATGCGGCACAGCAGCAGCACCGACAGCGTGCCGAGCAGCGCGGTCATGAAGCGCCAGCCGAACGGGTCGAAGCCGAACAGCACCTCGCCGAGACCGATGACGTACTTGCCGACCGGCGGATGCACCACGTACGCCGCGTCCGACGGGATCGTGATGTGCGAACCGGTGGACAGGACAACGTCGTTGGCGTTCTTGTCCCAGTTGACCTCGAAGCCGCGGTGGATCAGCGCCCAGGCGTCCTTGGCGTAGTACGTCTCGTCGAATATCACCGCCTTCGGGCTGCCCAGATGCCAGAACCGCAGCGCTCCCGCGAACAGCGTGACCAGCAGCGGGCCGCCCCAGGCGGACCAGCGGGTGAGACGGGCGGCGAGGGTGGGCGGCATCCCGAGGACCTGCCACAGCCGCGGGTCGGGCCGGGAGTACGGCGGCACGAGGCGGTCGCGGACGTCGGTTCTGGGCGCGGCGCTGTAGCCGAAACGGCGCAGCCGCTGCTCCCACGACGGCCGCTGGTCGGTCGGCGCCTGGCCCTGCCGGGTGTCCGTGGAGGACGCGGTACTGGTCACCGCGCCATCGTAGGGAAACGTTCTGTGTGAGTCCCGTGCATGGCGGTACCGGTGCGGATGCGTCGGCCGCCGACGGCCCCTGGGAGGATGGGGAGGTGACCACTACGCCCGGAACCCTCGTCCTCGCCGGCACCCCCATCGGCGACGTCTCCGACGCCCCGCCCCGGCTCGCCGAGGAGCTGGCCGGCGCCGACGTCGTCGCCGCCGAGGACACCCGGCGGCTGCGCCGGCTGACCCAGGCCCTGGGCGTCACACCCAAGGGGCGCGTGCTGTCGTACTTCGAGGGCAACGAGACCGCCCGGACGCCCGAGCTGGTCGCGGAACTGGTGGGCGGCGCGCGCGTGCTGCTCGTCACCGACGCCGGCATGCCCTCCGTGTCCGACCCCGGGTACCGGCTGGTCGCGGCGGCCGTCGAGAAGGACATCCGGGTCACCGCCGTGCCCGGTCCGTCCGCCGTGCTCACCGCGCTCGCGCTGTCCGGGCTGCCCGTCGACCGCTTCTGCTTCGAGGGGTTCCTGCCGCGCAAGGCGGGCGAGCGGCTGTCGCGGCTGCGGGAGGTCGCGGACGAACGCCGGACGCTGGTCTACTTCGAGGCCCCGCACCGGCTCGACGACACCCTCGCCGCCATGGCCGAGGTGTTCGGCGCGGACCGGCGGGCGGCCGTCTGCCGGGAGCTGACCAAGACCTACGAGGAGGTCAGGCGCGGCGGGCTGGGCGAGCTGGCGGCCTGGGCGGCGGAGGGCGTACGGGGCGAGATCACCGTGGTCGTGGAGGGCGCCCCCGAGAAGGGCGCCGGGGAACTCGACGCCGCCGAGCTGGTGCGCCGGGTACGGGTGCGCGAGGAGGCGGGGGAGCGGCGCAAGGAGGCCATCGCCGCGGTCGCCGCCGACGCGGGAGTGCCCAAGCGGGAGGTGTTCGACGCGGTGGTGGCGGCGAAGAACGCCGCCGGGCCCACGGGGGTGTGAGACGGCGGTGTGCGGGGCGGCGGGGGCGGGCGTCGGGCGCACGGGGTGTGAGGAGGCGCACATGCCCTCTGAGCAGGGCGCATCTCGCGTGAGCGGGCGCCCCACGGCTCGGTAAAGGGCTGTCGCCGAAGGCAAAGCGCAGACCCCCTGTGCGGGCCCCCAGGACAAGCCGACGCCAAATCGCCTCCAACACTCGACAGGCCTGATGCGCTCGCGCCGGCGGAAGCGTCCACTGGGTCGAGGGACGCATCCGTCCCCAGGTCCAGCGGACTGAAGGAGCTGGCATGAGCGAGATCGCAGGGCAGGCCGGAACGCGCGGCGCGTCGAACCCGGTCGTCCACGAGTCGTATTCCTTCGCCTGCATGCGCTGCGGGCACGGCTGGGAGCAGTCGTACGAGATCGAGCACCACCGGGACACCGACGGCCACGAGTTCGTGATGTACGTGGCGGAGGGGCAGGTCGTCCCGTCCCCGCTGAGCCGGCCCTCGTGCAAGAACTGCGACGGTCACGTGCTGCGGATCATGCGGGCCGGCCAGGTGTCGTCCGCCCTCGGCGCGGTGCAGCGGCAGCAGCAGATCCCCCGCAGCCGTCCCGCCGACGCGCCGCCCGCCGGCCCGGTGGAGGTCCCGGCGGCCGAGGGGGAAGGCGCGGCGCCGCACGAGCAGCACCACTGGCACCTGTCCGACCTGCTGCACCCCTTCCACCGCAAGGCGAGCTGAGCGCACCGCCGTCCGCCCGGGCGTGCCCCTTTCGTAGGATCGGGGCATGCCTTCGAACGCCCCCCGCGCAACCGGCGCCTCCGACAAGAACGCGGCGCCGCCGCTTCCGGAGCCCCTCCGGGTGCCGGTCGCCGACTCCCACACCCACCTCGACATGCAGTCCGGCACGGTGGACGAGGGCCTCGCGAAGGCCGCGTCGGTGGGCGTGACCACGGTCGTCCAGGTCGGCTGCGACGTGCCCGGCTCCCGGTGGGCGGCCGAGACGGCGGCCCGCCACGACTCCGTCCACGCCACGGTCGCCCTGCACCCCAACGAGGCCCCGCGCATCGTGCACGGCGACCCCGACGGTTGGTCCCGGCAGGGCGCGCGCACCCCGGGCGGCGACGCCGGGCTCGACGAGGCGCTCGCCGAGATCGACCGGCTGGCCGCGCTGCCCCAGGTCAAGGGCGTCGGCGAGACGGGCCTGGACCACTTCCGCACCGGGCCCGAGGGCAAGGAGGCGCAGGAGCGGTCCTTCCGCGCCCACATCGAGATGGCCAAGCGGCACGGCAAGGCCCTGGTGATCCACGACCGTGACGCCCACGCCGACGTGCTGCGCGTCCTCAAGGAGGAGGGCGCCCCCGAACGCACGGTGTTCCACTGCTACTCCGGAGACGCCGAGATGGCGGAGATCTGCGCCGCCGCCGGATACTTCCTGTCCTTCGCCGGCAACGTCACCTTCAAGAACGCCCAGAACCTGCGGGACGCGCTCGCCGTCGCCCCGCTGGAGCTGGTCCTGGTGGAGACCGACGCGCCGTTCCTGACGCCGGCGCCCTACCGCGGACGGCCCAACGCCCCCTACCTGGTCCCGGTCACGGTGCGTGCCATGGCCGCCGTGCGCGGCATCGACGAGGACACGCTCGCCACCGCCCTCGCGGCGAACACGGCCCGCGCCTTCGGCTACTGAGGGCGCCGGCCCGCCCCGGGCCGCGGACGCCCAGGGCCCGCACAGCGCCCGGTTGGCACGCTCCGTGGTCGCGTCGCTTTGGAGAGTGACCGCCGCTCCGCTAGGTTCTGGGGGCCCGATCCGGACCCATCCGGCCCTCTGGAGCGTGTCGGCGTGAGCAACCCGCAGTACGAGACCTACGAGACCTACAGGACGCCCGAGCCGTACGGCACCGACGGGATCCCCCCGATCCCCGCCCGGAGCTCCGGTGCGGACTTCGCCGCGGGCCCGTACGGCGCCGGCGAGCCACTGCCGTACGACGGCTCCTACCACGGCTCGTACGACGGCTCCTACCACGGCTCGTACGACGGCTTCGACGTGCACAGCGCGCCGACGCTGGCCTACGGGGTGCGCGAGGCGCGGCGGCCGCCGCTGCCGCCCGAGGCGTACGGGCCCTCCGGCACCCTGGCGTACGGGGACACCTACCGGCCCGCCCACGAGGCGCCCGCGCCCCCCTCGCGCACCGGTGTGAGCCGGGGGCCCGGGCGGCGGCGCAAAGCACGGTACGCCGAACGCGTGGACGGGCCGATGCGCCGCCTGCTGCCGCAGGCGCTGGTCGTGGCCTTCCTCGCGGGCGGCACCACCGCGTTCGTCGCCGAGGACAAGGCGGTCGAGCTGAGCGTCGACGGCAGACCGCGCACCCTGCACACCCTCGCGGACGACGTGGGCGAACTCCTCGCCGACGAGGGCGTCGCCGTGGGACCGCACGACGAGGTGGTGCCCGCTCCCGGCACCACGCTCGACAACGGCGACGAGGTCACCGTGCACTACGGCCGTCCCGTCCGGCTCACCCTCGACGGTCGCCGGCACGAGGTGTGGACGACGGCACCCACCGTCGAGGAGGCGCTGCGGCAGCTGGGCGTCCGCGCGGACGGCGCCTACCTGTCCGCCTCGCGCTCACGGACCATCGGGCGCGAGGGGCTCGCCCTCGACGTACGCACCGAGCGCTCGGTCACGATCATGGCGGACGGCCGGGCCCGCACCGTCCGCACCAACGCGGCGACCGTCCGCGAGACGATCGCGGAGGCCGGCATCACCCTGCGCGGCCAGGACACCACGTCGGTGCCGGCCGACAGCTTCCCGCGCGACGGGCAGACCCTCACCGTGCTGCGCATCACCGGCTCGAAGGAGGTCCGCGAGGAGGCGATCCCCTTCCAGGTCCGGCGCACCGAGGACCCCGCCCTGTTCCGCGGCACCGAGGTGGTCGAGCGGGCCGGACAGCCGGGCCTGCGCCGGATCACGTACGCCGTGCGGACCGTCAACGGGGTCCGGCAGAAACCGCGCCGGCTGCGGACCGACCTGGTGCGCGAGCCGGGCGCGCAGGTCGTCCGGGTGGGCACCCGTCCGCTGCCGACGTCCGTGCGCGGCGCGGACCACCTCGACTGGCGAAGCCTCGCGGCCTGCGAGTCCGGCGGCCGCCCCGACGCGGTGGACCCCTCGGGGACCTACGGCGGCCTCTACCAGTTCGACACCCGGACCTGGCAGGACCTCGGCGGCAGCGGCCGCCCGCAGGACGCGCCGGCCACGGAACAGACCCTGCGGGCGAAGAAGCTGTACGTACGGCAGGGAGCGGGTCCCTGGCCGCACTGCGGGGCACGGCTGCACGGGTGAGGCGGGCCGGCCGGGGCCCCGTACCCTGGTGCGGTGAGCAGCAGCCCCGCCCCCGACGCCCTTCTGAGCCCCGCCGACGTCCGCGAACTGGCGGCCGCCCTCGGCGTACGCCCCACCAAGCAGCGCGGCCAGAACTTCGTGATCGACGCCAACACGGTCCGCCGTATCGTCCGCACCGCGCAGGTCCGGCCCGACGACGTGGTCGTCGAGGTCGGGCCCGGACTCGGCTCCCTCACGCTGGCCCTGCTGGAGGCTGCCGACCGGGTCGTCGCGGTCGAGATCGACGACGTGCTCGCCGGGGCGCTGCCCGCGACCGTCACCGCCCGGATGCCGGAGCGCGCCGACCGGTTCGCGCTCGTGCACTCCGACGCGATGCTCGTCACCGACCTGCCGGGCCCCGCGCCGACCGCCCTGGTCGCCAACCTGCCGTACAACGTGGCCGTGCCCGTGCTGCTGCACATGCTCGCCACCTTCCCCAGCATCGAGCGCACCCTCGTGATGGTGCAGGCGGAGGTCGCCGACCGGCTCGCGGCCCCGCCCGGCTCGAAGGTGTACGGCGTCCCCTCCGTGAAGGCCAACTGGTACGCCGACGTCAAGCGGGCCGGCTCCATCGGGCGAAGCGTCTTCTGGCCGGCGCCGAACGTCGACAGCGGGCTCGTCGCGCTGACCCGGCGCAGCGAGCCGGTCAAAACGACGGCGTCCAGGCGCGAGGTGTTCGCGGTGGTCGACGCGGCGTTCGCGCAGCGCCGCAAGACCCTGCGGGCCGCGCTCGCCGGGTGGGCGGGATCCGCGCCCGCCGCGGAGGCGGCCCTCGTCGCGGCCGGCGTCTCACCGCAGGCCCGCGGAGAGTCCCTGACCGTCGAGGAGTTCGCCCGGATCGCGGAACACGCGCCGCGGACCGGGACCACGCCGAGCGCGCAGAGCTCGCGCGCGCCGCGGACCGGGACCACGCCGAGCGCGCAGAGCTCGCGGAACGAGGAGTCTGGTCGGCAGTGAGTGTGACGGTACGCGTCCCCGCCAAGGTCAACGCGCAGCTCGCGGTGGGTGCCGCCCGGCCCGACGGCTTCCACGACCTGGCCAATGTGTTCCTCGCCGTCGGCCTCTACGACCTGGTCACCGTGACCCCGGCCGACACCCTGCGCGTCACCTGCGAGGGGCCCGACGCCGACCAGGTCCCCCTCGACCGGACCAACCTCGCGGCCCGCGCGGCCGAGGCCCTCGCCGCGCGGTACGGCCGCAGCCCCGACGTGCACCTCCACATCACCAAGGACATCCCGGTCGCCGGCGGCATGGCGGGCGGCAGCGCGGACGGCGCGGGCGCGCTGGTGGCCTGCGACGCGCTGTGGGGCACCCACGCCTCCCGCGAGGAACTCCTGGAGATCTGCGCCGAGTTGGGCAGCGACGTACCGTTCAGCCTGGTGGGCGGGGCGGCCCTCGGCATCGGCCGGGGCGAGCGGCTCACCGAGCTGGAGACCGGCGGCACCTTCCACTGGGTGTTCGCGATGGCCGGGCGCGGACTGTCGACGCCGGCCGTGTTCCGCGAGTTCGACCGGCTCGGCGAGGGCCTGGACATCCCCGAGCCCGTCGCCTCCCGGGACCTCCTCGACGCCCTGGCCAAGGGCGACCCGGACGCCCTGGCCGCCGCCGTCTCCAACGACCTCCAGCCCGCCGCCCTGTCCCTGTTCCCCGAACTCGCACGGACCCTCGCCGCCGGCCGCGCCGCCGGCGCCCTCGCCGCCCTGGTCTCCGGCTCGGGCCCGACCACCGCCTTCCTCGTCCGCGACGCGGGGGCGGCGACGGAGGTGGCGCGGGCCCTGCGGAGCTCCGGGACGTGCCGGACCGTGCGCACCGCCTCGGGACCGGCCCCCGGCGCGACGGTGCTCGGCGACCAGGACCCCGCCCGCACCCCCTGACCTGCCGGGGGACCGGCCACCGACCGGCGCGCATTACGCTGGGAGGCTGATCGATCCCCCCTGTCAGGAGAGTAATGGCCGTCAACCTGGTCAATGTCGAGAACGTCAGCAAGGTGTACGGCACTCGTGCCCTCCTCGACGGCGTGTCCCTCGGCGTCTCCGAAGGGGACCGCATCGGTGTCGTGGGCCGGAACGGGGACGGCAAGACGACCCTGATCCGCATGCTCGCCAAGCTGGAGGACTCCGACACCGGGCGCGTCACCCACTCCGGCGGCCTGCGCCTGGGCGTCCTCACCCAGCACGACTCCCTCGACCCGTCCGCCACCGTCCGGCACGAGGTCATCCGGGACATGGCCGACCACGAGTGGGCCGGGAACGCCAAGATCAGGGACGTGCTCACCGGCCTCTTCGGCGGGCTGGACCTGCCCGGCTTCCCGCAGGGCCTGGACACCGTCATCGCCCCCCTCTCCGGTGGCGAGCGGCGCCGCATCGCGCTCGCCAAGCTGCTCATCGAGGAGCAGGACCTGATCGTCCTGGACGAGCCGACCAACCACCTCGATGTCGAGGGCATCTCCTGGCTGGCGCGGCACCTGCGCGAGCGGCGCTCCGCGCTCGTCTGCGTGACCCACGACCGCTGGTTCCTCGACCAGGTCTGCACCCGCATGTGGGACGTCCAGCGCGGTGACGTCTTCGAGTACGAGGGCGGCTACTCCGACTACGTCTTCGCACGCGCCGAGCGCGAGCGGATCGCCGCCACCGAGGAGGTCAAGCGGCAGAACCTGGTCCGCAAGGAACTCGCCTGGCTGCGCCGCGGCGCCCCCGCCCGCACCTCCAAGCCCCGCTTCCGGGTGGAGGCCGCCAACGAGCTGATCAAGGACGTGCCCCCGCCGCGGGACACCAGCGAGCTGATGAAGTTCGCCTCCTCACGGCTCGGCAAGACCGTCTTCGACCTGAAGGACGTCACCGTCCAGGCCGGCCCCAAGGTGCTGCTGAAGCACGTCACCTGGCAGTTGGGCCCCGGCGACCGGATCGGCCTGGTCGGTGTCAACGGGGCCGGCAAGACGTCCCTGCTGCGGGCCATGGCCGAGGCGGCCCGCACGGAGGGCGAGGTGCAGCCCGCCGCGGGGCGGGTCGCCGTCGGCCGGACGGTCAAGCTCGCCTACCTCTCCCAGGAGGTCGCCGAACTCGACCCGGCCCTGCGTGTACTGGAGGCCGTGCAGCAGGTGCGCGAGCGCGTCGACCTGGGCACGGGACGCGAGATGACGGCCGGTCAGCTGTGCGAGACGTTCGGGTTCAACAAGGAGAAGCAGTGGACGCCCGTCGGTGACCTGTCCGGTGGTGAGCGGCGCCGGCTCCAGCTGCTGCGGCTGCTGATGGACGAGCCCAACGTCCTCTTCCTCGACGAGCCCACCAACGACCTCGACATCGAGACCCTCACCCAGCTGGAGGACGTCCTCGACGGCTGGCCCGGGTCGATGATCGTCATCTCCCACGACCGGTTCTTCGTCGAACGGACCACCGACCGGGTCTTCGCCCTCCTCGGTGACGCCACCCTGCGGATGCTGCCGCGCGGTATCGACGAGTACCTGGAGCGCCGCCGCCGGATGGAGGAGGCCGCCGCGGCCTCCGCCTCCGCGGGAGCGTCCGCCGCCGCGGCCGCGCAGAAGGCGGGGCCCGAGCGCAGCGCGGCCGACCAGCGGGCCGCCAAGAAGGAACTCCAGAAGATCGAGCGGCAGTTGGACAAGGTCTCCGAACGGGAGGCCAAGCTGCACGCGCTGATCGCCGAGCACTCCACCGACTTCGCGAAGGTCGCCGAACTCGACGCGGAGCTGCGGGATCTGGCGGGCCGGCGGGAGGAACTGGAGCTGACCTGGCTGGAACTCGCCGAGGACGCGTGAGCGGCGCACGGTCGTCGCGCACCCGCGCCGCGCACGCCGCGTGAAGGGGGCGTGAAGGCGCGTAACAAGGGCATCACGGGCCGGTCCTCCCTTGGGAACAGGGCAGGACGCGGCCCGGTGCGCTGTCCGGGCCGAGTGATACAAAGAGCCGTCTGAGAACAGTCTGAGTACGACTCTGGGTCCTTCACGTACCTCGGGGCGTGGCGAGAAATCAGTGAACGAGGGGGAGCACGCTGATGAGTCAGCCGCCCGACCAGCCCGCGCAGTCCGGTGGGTTCGGCCCGCCGCAGGACCAGCCGCCGTCCGCCGGCGGCTTCGGCCCTCCGCCACCGCGGGAACCGCAGGCCCCGACACCGCCGCCCCCTCCGCAGGCGCCGCCCCAGGCCCCGCCGCCCGGTTACGGCCCGCCCCCGCAGCAGCCCGGCTACGGCTATCCGCAGCAGCCGGGGCCCTACGCCCAGCCCGGCCCGTACGGCGCACCGGGTGCCGCCGGCCCGTACGGCCCTCCCCAGCAGCCGGGGCCGTACGGACCGCAGGGCTACGGCCGGCCGCCGCAGTTCCCCGGCGCACCCGGCACACCGCCCCCGGGCGCCGGCTCCCGTGGCCCCTTCCGGGGCAGGCGAGGGGTCGTCATCGGGGCGGCGGTGGCGGCGCTGCTCGTCGTCGGCGGCACCGTGTGGGCCGTCAGCGGCGGGGACGGCGGCGGGGACAGGAAGCCGGTCGCGCGGCACAGTGACGACGCCACGGCCTCCGCCACCGCCGATCCCGCCAACCCCGGGGACGGCAGCGGCGACGGCGGCGCCGGCCCGGAGAACCTCAACGCGGGCCGCAAGCCCGGCGAGGCGAAGGTCCTCTGGTACAAGGAGGCGCCCGACGCGCCCGGTTCCGGCGCCGACGCCCCCGGCATGTGGATCACCGGGAAGACCGCGGTGAAGGCGGCGTACAAGCAGGTCTTCGCCTACCAGGTCGGCAGCGGCGCCCCCGCCTGGGATCCGGTCTCCTTCCCGCAGAAGATCTGCGCGGTCACCCCGCGGCAGACCGCCGACGACACGATCGTCGTGGCGTACATGAGCGGCACCAGCGACCGCGCCAAGTGCAACCAGCTCCAGCAGATCGACCTGGACACCGGCAGGAAGGGGTGGAGCGCCGAGGTCGCGGACGGGGCGCTGTTCGACAGTGCGATCAGCGTCGAACTGACGGTCAGCGGCAACACGCTGATGGTGGGCCGCTCGCAGTCCGGGACGGCGTACGACATCAGGACCGGCAAGAAGCTGTTCGACAAGAAGAGGTACGGAAGCGCCTGCTTCCCGACCGCCTTCGCGGGCGGCGGCCGGCTGATCTCCGTCGCGTCCTGCGACGCCTCGGCACCCGGCGAACACGACGAGATGCAGGAACTCGACCCGAGGACCGGCAAGGTCAGGTGGACGCGGAAGTTCGACAAGGGCTGGCGGGTCGCCCGCGCCTACTCCGTCGACCCGCTGGTCATCTACAGCACCAACGAGGACAAGAAGGCGTGGAACATCTCCACGTTCGACGACGACGGCACCTTCCGCTCCCAGGTGCGCTTCGACGAGGAGTTCGCCCCCGCGTGCGGTCTGGCGATCCTGGAACGTGACCTGACGGGCTGCCAGGGCGTGGCCGCCGACGCCGACACCCTCTACCTGCCCACCGCGGCGACCAGTGGCGCCAACGAGGTCGTCGCCGTCAACCTCGCCACCGGCAAGGAGAAGTGGCGCGTGAAGTCACCGGCGGACGAGTCGATGCTGCCGGTGAAAATCGAGGGCGGCAGGCTCATCGCCTACGTGCAGCCGTCGTACGACGCGGGCGGGCAGATCGTGTCGATCCCGACGACCGGGAGCAGCCACACACCGTCGAAGCTGCTGCAGAACCCGCAGGGCACCGCGGACATCGAGAACGGCTTCTACTCGAAGGCGTTCGACTGGGCCGACGGGCGGTTCTACCTCTCGACCACCCGGCTGACCGGCAACGACGAAGCGAAGGAGAAGTTGATGCTCGCCTTCGGCAAGTGACCCTTCCTCCCGCGCCCCCGTCCCCGCAGCCTGTCCCCGAGGTACTCACGCCATGACCCAGCCGCCGCCCCCGCCGTCCGACGAACCCCCGCAGCAGGGGGGTTTCGGGCCGCCGCCGGACCAGCCGCCGCAGCAGCCGGGCGGCTTCGGCCCACCCCAGGCCCCGCCGCCCCAGCCCCCGCAGACGCCCCCGCCGCCCGCCCCGCCGGGCGGCCAACCCCCGCAGGCACCCCCCGGCTACGGCTATCCCGTGCAGCCGCCCGCCGGCTACGGCTACCCGCAGCCTCCGCAGACGCCGGGCTACGGCTACCCGCAGCAGCCCCCGCCCCCGCAGGCCCCGGGCTACGGCTACCCCGGGGGGCAGCCGAACCCGTACGGCCAGCCGAACCCGTACGGGCAGCAGCCGCCGCCCGGTTACGCGCAGCCGACGATGCCGATGCACCCGCAGGCCGGCAAGCCGGCCGGCGGCGGGCGGGGGTTCAACGCGCAGCTGGCGATCATCGTGGCGGCCGTCGTCGCGATCGCGCTGATCATCGGCGGCGGGGTCTGGTACGCGTCCTCGTCCGGTGACGACGGCAGGAAGGACGACACCGCCCACCCCACCGGCGGCACCGGCGGCAAGGACGACAACGGCGGCACCGACGACACCGGAGGCGGCACCACCTCCACCGACCCGGTCGAGAAGGCCCCCGCCGACCCCGCCTCCGAGGTCCTCTTCAAGGTCCCGGCACCCGAGGTCGCCAAGAGCACCACCGTCTCGGTCGCCGGTTCCTGGATCACCGACAAGGTGTACGCCAAGAGCGGCGTCGCCAAGATCGTCGGCTACGACCCCGCCCAGGGCACCGTGCTGTGGACGATCAAGCTGCCCGGCCCGGTCTGCCAGGCCAGCGACCACATGACCGACGACCACCGCACGGCGATCACCTACCAGCCCGCCATGCCCACCAAGGCCCAGCCCGCGCACGGCTGCACCCAGGTCGCGGCGATCGACCTCGACGCGGGCCGGAAGCTGTGGACGAAGACCGTCGACGCCGGTGACCAGCCGATCAGCCTCAGCAACGTCACCGTCAGCGGGAACACCGTCGCCGTGGGCAGCACCAGCGGCGGCGGCGCCTTCGACATCGACTCCGGCAAGGCGCTGTGGGCGCCCAAGCCGGGCGACACCTGCTACGACTCCGGCTACGGCGGCGGACCCAAGCTCGTCGCGGTGCGCAAGTGCGGCACCTACGACGACCGCGAACTGCACATCCAGACCATCGACCCGGCCTCCGGCAAGGTGCTGTCCGACTACAGGATGGCGACCGGCATCGAGTACGCCAGCGTGGTGTCCACCGACCCGCTGGTCGTCGCCGCCGACGTCGGCAAGGCGGCCAAGGACGGCAGCGGCATCTCCGACTTCTTCTCCATCGACAACAGGACCGGCAAGCTCCGCATCCGCATCTCCGCGCCCAGCGACCAGTACGCGGCCTCCTGCGACGGCATCACCCGGATCGAGGAGTGCCACCAGGTCGCCGTCGGCAACGACCGGCTCTACGTGGCGACCGAGGAGCACGACGGCGGTGGCGGCGGCCTCGGCCAGACCAACGAGATCGTCGCCTTCGACCTGGCCACCGGCAAACTGACCGGCCAGCGCGCCGACGCCGGCGAGGACTACACGATCTCCCCGCTGCGCATGGACGGCACCAACCTCATCGCCTACAAGCGCCCGCCCTACGACAAGGGCGGCCGGATCGTCAGCATCGACGGCGGTTCCTTCAAGGCGACCGAGCTGATGGAGAACCCCTCGACGCAGGCGGTGCACGACGTGGAGTCCCGGATGACCCCGGACTACTCCGAGATCCTCTACGCACACGGCCGGCTGTTCATGTCGGACGTGTTCGCCAGCGCCCTGACCGGTACCGGCGGCAAGGAGTACCTGGCGATCGCGTTCGGCACCGGCTGACGCCCCACCCGCCCCACACGCACGGCCCCGTCCCTGCTCAGGGGCGGGGCCGTGCGCGTACCGCTCAACACCCTCGAATGTGAGGAATTTCGGCGATCCGGGGCACTTCTCGCCAGTAGGGGGCGCGCGACGTCGAACAAGCGTGTAGCTTCCGGGGGCATGTGGGGCGGGGGGCCGGAGGGGGCTTCTGTCCGTGCGGACCGGTGGGCATCCATAGGGGGGCGTCCACGGGATTCCGTTGGGGGGACTGGGGGGTTGCTCGATGGGAGTGCGGCTCATGGTGGTCGACGACCACCGGCTGCTGGCCGAGGCGCTGGCCTCGGCGTTGAAACTGCGCGGGCACCGGGTGCTCGCCGCGGCGGCGCCGGCCGCGGGCGCGGCGGACCTGGTGATCAGCCGCGCGCCGGAGGTGTGCCTGCTGGGGACGGCGACACCGGCCGAACCGGGCATGTTCGACCCGGTGGTGCGGATCAAACGGGAACGGCCGCAGGTCGCGGTCCTGGTCCTCGGCCCGGTGCCGAGCCCGCGGGGCATCGCGGCCGCCTTCGCCGCGGGAGCCTCCGGCTACGTACGGCACGACGAGCGCATCGAGGGGGTCGAGCGCGCGATCATGAAGGCCAGGGCGGGTGAGGCCGCCGTGGCGCCGCAACTGCTCCAGGGCGCCTTCAGCGAACTGCTCAACCCGGTGGCCCAGCCCGACGACGAGGGCCAGCGCCTGCTGCAGATGCTCACCCCCCGCGAGGTGGAGGTGCTGGTCCGGGTCGCCGACGGCGAGGACACCCGGCTGATCGCCGCCGGCATGGGCATCGCCCCGTCCACCGCCCGCACCCACGTCCAGCGGGTGCTGATGAAACTCGGTGTGGGCTCCCGGCTGGAGGCGGCGGCCCTGGCCGCCCGGACCGGCCTGCTGGACCGGGCCGGCCCGGTGCCGCACACCCCGTCCGTGGCGGGCGCGCCGCTGGAGCTGTAGACGCCCCGGTGACGGCCCGCCTCCGCGCGGGCCGCCACCGGTCACGTGCGGGAACCGCACACGCGGACAGCGTTCCGTCAGCCGTCAGCCGGCCTGACACGTACGGCGTCCTGCCGTCAGCCGGCCTGACGCGTACGGCGTCCTGCCGTCAGCCGGCCGGCTTGTCGTCCGGGGACGCGTCGTCCGGTGCGACCTCCGGGACGGGGGCCGCCGTGGGCCTCAGCTTCAGCCAGGCCAGGAAGAACAGGCCCAGGAGCAGCATGCCCAGGCCGGTCCACAGGTTGATGTTGACGCCCTGCGACTTGTCGAGCGAGGCGTCGGAGGGGGAGATGCCGGCGATCGTCACGATGACGCCGTAGAGCACGAACAGGCCGCCGATGATGAGGCGGATGTCGAAGAGGCGGGCCGCGGTCGTGGACCGGCTCTCCAGCTCGGAGACCTCCCGCTGGACGTCCTTCTCGGAGGATCCGGAATATTCGGACATGGTGTCTCCAATTCTCCTCTCGGAACGGCGTCAGATCGAGAAGGGGATGTAGCACGCGGCCGCCAGGACGATCGCGCCCCAGCCCAGCAGGGCCGGCCGCCGGTACCAGGCGTCGTCCCCGGCGGCGGGCGGCTCGGTCATGCCGGGGGAGGTGGTGCCGTAGACCAGGCCCTGGAGTTCCGATTCCGGCTTGGGCTCGGTGAACAGAGACACGACGACCATGACGACCGCGCCGGCCACGAACCCGGCGATCGCGGAGACGAAGTTGGCGCCCTGGTCGGTGGGGATGCCGATGACGTCCCGCTTGTAGAGGACGAAGTAGTTGACCATCGCGGCGGTGGTGCCGGCCAGCAGGCCCCAGAACCCGGACTTCTTCGACGCGCGCTTCCAGAACATGCCGACGATGAAGACGACGAACATCGGCACGTTGAAGAAGGAGAACAGCGTCTGCAGGTAGCTCATGATGTTCGAGAACGACGACGCCAGGAACGCCGTGCCGATCGAGGCGAGCACGCCCACGACGGTGATGAGCCGGCCGAAGCGCACGTAGTACGCGTCGTCGCGGTCCCGCACCACGTACTTCGCCCAGATGTCGGTGGTGAACACGGTGTTGAAGGAGGAGATGTTGGCCGCCATGCCCGCCATGAACGCGGCGAGCAGACCGGTCACCGCGATGCCGAGCACACCGTTGGGCAGCAGTTGTTCCATGAGGTAGGGGATCGCGTCGTTGTACTGGAGGTCCGAGCCGGAGGTGCCGATCTTCGGCACCAGGACCGCGGCGACCAGGCCCGGGATCATCACCAGGAACACGATGAAGATCTTCGGGAAGGCGGCGATGAGCGGGGTGCGCTGGGCCGCGGAGAGGTTCTTCGCGGACAGCGCGCGCTGCACCTCGGCGAAGTTGGTCGTCCAGTAGCCGAAGGACAGCACGAAGCCGAGGCCGAGGACGATGGTCAGCCAGTTGGCGCCGAGCGGGTTGTCGCTGCCGATGCCGGTGCCGCCCCAGGCGCTGACGAAGTTGTCGCCGTGGGTCTTGGTGAGGGCGTCGGACAGGCCGTCCCAGCCGCCGACCTTCTTGAGGCTCAGCACGACCAGCGGGATCAGCGCGGCGAGGATGACGAAGAACTGGAGCACCTCGTTGTAGATCGCCGAGGACAGTCCGCCGAGGGTGATGTACGCGAGGACGAAGAAGCCGGCCACCACGATCGCCACCCACTGCGGCCAGCCCAGCAGTGCCTCGACCACGATCGCGAGGGCGTACAGGTTCACGCCGGCGATCAGGATGGCGGCGAAGGCGAACAGGATCGAGCTCAGCAGGTGCGCGCCCTTGTCGAAGCGCAGCAGCAGCATCTCGGGGACCGAGCGGACTTTGGAGCCGTAGTAGAAGGGCATCATCACCAGGCCGAGGAAGACCATGGCGGGGATGGCGCCGATCCAGTACCAGTGCACGGTGTAGGCGCCGTACTGGGCGCTGTTGGCGGCCATGCCGAGGATCTCGGTGGCGGCCAGGTTGGCCGAGACGAAGGCCAGACCGGTGATCCAGGCGGGCAGGGAGCGCCCGGAGAGGAAGAAGTCGAGGCTGGTCTTCACCGAGCGGCGGGCGGCGAAGCCGATACCGAGGACGACGACGAAGTAGATGCCGAGGATCGTGTAGTCGAGCCCGTTGGTGGGGAGCCGGAGCTCGGCCGCCAGTGAGGTGGCCGGATTGATGGGGGTTCGCATGCAGCGCTCACCTTGTTTGGTGTTCTTTGTTTGATTGTGATGGTGACGAACGTGGGGAATTGTGCTTTGATGTGTTCGGTTCTGTTTAAAGCTTGATCACTGCTCGATCGCTGCTCGATCACTGCTCGACCGGTCCCCGGATCGATGCCTGGATCGGTGTACGGACTGGATGGAGTGCCCGGCGTGAAGAAGACCTCGACCCGGCTGGCCGACGGGCGTGAGCTCATCTACTACGACCTGCGGGACGACACCGTGCGCGACGCGGTGGACCGCCGCCCCCTGGAGCGCACGGTCACCACCTCGGAGGTACGGCGTGACGTGCTGCTCGGCGACGAGGTGGCGATCGCCTCGCACCGCCAGGGCCGCACCTACCATCCGCCCGCCGACCAGTGCCCGCTGTGCCCCACCCAGGGCGACCGGCTGAGCGAGATCCCCGACTCGTCGTACGACGTCGTCGTGTTCGAGAACCGCTTCCCGTCGCTGGCCGGCGACTCGGGCCGCTGCGAGGTCGTCTGTTTCACCTCCGACCACAACGCGTCCTTCGCCGACCTCACCGAGGAACAGGCCCGCCTCGTCCTGGACGCGTGGACGGACCGTACGTCGGAGCTGTCGCATCTCCCCTCCGTGGAACAGGTCTTCTGTTTCGAGAACCGCGGCGCCGAGATCGGTGTGACGCTGGGTCACCCGCACGGCCAGATCTACGCCTACCCCTTCACCACCCCCCGCACCGCACTGATGTTGCGGTCGGTGGCGGCGCACAAGGAGGCCACCGGCGGGGAGAACCTCTTCGACGCCGTCGTGGAGCGCGAACGCGCCGGTGAGCGGGTCGTCCTGGAGGGTGACCACTGGGTCGCGTTCGTGCCGTACGCCGCCCACTGGCCCTTCGAGGTCCACCTGTATCCCAAGCGCCGGGTGCCCGACCTGCTCGGACTCGACGAGGACGCGCGCACAGAGTTCCCCCAGGTCTATCTGGAACTCTTGAGGCGCTTCGACCGGATCTTCGGCGAAGGTGAACCGCCCACGCCGTACATCTCGGCCTGGCACCAGGCCCCGTTCGGCGCGCTGGAGGAGTTCGAGGGAGTCAACCGCGACGACTTCGGGCTGCACCTGGAGCTTTTCACCATCCGCCGCACCTCCGGCAAGCTGAAGTTCCTCGCGGGCTCCGAGTCCGGCATGAACGTGTTCATCAACGACGTGCCGCCGGAGTTCGCGGCTCAGCGACTGCGAGAGGTAGCGAGTTCATGAGTGGGAAGTACCTGGTCACCGGAGGCGCGGGCTATGTCGGCAGCGTCGTCGCCCAGCACCTGCTGGAGGCCGGCCACGAGGTCACCGTCCTCGACAACCTGACCACCGGCTTCCGCGAGGGCGTGCCCGCCGGGGCCACGTTCGTCGAGGGCGACATCCGTGACGCCGCCAAATGGCTCGACTCCTCCTACGACGGCGTCCTGCACTTCGCCGCCTCCTCCCAGGTGGGCGAGTCCGTCGCCAAGCCGGAGAAGTACTGGGACAACAACGTCGGCGGCACCATGGCCCTGCTCGGCGCGATGCGCGAGGCGGGCGTGCGCACGCTGGTGTTCTCCTCCACGGCCGCCACCTACGGCGAGCCGAAGGAGGTCCCGATCGTCGAGTCGGCCCCGACCTCGCCGACCAACCCCTACGGCGCCACCAAACTCGCCGTCGACCACATGATCACCGGCGAGGCCGCGGCGCACGGCCTGGCCGCGGTCAGCCTGCGCTACTTCAACGTGGCGGGCGCCTACGGGCAGTACGGCGAACGGCACGACCCCGAGTCGCACCTCATCCCGCTCGTCCTCCAGGTCGCCCAGGGCAGGCGCGAGGCGATCTCCGTCTACGGCGACGACTACCCGACACCGGACGGCACCTGCGTCCGCGACTACATCCACGTCGCGGACCTCGCCGAGGCCCACCTGCTCGCGCTGCGGGCGGCGACCTTGGGCGAGCACCTGATCTGCAACCTCGGCAACGGCAACGGCTTCTCCGTCCGCGAGGTCATCGAGACGGTCCGCCGGGTCACCGGCCACCCGGTGCCCGAGGTGGTCGCCCCCCGCCGGGGCGGCGACCCGGCGGTGCTGGTGGCGTCGGCCGGCACGGCCCGGGAGAAGCTGGGCTGGAAGCCGTCACGCGCCGACCTCACGGGGATCGTCGCCGACGCCTGGGAATTCGCGCAGCGGCGCGGCAACTAGAACGCACAGCGCACAGCGCACAGCGCATTACGCATTACGCATCACGCGGAACGCAGGACAGGAAAGGTCAGGGGTCACGGGATGAGCGAGGCTGTCGCAGGGGCTGTCGCCGGACGGTTCAGGGAGCTGTACGGCGCCGATCCGGACGGGGTGTGGGCGGCGCCCGGCCGGGTCAACCTGATCGGCGAACACACCGACTACAACGACGGTTTCGTCATGCCGTTCGCGCTGCCGCACGTCGCGGTCGCCGCCGTGGCCCGGCGCGACGACGGCGTGCTGCGGCTGCACTCGGCGGACATCGAGTCCGGCGTGACGGAGCTGCGGCTGGACGAACTCGCCCCGGAGTCGGACCGGAACTGGACGGCGTACCCGGCCGGTGTGGTGTGGGCGCTGCGCGAGGCGGGCCACGACGTCACCGGCGCTGACGTCCACCTGACGTCCACCGTGCCGTCGGGCGCCGGCCTGTCCTCCTCGGCCGCGCTGGAGGTCGTGGTGGCCCTCGCCCTCAACGACCTGTTCGCCCTGGACCTCAAGGGCTGGCAGCTGGCCCGGCTGTGCCAGCGCGCCGAGAACGTCTACGTCGGCGCCCCCACCGGGATCATGGACCAGACCGCGTCCGCCTGCTGCCAGGCCGGCCACGCCCTGTTCCTCGACACCCGCGACCTGTCCCAGCGGCAGATCCCCTTCGACCTGGCCGCCGAGGGCATGCGCCTGCTCGTCGTCGACACCCGCGTCAAGCACGCCCACAGCGACGGCGAGTACGGCAAGCGCCGCGCCGGCTGTGAGAAGGGCGCGGCCCTGCTGGGCGTCGACGCCCTGCGGGACGTGCCGTTCGACGGGCTGGAGGCGGCGCTGGAGCGACTGGCCGGCGAGGACGAGGTCCGCCGGCTGGTCCGGCACGTGGTGACGGAGGACGCCCGGGTCGAACGGGTCGTCTCCCTGCTGGAGGCGGGCGACACCGAGGCCATCGGACCGGTCCTCACCGAGGGCCACGCCTCCCTGCGGGACGACTTCCGCATCTCCTGCCCGGAACTGGACCTGGTCGTCGACACCGCCCTGTCGGCCGGCGCCCTCGGCGCCCGCATGACCGGCGGCGGCTTCGGCGGCTCGGCGATCGTCCTGGCCCGGGCGGCCGACGTGGACACCCTGACCAAGGCGGTCGAAGAGGCCTTCGCGGCGGCCGCCTTCACCGCGCCGCGGGTCTTCGAGGCGGTGCCGTCGGCGGGGGCGCGCAGGCTCAGCTGAGCCGTTTCGTCAGCGTGTACTCCGTGATCCCCGGCGGATAGCCGGGGATCACGCACACCACCTCGTACCCCTGCTTCACATAGAACCCCGGCGCCTGGAAGTCCCAGGTCTCCAGCCGTGCCGAGGCGCAGCCCCGCGTGCCGGACGCGATCCGCTCGGCCTCCGACAGCAGCCGGGACCCCAGCCCCGCGCCGCGGTGCCGGCCGTCGACCCACAGATACGTCACGTGCAGCCACGTCGCCCAGGTGTGGCCGACCAGACCGCCCGCCAGTTCCCCGGCCCCGTCCGACGCCCACACATGCAAAGGGACTTCGCGTTCGCCCGGGGTGCCGCGCAGCGTGCGCAGGACCGGCGAGGCAGCCGTGTTGGCCTCCCTGAGCCTGCTGCGGAGCAGATCACGCCGGACCTTGTCGACTTCTGTCTCGATGCGAAACATGCGGCTCACCATAAACGTGTCGGGCGACCAGTTCTGCAAATCGCCTTCCCCTCCCGGCCCCCAGCCGTACGCTGTGAACAGCACCGGTGGGGGCCGGTGCTGTTCAGGGGGCGAGACGGTCGGGTACGGCGCCCGCACCGGGGTAGCAGTTCTCCGCACGGCGGCGGTCGTGTGGGGGTCGGCAGTCCGGGGCGCCGTGCCCGCAGTGGTCGTCCCTCTCCGAACCTTGGGGTATCCCCTGCTCTTCAGGAGCCTGGGGAAGGGGGTTTCGTGGTTCGCATCCGAGTCCTGGTCGTCGACGACCATCGCATCTTCGCCGAGTCACTGGCCGCGGCACTCGCCGCCGAGCCGGACGTGGACGTCGCCGCGGCCGGCAGCGGCTCCGCCGCGCTGCGCAGTCTGGAGCGGGCGGCCGCCGAGGGCCGCCGCTACGACGTGCTGCTCGTGGACGCCGACCTGGGCGGCAACATACCGGGCCTGCGGCCCGCCGTGCCCGTCTCGGAGGGCGACGAGGACGGGCTGGTGGACGGCATATCGCTGGTCGCCGGTGTCCGCGTCGCGCAGCCCACCGTCCGGATCGTCGTCCTCGCGGAGAAGGACGATCCGCGCCGGGCCGCGCTCGCGCTCCAGGCCGGGGCCTGCGGCTGGGTGGCGAAGGACTGCTCGCTGTCCCGGCTGCTGACCGTCATACGCGGGGTCCTGCGCGACGAGACCCACCTGCCGCCCGCCCTGCTCACCGGGGTGCTGCGCGAGCTGACCGCGGCCCGCAAGCACCGCACCGACAGCGAACGGCTGGTGGAGTCGCTCACCCCGCGGGAGCGGGAGGTGCTGCGCTGCATGGTCGCCGGGCTGGGGCGCAAGGCGGTCGCGGAGCGGCTGTTCCTCTCGCCCCACACCGTCCGCACGCACATGCAGAACGTGCTCGGCAAGCTGGGGGTCCACTCCACCCTGGCAGCCGTCGCCCTCGCCCGCCGGGCCGGGGTCGGACCGGCCGACCTGGTGCCCGCCGGGCGGGTCAGGGCGGAGGAGAGCAACAGCGCGTGACCGACACGGCCCAGCCGGCGCTGGTCCCGCGACAGGCGACGTCCGCCCCGTCGCGCAGACGTCGCCCCGTCGCGGGACAGCACTCAGCCCGGGATGTTGTCGAAGGGGGCGGTCAACTGGCGTAGCAGGGACGCCAGTTCGCCCCGCTGGGCGCGGGAGAGTTCCGCGAGGATCGCCCGCTCCTGGTCCAGTAGGCCGGCCAGGGCCTGGTCCGCGCGATCCCGGCCCTCGGCCGTCAGCCGGACCAGCACGCCACGCCGGTCGCTGGGGTCGGGCAGCCGCTCCACCAGGCCCTTCTGCGCGAGCCGGTCGATGCGGTTGGTCATCGTGCCCGAGGTGACCAGGGTCTGGGTCAGGAGCTGCCCGGGCGAGAGCTGGTACGGCGATCCGGCGCGCCTGAGCGCGGTCAGCACGTCGAACTCCCAGGGCTCCAGGGCGTGCTCGGCGAAGGCCAGTCGGCGGGCACGGTCGAGATGCCGGGCCAGTCTGCTCACCCGGCTGAGCACCTCGAGCGGTTCCACGTCGAGGTCCGGGCGCTCCCGGCGCCACGCTGCGACCAGCCGATCGACCTCGTCCTCCATGACGATCAGTGTAGTGGTTGTGTCGACATGAAGTCTCTTGACGTGAAGTCTCTTGACGTCAAGATAAGTGTGGGGGGAAAGTGGGAGCCATGACCACTCCCACCTGGGACCCCGCCCAGTACCTCCGCCACGCCGGCCACCGCGCCCGCCCCTTCACCGACCTCCTGGCCCGCGCCCCCGACCTGCCCGGCACCCCGCCCCGCATCGCCGACCTCGGCTGCGGCCCCGGCAACGTCACCACCGTCCTCGCCGGCCGCTGGCCCACCGCCCACATCACCGGCTACGACAACTCCCCACAGATGCTCGCGGAGGCCGCGGCACACGCCGGCCCCACCGCCGGAGGCGGCCGCCTCGACTTCACCCACGCCGACGCGACGGCCTGGACGCCGGGCGAGACGTACGACCTGATCGTCTCCAACGCCACGCTGCAGTGGGTCGACGGACACCTCGACGCGTTTCCCCGCTGGCTGGACGCCCTCGCCCCCGGCGGCACCCTCGCCTTCCAGGTGCCCGACAACATCGACGCGCCCCTGCACGCCCTGATGCGCGAACTCGGCACCGGCCCCCGCTGGAAGGACCGCCTCGGCGGCGTCCTGCGCCGCACCGACTCGGTGCACACACCCGCCGTCTACCTGGACCGGCTCGCCCGCCTCGGCTGCGCCACCGACGTCTGGCAGACGACGTACCTGCACGTCCTGCCGGGCGAGGACCCCGTCCTGGACTGGGTCAAGGGCACGGGCCTGCGCCCGGTCCTCACCGCCCTCGCGGACGACCCGCAGGCGCGGGACGCCTTCCTCACCGAATACCGCGACCTGCTCCGCACCGCCTACCCCAGCACCGCGTACGGCACAGTGCTCCCCTTCCGGCGCCTGTTCGCCGTCGCCCGGAAGGAAACCCGATGATCACCGCCCTGGACCACATCCAGCTCGCCGCGCCCCCCGGCGCGGAAGAACACCTGCGGACGTACTACGTGGACGCCCTGGGCCTGACCGAGATCCCGAAGCCACCGGTGCTCGCCACCCGCGGCGGCTGCTGGTTCCGGGCGGGCCCGGTGCACCTGCACGTGGGCGTCGAGCCCGGCTTCCGGCCCGCGCGGCAGGCGCACCCCGGGCTGAGGGTCACCGGGATCCAGGCATTCGCGGCCCGGCTGGAGGCCCACGGCGCGCAGGTCCTGTGGGACACCGACCTGCCGGACCACCGGCGCTTCTTCTCCTACGACCCGGTGGGCAACCGCCTGGAGTTCCTGGAGCCGCTCACAGCTCCCTGAGCGCGTCCAGGGTGATGTCGATGCCGAGGTCGTAGGGGACACCGAGCTTGAGCGCGTCGTGGTGGATGCCGGTCAGCGCGTACGTCTTCGACAGCGGGTCGAGCTCGTAGACCCGGACGACGGGGTGCTGGTTCGCGCCCGCCATGTCGACCAGCCAGAAGTGCGGAATGCCCGCGGCGGCGTACTTGCGGGGCTTGGTGTCGCGGTCGCGCGCCTCGGAGTCGGGGGAGACGACCTCCACGGCCAGCAGCACGTCGGCGGCTTCGAAGCGAGTCCGCTCCAGACCGGTGACGGCCTCGGCGCGCACGACGCACAGGTCCGGCTCGGGGCCGTTGCGGCGATCCAGGACGACGGTCATCTCGCGGCGGACCTTCACGTTCTTCGGGGTCGTGCGGCGCAGGCCCGTCACGAGAAGGTCGATCATGGTGCTGTGAAAATCCCGCCGCGGACTCACGAAAACAAGGCTCCCGTCGATCAGCTCGGTGTGCGGCGGGAGGTCGGGCAGCGTGAACAGGTCGTCCACGGTGTACCCGTCCTGCGGCGGCACCGGCCAGCGGCAGCCGTGCTCGGCGGTCATGGTTCCTCCCATGGACGGGATTCTCGGCCTGCCGCTCAACGCCAGCGGCCGGAATCCGCAGGCGTCATCACAAAGGGTGGCCCGTCAGCTCTTGCGGCGGCCTATCAGATGCGGCTTCGCCTCCAGGCCGTCCAGGCCGTGCCACGCCAGGTTGACCAGGTGGGCCGCCACCTCCGCCTTCTTCGGGCGGCGCACGTCCAGCCACCACTGACCCGTCAGCGCGACCATCCCGACCAGGGCCTGCGCGTACAGGGGAGCCAGCTTCGAGTCGAAACCGCGGTTCTTGAACTCACGGCCCAGGATGTCCTCCACCTGGGTGGCGATGTCCGAGATGAGAGACGCGAAGGAACCCGTCGACTGCGGGATGGGCGAGTCCCGGACCAGGATGCGGAACCCGTCCGTGTACTCCTCGATGTAGTCAAGCAGCGCGAACGCGGCCTGTTCGCACAGCTCACGGGGATGCCCTGCCGTCAGGGAACTCGTCACCATGTCCAGCAGGCGCCGCATCTCACGGTCCACCACCACCGCGTACAGCCCCTCCTTGCCGCCGAAGTGCTCGTACACCACCGGCTTGGACACCCCGGCCTTCGCCGCGATCTCCTCCACCGACGTGCCCTCGAAACCCTTGGCGGCGAAAAGGGTGCGACCGATCTCCAGCAACTGCTGGCGACGCTCCACACCGGTCATCCGGGTGCGACGCGCTCGCCGCGGCTTCTCATTGCTCGGAGTGCTGCTGGAGTCGGTCGCCACGCCGTCCATCATGCCGCCTCGGCGGTCTCCTCCCGGCGCCGGGAGCCGCCCCCGTCGGTGTTACGGCGGGAATCGATACGCGAGCGTGACGGCCAGCGCACGTCCGACGCCCAGCCGAGCTGCTCGAACCAGCGGATGAACCGCGCCGAGGAATCCAGCTGACCGCGCTCCACCCCGTGCCGCGCCGACGTCGGGTCCGCATGGTGCAGGTTGTGCCACGACTCGCCGCACGACAGCACCGCGAGCCACCACACGTTGCCCGAACGGTCACGCGACCTGAACGGCCGCTTGCCCACCGCGTGACAGATCGAGTTGATCGACCACGTGACGTGATGCAACAGCGAGACCCGCACGAGCGAACCCCAGAAGAACCCCGTGAACGCGCCCCACCAGGACATCGTCACCAGGCCACCGATCAACGCCGGCAGGGTCAGCGACAGACCCGCCCACAGGATGAACGTCCGGGAGACCGCACGCAGCGCCGGATCCTTGATCAAATCCGGCGCGTACTTCTCCTGCGAGGTCTGCTCCTCGTCGAACAGCCAGCCGATGTGGGCCCACCACAGGCCCTTCATCAGCGCCGGCAGCGTCTCGCCGAACCGCCACGGGGAGTGCGGGTCACCCTCCGCGTCGGAGAACTTGTGATGCCTGCGGTGATCCGCCACCCACCGCACCAACGGCCCCTCGATCGCCATCGAGCCCATGATCGCCAGCGCGATCCGCAGCGGCCGCTTCGCCTTGAACGAACCATGCGTGAAGTAGCGGTGGAAACCGATCGTGATGCCGTGGCAACCCAGGTAGTAGAAGAAGACGAGCAGGCCGAGATCCAGCCAGCTCACCCCCCAGCCCCACGCCAGCGGCACGGCCGCCAGCAGCGCGACGAACGGGAGGACGATGAAGGCGAGCAGCGTGATCTGCTCGATCGAGCGTTTCTGCTCCCCGCCCAGCGTGGCGGAGGACGCGGCTGTGCCGTCGCTCGCCTCCGGGGCGTCTTCGATCACATCGGAGCTCGTGGTCATGGGCGTCCCCTGTGGGGTCGAGGGTCTGGAGAAGTACCGGGCGGCGGGAACGGCGCGCAGCGCCCTACGGTTCCGTAACCTACGGCATCGTAAGTATGACAGCGCGCCGGTCGGCGGCAACAGCCCGAGAGTCTGCGCGTCCGCATGGACACCTATCCTTGGAGTCGGTCGGACAGCGCGGTCCGCTCAGAATTCTTCCCGGAAGCCCGCCCCCTATGCGGCAGCCACCGCCAGGGGCGAACCGGGTACCCCTCCGGACGAGCTTCAACACTGCAAGGAGCCGCACCTGTGAGCAGTGCCGACGACCTGACTGCAAGTGCCACCACGACCAGCACCGAACTGCGCGCCGACATCCGGCGGCTGGGTGACCTCCTCGGTGAGACCCTCGTCCGCCAGGAGGGCCCCGAGCTGCTGGAACTCGTCGAGAAGGTCCGCCGCCTCACCCGCGAGGACGGCGAGGCCGCAGCCGAACTGCTGCGCGGCACCGAACTGGAGACCGCCGCCAAACTGGTCCGCGCCTTCTCCACCTACTTCCACCTCGCCAACGTCACCGAACAGGTCCACCGCGGCCGCGAACTGCGCGCCCGGCGCGCCGCCGAGGGCGGCCTCCTCGCCCGCACCGCCGACCGCCTCAAGGACGCCGACCCCGACCACCTCCGCGCGACCGTCCGCAACCTCAACGTCCGCCCCGTGTTCACCGCCCACCCCACCGAGGCCGCACGCCGCTCCGTCCTCAACAAGCTCCGCCGCATCGCCGCACTCCTCGAAACCCCCGTCATCGAGTCCGACCGCCGCCGCCACGACACCCGACTGGCCGAGAACATCGACCTCGTCTGGCAGACCGACGAGCTGCGCGTCGTACGACCCGAACCCGCCGACGAAGCCCGCAACGCCATCTACTACCTCGACGAACTCCACGCCGGCGCCGTCGGAGACGTCCTGGAAGACCTGACCGCGGAACTGGAGCGCGTCGGCGTCAAACTGCCCGACGACACCCGCCCCCTCACCTTCGGCACCTGGATCGGCGGCGACCGCGACGGCAACCCCAACGTGACCCCCCAGGTCACCTGGGACGTCCTCATCCTCCAGCACGAACACGGCATCAACGACGCCCTGGAGATGATCGACGAACTGCGCGGCTTCCTGTCGAACTCCATCCGCTACACCGGCGCCACCGCCGAACTCCTCGACTCCCTCGGCACCGACCTCGAACGCCTCCCCGAGATCAGCCCCCGCTACAAGCGGCTCAACGCCGAGGAGCCCTACCGGCTCAAGGCCACCTGCATCCGGCAGAAGCTCGAGAACACCAAGACCCGCCTCGCCAAGGGCATCCCCCACGAACCCGGCCGCGACTACCTCGGCACCCCCGAGCTGCTCCACGACCTCACCCTCATCCAGACCTCCCTGAGGGAACACCGCGGCGGACTCTTCGCCGACGGCCGCATGGACCGCACCATCCGCACCCTCGCCGCCTTCGGCCTCCAGCTCGCCACCATGGACGTACGCGAACACGCCGACGCCCACCACCACGCCCTCGGCCAGCTCTTCGACCGCCTCGGCGAGGAATCCTGGCGCTACGCCGACATGCCCCGCGACTACCGCGGCAAGCTCCTCGCGAAGGAACTCCGCTCCCGCCGGCCCCTCGCCCCCAGCCCGGCCCCCGTGGACGCCGCCGGCCACAAGACCCTCGGCGTCTTCCAGACCGTCCGCAAGGCCCTGGAGGTCTTCGGACCCGAGGTCATCGAGTCGTACATCATCTCCATGTGCCAGGGCGCCGACGACGTCTTCGCCGCCGCCGTCCTCGCCCGCGAAGCCGGCCTCCTCGACCTGCACGCCGGCTGGGCCAAGATCGGCATCGTCCCCCTCCTGGAGACCACCGACGAACTCAAGGCCGCCGACACCATCCTCGAGGACATGCTCTCCGACCCCTCCTACCGCCGCCTCGTCGCGCTGCGCGGAGACGTCCAGGAAGTCATGCTCGGCTACTCCGACTCCTCCAAGTTCGGCGGCATCACCACCAGCCAGTGGGAGATCCACCGCGCCCAGCGCCGCCTCCGCGACGTCGCCCACCGCTACGGCGTCCGGCTGCGCCTCTTCCACGGCCGCGGCGGCACCGTCGGCCGCGGCGGCGGCCCCTCCCACGACGCGATCCTCGCCCAGCCCTGGGGCACCCTCGAAGGCGAGATCAAGGTCACCGAACAGGGCGAGGTCATCTCCGACAAGTACCTCGTACCGTCACTGGCCAGGGAGAACCTGGAACTGACCGTCGCGGCCACCCTCCAGGCATCCGCCCTGCACACCGCACCCCGCCAGTCCGAGGAGGCCCTGGCCCGCTGGGACGCGGCGATGGACGTCGTCAGCGACGCCGCCGAAGCCGCCTACCGCAGACTCGTCGACGACCCCGACCTGCCCGCCTACTTCTTCGCCGCCACCCCCGTCGACCAGCTCGCCGACCTCCACCTGGGATCCAGGCCCTCACGCAGGCCCGACTCCGGCGCCGGCCTCGACGGCCTGCGCGCCATCCCCTGGGTCTTCGGCTGGACCCAGTCCCGACAGATCGTGCCCGGCTGGTTCGGCGTCGGCTCCGGACTGAAGGCACTGCGCGAGGCCGGCCTGCGACAGGAAGGAGACACCGTCCTCGACGAGATGCACGAGCACTGGCACTTCTTCCGCAACTTCATCTCCAACGTCGAGATGACCCTCGCCAAGACCGACCTGCGGATCGCCGCCCACTACGTCGACACCCTCGTCCCCGACGAACTCAAGCACGTCTTCGACACCATCCGCGCCGAACACGAACTGACCGTCCGCGAGGTCCTGCGCATCACCGGCGAGCAGGAACTCCTCGACGCCACCCCCGTGCTGAAGCAGACCTTCACCATCCGCGACGCCTACCTGGACCCCATCTCCTACCTCCAGGTCGCCCTGCTCAAGCGCCAGCGCGACGCGGCCGCCGCCGGCACCGACCCCGACCCGCTGCTGGCCCGGGCCCTGCTCCTCACCGTCAACGGCGTCGCGGCCGGCCTGCGCAACACCGGCTGACCACAACGGAAGGGCGGTGCCCCCGAGCTTGTACGAAGCTCGCGGGCACCGCCCTTCCGCGTCCGCGGTCAACCCTCCAGGTCACAGCAGCAGGAACGTCACCGAGAGCAGCGCGAGCCCCGAACCCGCACGCGACGGTTGCCCCGACGGGAGGTGACAGCGGCATGCATGCCGAGATCCTTGGCCATGCCCACACTCGCGGTCAACTCCCGCAGAGCCGGCACCCAGCACCTCAGGAGTTGTACGTCCCCTGCGCCCGCTCCAACCCCTCCAGCACCAGCGCCTCCACCGCATCCGCCGCCCGGTCCACCAGGTAGTCCAGCTCCTTGCGCTCCGCCGACGAGAAGTCCTTCAGCACGAAATCCGCGACCTGCATACGACCCGGCGGCCGCCCGATCCCGAACCGCACCCGGTGATACTCCGCCCCCATCGCCTTCGTCATCGACTTCAACCCGTTGTGCCCGTTGTCACCGCCACCCAGCTTCAACCGCAACGCCCCGAAATCGATGTCCAGCTCGTCATGCACCGCCACCACACGCGCCGTCGGCACCTTGTAGAAGTCCCGCAACGCCGTCACCGGCCCACCCGACAGATTCATGTACGACATCGGCTTCACCAGGATCACCCGCCGGCTCGCCGGCCCCGGCGCACCGAACCGCCCCTCAACGACCTGCGCCTGAGCCTTCCCCGCCCGCTTGAACCGGCCCCCCATCCGCCCAGCCAGCAGATCCGCCACCATGAAACCCACGTTGTGCCGGTTCATCGCGTACTCCGGCCCGGGATTCCCCAACCCCGCGATCAGCCACGGAGCGCCCGCGTCAGTCGTCACGTCCATGTCTCCTTGAGTAACACGCCAGCCGCCGCCCCCCAAAGGAAGCAGCGGCTGGTGCTGAAGCCGGAACAACCCGGCCGGCCCGATCAGACCTCGGCAGCCAGGTCACCCTCGCCCTCGGCGGGGGCTTCCTCAGCCTGCGCGGCGAGGACCTGAAGGACGACCGCGTCCTCGTCGATCGCCAGCGTCGTGCCCTCGGGCAGCGGGATGTCCTTCGCCAGGATGGAGGCACCGGCCTCCAGGCCCTCGATGGAGACGGTGACCGACTCCGGGATGTGCGTGGCCTCGGCCTCGACCGTCAGCGTGCTCAGCACGTGCTCGAGCAGGTACGCGCCCGGCGCGAGGTCACCCTCGGTCTGCACGTACACCTCGACGTTGACCTTCTCACCACTGCGGACCAGCAGCAGGTCCACGTGCTCCAGGTACCCCTTGATCGCGTCACGCTGCACGGCCTTCGGGATCGCCAGCTGCGTCTTGCCCTCAAGCTCAAGAGACAGCAGGACGTTCGGCGTACGCAGCGCGAGCAGCAGCTCGTGACCCGGCAGCGTCACGTGGATCGGGTCACCACCGTGACCGTAGACAACCCCGGGAACCTTGCTGTCCCGGCGGATACGGCGGGCAGCACCCTTACCGAACTCGGTACGGGGCTCGGCGGCCAGCTTGACCTCAGACATGTTCACTCCTCGTAGAACTGGGGAAAGTGGTCACCCGGCCAAACCATCGGCCTGCTACGAAGAGCGCGTCGATAACGGACCGCCGTACGCCTCCTGTGAAGCGGTACGGCCTCCCTCGCCGAGCAACGAACGCAGTCTACTCGGCGGGGAGGCCACACCCAAAAGGATCTTCGCAGCGAACGGTCCTACTGCTCGTCGAACAGGCTCGTCACCGAACCGTCCTCGAACACCTCACGCACCGCACTCGCGATCGTCGGCGCGATCGACAACACCGTGATCTTGTCCAGCTCCAGCTCACCCGGCGTCGGCAACGAGTTCGTGAACACGAACTCACTCACCTTCGAGTTCTTCAACCGATCCGCCGCCGGACCCGACAGCACACCATGCGTCGCCGTCACGATGACGTCCTCCGCACCATGCGCGAACAACGCGTCCGCCGCCGCCACGATCGTGCCACCCGTGTCGATCATGTCGTCGACCAGCACACACACCCGGCCCTCGACCTCACCGACGACCTCGTGCACCGTCACCTGGTTCGCCACGTCCTTGTCACGCCGCTTGTGCACGATCGCCAACGGCGCACCCAGACGGTCACACCAACGATCCGCCACCCGCACCCGGCCCGCGTCCGGAGACACCACCGTCAACTTGTTCCGGTCGACCTTGCGACCCACATAATCCGCAAGCAACGGCAACGCGAACAGATGATCCACCGGACCATCGAAGAAACCCTGGATCTGATCCGTGTGCAGATCCACCGTCAACAGCCGGTCCGCGCCCGCCGTCTTCATCATGTCCGCGATCAGCCGCGCCGAGATCGGCTCACGACCACGGTGCTTCTTGTCCTGACGGGCATACCCGTAGAACGGCACGATCACCGTGATGGAACGCGCCGACGCACGCTTCAACGCGTCGATCATGATCAACTGCTCCATGATCCACTTGTTGATCGGAGCCGTATGGCTCTGAATCAGAAAGCAGTCCGCACCACGCGCCGACTCCTGATACCGCACATAGATCTCACCGTTGGCGAAATCGAAGGCCTTCGTCGGAACAACCCCGACACCCAACTGCTCGGCAACCTCCTCGGCAAGCTCGGGGTGGGCGCGGCCGGAGAAGAACATCATCTTCTTCTCGCCGGTCGTCTTGATCCCGGTCACAGCACTGTCTCCTCAGAGGTGTCTCAGCTGGCAGTCGAACAACCCCCTCCGTCGAACGAGAGGGCCTCTCAGCTGGGGAAGCGGGTGTGCATCTATCACGGTACGCCGTCACCGACGCACCCGTTTCCGGTCAGCTTCCGCCATCAGGCTCCCGGGACGCCGCCTCGGCCGCCTTCGCCGCCGCACTCCCCGGACGCTTACGAGCCACCCAACCCTCGATATTCCGCTGCTGACCACGGGCCACAGCCAACGAACCAGGCGGCACATCCTTCGTGATCACCGACCCCGCAGCCGTGTACGCACCATCCCCCACCGTGACAGGAGCCACAAACATGTTGTCCGAACCCGTCTTGCAGTGCGAACCCACCGTCGTGTGGTGCTTGCTCTCCCCGTCGTAGTTCACGAACACACTCGCCGCACCGATATTGCTGTACTCACCGATCGTCGCGTCCCCCACATACGACAGATGCGGAACCTTCGTCCCCTCACCGATCGACGCGTTCTTCGTCTCCACATACGTACCGATCTTGGCCTTGGAACCGAGCCGGGTACCAGGCCGCAGATAGGCGTACGGCCCCACGGTCGCCCCCGCCCCCACGTGCGCGCCGTCGGCCACCGTCGTGTCGACCCGAGCCCCCGCACCCACCACCGTGTCCTTCAGACGACTGTTCGGGCCCACCTCGGCACCCTCACCCAGATGCGTGGCCCCCTGCAACTGCGTGCCCGGATGGACCACCGCGTCCTGCTCGAAGGTGACCGCCACATCGACCCACGTCGTCGCCGGGTCGACCACCGTCACGCCGGCCAGCATCGCCCGATCCAACAACCTGTCGTTCAGCGTGCGACGCGCCTCGGACAACTGCACCCGGTTGTTGATCCCCGCGACCTCCCGGTGATCGGCCGCGACCGACGCACCGACCCGATGCCCCGCCTCCCGCAGAATCCCCAGCACATCCGTCAGGTACTCCTCACCCTGACTGTTGTCCGTACGCACCTTCCCGAGCGCGTCCCCGAGAAGCCGCCCGTCGAACGCGAACACCCCCGAGTTGATCTCACGGATCCCCCGCTGCGCGTCAGACGCGTCCTTGTGCTCGACGATCCCCGTCACCGCACCCGACACCCCGTCCCGCACGATCCGGCCGTAACCCGTCGCGTCCGGCACCTCCGCCGTCAGCACCGTCACCGCGTTACCGTCGGCGGAATGCGTCGCCGCGAGCGCCCGCAGCGTCCCACCGCTCAACAGCGGGGTGTCACCACAGACCACCACCACCGTCCCCTCGACCGGACCGCCCAACTCCTCCAACGCCATCCGCACGGCGTGCCCCGTGCCGTTCTGCTCCGCCTGCACCGCGGTACGGACATGCGGGTCGGACGCGGTCAGGTGCGCGACGACCTGCTCCCGCGCGTGGCCGACCACGACGACCAGGTTCTCGGGATCCAACTCTCGTGCGGCGGCGAGCACATGACCCACCAGGGAACGACCACAGATCTCATGCAGGACCTTGGGTGTGGCCGACTTCATACGGGTGCCCTCACCCGCTGCGAGAACGACGACGGCGGCCGGGCGAATGGCGCTCACGGGGTTGCCCTTCGGCTTTCAATGGCTGGCGTGGACACCCGCAGGATACCGGGGCGTTTCATGGCAGACATGAGAGTGGGCCCTGACAGTGCTGTCAGGGCCCACAGGCAAGGGCTCCCGGAGAAGGATTCGAACCCTCATTCAACGGACCAAAACCGTTTGTCCTGCCCTTAGACGATCCGGGATGGTTTTAGCGCTATGTCCGATTCCGTAGATCGGCTTCTCGCGCGGACTCCACTATGCCGCACCAGGAGCCCTCGATGCGACGGTACAAGTCGGCACCCTTCAGGACTTTGATGACCAAGCAGCCGCGGTACGAATCTGCGGTGTTCCTGCGCACGGTCTTCGGGTTGTGTTTCTTGGGAGACGTCTTGTAGAACCTGGAGCGGTCCGCTCCGACGAGGTCGGCCCAGTACTGCTCAGCGCCCGCCGCGTCCGCGCTCTCGTGGATCATCACGGCGTACCGGAGTCGCTCTCGTCCCACTTCCAGTAGGTCCAGCCAGGCCAGGAACACCTCGATCATGCCTGGGTCGCTGTTGACGAAGGTGACGTTCTCCCGGCGGTCGTACGGCTTGTCCTTGGCGCCCTCGGCCCAGTACAGGCCGACACCCACCAGGAAAAGTTCCCGGTCGGACATCCTGCCGACTTTCTGCGCGGCGGCGGCCTTGATCCGCTGCCGCTCCTCGTCGCGCACCGCCAGCTCGTGGTCCCATCGTCTGCGCGCGGCCAGCTTCGCCTGTTCTGTCGGGTCGCGACGCTCGGGCTTCGGCAGATCCCGCACCCAGAGTGAGATCGAGCTCTTGGAGCACCCCAGCTCCAGCTGGATCCGGTCGTACGTCCAGCCCTGGAGCCGCAGCTCCCTCGCCCTGTCCCTGAGGTCGTCCTTCGCGTTCGGGCGTTTCGTCCATTCCGGAGGGGGCTCGCCCTCCAGGAGGCGATTCAGGATGTCGTTGTTGTCGACGTGCAGCCGGTCGCGGATCTGCCGGCGGCTCAGTCCGTCTCGCCGTAGGGCCATCGCCTGCTTCCTGAGTCCTTCGAAGTCGGCGTATTTTTCCTGGGCTTTTGCCATAGGCATACCCTCCCGGCGGAATCGGAGCTTCCGGTGTCGAACGGTGTGCGATTCAGCAGTTCGAGGGATATCGGGCCGTTTCGTTGTCGATCGGTTGCGGAGAGTGGTGTAGGCCAGTCGCGGAAACTCGCCGGAAAAGGGGCGGTCGGCGCCCGTAGGCTGGAGTCATGACCACGACGGGGGAAGACCACGCGACGGCTTGGGAAGGGCCGTGGTGGTGGGCCAGGTGGCGCAGCGCGGTGCTCGATGTGGGCCTGGCGTGCGTTTCCGCGCTGGAGTGTGCGGTGGAGGGGATTCCGTTCGCGCGGGACGCGGGGGTCCCGGTGGCGGCGGGGGTTGTTTTCGGGTTGTTGGCCGGTTCGGTGCTGGTGGTGCGCCGTAAGTGGCCGGTCGCGGTCGTGTTGGTGTCGATCGCGATCACGCCTGCCCAGATGGGTTTCCTGATGGGCATTGTCGGTCTCTACACCCTGGCGGCGTCGGAGTTGCCGCGGCGGATGATCGCGTCGTTGGCGGGGATGTCGCTGGTGGGGACGTTGATCGTGACGTTCGTGCGGGTGCGGCAGGACATGGCGCGGGGGGATTTGACGCTGGGGGACTGGTTCGTGCCGTTCGCGGCGATCGCGACGTCGTTGGGGTTGACGGCGCCGCCGTTGTTGTTGGGGCTGTATGTGGGGGCGCGGCGGCGGTTGATGGAGAGTCTGCGGGAGCGGGCGGACGATCTGGAGCGGGAGTTGCAGTTGCTCGCGGAGCGGGCGGAGGAGCGGGCGGAGTGGGCGCGTGGTGAGGAGCGGACGCGGATCGCGCGGGAGATGCATGACGTGGTGGCGCACCGGGTGAGTCTGATGGTGGTGCATGCGGCGGCTCTGCAGGCGGTGGCGCGTAAGGATCCGGAGAAGGCGGTGCGCAATGCGGTGTTGGTGGGGGATATGGGGCGGCAGGCGCTGACGGAGCTGCGGGAGATGCTCGGGGTGCTGCGCAGTGGTGACGGGGTGGAGCGGCGGGAGCGGGCGGCGGTGCCGTTGGTGGCGGTGGGTGTGGCTGCTGCTGTGGCGGCTTCTCGGGTGGGGGAGGAGGGGGAGGGGCCGTGTCTGTCGGAGTTGGAGGAGTTGGTGGGGCAGTCGGCGGCTGCGGGGATGGTGGTGGATCTGTCGGTGGAGGGTGAGGAGCGGGTGTACGCGGCGGTGATCGAGCAGACGGCGTTCCGTGTGGTGCAGGAGGCGTTGACGAACGTCCACAAGCATGCGGCGGGGGCGAAGACGTATGTGCGGTTGGCGCATCGGGTGTCGGAGATCGCGATGCAGGTGGAGAACGAGCCGCCGCCGGAGGTGTCGTCGGCGTCTTCGGCGCGGTTGCCGTCGGGGGGTAATGGTTTGTTGGGGATGAGGGAGCGGGTCGTGGGGTTGGGGGGTGTGTTTGTTTCGGGGCCGACGGATGCGGGGGGTTTTCGGGTGTCGGCGGTGATTCCGGCGTCGTAGGTGGCGGTGGGGTGTGTGGGGCGCGGACCGGGGCGTGTGGGCGTCTGTGTGGGGCGGGTGGGGGCCGGTGGGGGTGGGTCAGCCGGCGGTGAGTCGTATGGGTTCGGTGCCGGTGATGAGTCGGGTGAGGGCTTGGTCGATGTCGGGGCCGAGGTACCAGTCGCCGGTGTGGTCGAGGGTGTAGACGCGGCCGCTGGCGTCCATGGCGAGGAGGGCTTCGGTCTGGGTTTCGGTGCCGAGGGGGGAGACGTCGGTGTCGAGGGCGCGGCCGAGGTCGCCGAGGGTGCGGGCGAGGTGGAGGCCGTAGAGGGGGTCGAGGTGGAGGGTGGCGGGGGCGACTTGTCGGCCGGGGCCGGTGGGGGTGAGGTGGAGTCCGCCGAATTCGGCCCAGGCTTCGACGGCGGCGGGGAAGACGGCGTGGCGGTGTCCGGCGGGTGAGGTGTGGTCGCGCAGGGTGTCGGCCCAGATCTCGGCTTGTTTTATGTCCCAGCGTCCGGGTTGCCAGCCGGCGGCGCGGAGGGTGGCGTCGACGGGGACGGGGAAGCGTGTGGTGGAGGTGCGGTCGGTGTGCATCTGCCCTTCGTTCGTCGTGCTCGTGCGGGTCGCGGTGGGGCGCCGGGGCGTCGTCGCGCGGGGTGCGGAATGCGGTGGTGACTGCGGTGACTGCGGTGACTGCGGTGACTGCGGTGACTGCGGTGACTGCGGTGAGTGTGGTGCTGTGGGGTGTGGTGGGGGGCCGGGGGTCAGTCGTCGGTCGTCGTGGGGTTGACGACGCGGACGCCGAAGTGGGCGCTGAGGGCGGTGCAGGCGCGGCAGGGGGCGGCGAATCCGCCGTGCAGGGGGTCGCCGTCCTCGCGGATGCGGCGGGTGGTGAGTTTTGCCTGTTTGAGTGATTTGCGGGCTTCGCCGTTGGTCATGGGTCTGCGGGCGGCGCGTTTGCTGCGTTCGGCGTCGGCGGCGGCGATGTGGCGGGAGATGAGGATGGTTTCGGCGCAGCGGCCGGTGAAGCGGTCGCGTTGGGCGCTGGGGAGGGTGTCGAGGAAGTCCTGGACGAGGGGGTGCAGGGCGGGGGGCTGGTCGCCGCGTGCGGCGGTGCCGGTGAGGGTGGTGCCGCGGACGGAGAGGGCGGCGGCGACGGTGGGGAGTATGCCGTCGCGGCGGTGGCGTAGGACGGGTGTGTGCGCGTTGTCGGTGGTGCTCCAGCCGACGCGGGGGTCGCCGGAGGTGCCCGGCGGTTGTCCGGTGTGCGGTCCTGCGTGTGTCGTGTTCATGTCTTCATCCCCTCCCGGGCGTCCTCCCGGTCGACACAGAGTGCCAAATGGCGTGGCTGGTGCGGTAGCTGGGGCGATGCGACACGCCCGGGTTTGGGCGGGCTGTCACTAGGGGGTGACGGCTGGTCACGGAAGCGGAGGGGTGCTGACCGGTGCCCGGTGACCGGTGTCGTCGTACCGCATAGGCTGTCGGCACCGCGATCCGAGGGATCCGCGCGGTCGACCTGTTCGACGCGTGGTGACGGAGGGCGAGACGGAAGTCGAGACGGACGAGACAGTCGTTACGGGGCGTGGTGGCCGGAGCCGGTCGCCGCGGGTCGTACAGAGTGCCGCAGGGGGCAAACCGCCATGACGACAGGTCGGCTCGGGCTGGGGGATCCTCCCGGCAGCCAGGCCGGGGGACAAGCCGCGCCGCCCAACGCGGCTTATGCCGGGCAGGTCGTGCACTTCCCGGACCCGGTCCGCGCGGCCCGTCACCCGAGGGGGGTGCGGGTGGACGAGCGCGGCTATCCGGACTTCTCGCCGTACGCGCGGGCGGCGGCGGAGATCGCGGAGCCGCCGGAGGGTTTCGGTGTCGACGAACTGCGGCTGACGGACTACGTGTCGGCGAACGCGGCGCTCGCGGCGACCGGACACGAGTTGTGGGACACGGTGCCCGCGGTGGCGACCCCGCACGGCTGGACCTGGCACCACGCGGTCGGCGGTCGCCGGCTGGAGCTGGTCCCGGTCGAGGTGAAGGCGTTGCTGCGCCATCACGGCGGGATCGCGACGTCGAACGTCGACCACGGCAAGCGCGGTACGCGGCCGTTGCAGGAGACGCGGCCCGCGCACTTCGGGTTGCCGAAGTCGGGGGTGGCGGTGACCGAGTCGCAGGTGCAGGGGGTCGAGGAGGATCTCGGGTACCGGCTGCCGGGCGCGTACCGGTCGTTTCTGAAGGCGGCGGGCGGGTGCGCTCCGGTGGGCACGGCGCTGGACGCGGAGTTGGGGCTGCTGATCGACCAGCCGTTCTTCACGGTGCGCGACGAGGCCGCGGTGAACGACCTGGTGTATGTCAACAAGTGCCTGCGTGACCATCTGACCAAGGACTATCTGGGTGTCGGGTTCGTGCAGGGCGGTCTGCTGGCGGTGAAGGTGAAGGGGCGGGGCGTCGGTTCGGTGTTCTTCTGCGCCTACGACGATGCCCGGGACGTCGATCCCGGGTGGGCGCCCGCGGAGCGCGTGGAGCGGCTGCTGCTGCCCTGCGGTGAGGACTTCGACGTGTTCCTGGCGCGACTGGCGGGTTCTCCGCCGGAGTTGGAGACGGTGGCGAACCTGATGGTGGACGGTGGGTTCGCGCAGGCGGTTCCCGTGTCGCCGGAGCCGGGGGTCCCGGGGGTCCCGGGGTCTTCGGCGTCTTCGGCGTCTTCGGTGGGGGAGTGAGCTGGACGATGGTGACCTTCGCGCAGGCGCAGGAGCGCGCCGAGGAGTGGATCAACGGGGACGTGCCCTCGTACCAGCATCGTGAGGTGCGGGTGCGGGAGTTCGGGCTCGGGTTCGTGGTGTGGGCCGAGGACCGGGCGGAGGGCCCGCGGTCGGACGGGGGCGCGCAGCGGCTGGTGCTCGCCCGGGACAGCGGTGAGGCCACGTTGTGGCCCGCGCTGCCGGTGGGTGAGGTCATCCGCCGGTACGAGGAGGAGTACGGCCGTCCGGAGCCGGCCGACGAGCCGGTGCCGGCGCCCTCGGCGCGGGTCGATCTCAATCAGACGTCGTTCCTGCTGAGTCCGCCGGAGTGGTTGCAGGAGGCGGCGGACAAGCTGGGCATCCCGGATCGGCGGGGGGACGGGCCGGCCGCCGCGCCGGTGCCCTCCCCGGACCGCGTGTCGGCCGCCGACCGTGCTCCCGCTGCCGACCGCGCGTCCTCCTCCGACCGTGCTGTCGCCGCCGACCCGGTGTCCGCGCGGGACTCGCTGCCGCAGACGCAGGCGGGCGTGCCGCTCGGGGCGGCCGGTCCGGGGGCGCCTTCGGGTGCCGCGCCCTGGGCCGGGACCGACACCAACGGGGACGCGGGTGAGGACCGGTCCGTGCCGCTGCCCGCGACCGTGTTCGCGCCGCCGCTGAGCGGTGCCGACGACGACACCACGCCGCCCGCGGGGCTGGCCGACGCCAAGACGGCCCTGATCTCGGGTGGCAGCCGGCTCCCGCCGACGGCGCTCGCCCCCGCGTTCCCCGACCCGAACGCGCAGGGGACGCGGGAGCCGGGCAGCGACCGGCGGCAGGGTCAGGGCCCGGGGCCGGGCCAGAGCCACGGGCAGGCACAGGGGCCCGGTCCGGCCGGTGTTCCGTCGTCCGCTGCCGGAGCGCCGGCCGGCGGTCCTCCCGCCGCGTCGCCGGGGGCTTCCTCGTACGGCTATCCGCAGGGAGGCGGCGCGGCCGCTGCGTCCCCGGGCGGGCCGCAGGGCCCGCCGCCTCCGCACCACGCGCCGCCCGCGGCGGGGGCGTCGGCCTACGGCTACCCGCAGGGTCCGGGCGCGGTTTCGCCGCCGCCCCCGCCGGCCGGTCCCGGTGCGCCGGTCCGGCCGCTGCCGCCGAACGCCGGGGACATCGCCGACGCGGCGACGAGCAAGGCGGCGCCCCAGCCGCGCCGGGCGCGGGGCGCGGGTGCGAACCCGCCGCCTCCGCCGGGTGCGCCCGGGGCCCCCGGCGCGCGCCCGGGCGCGGTTCCTCCGCCGGCCGGTCCCGGTGCGCCGGGCGCGCCGGCGGGCGGTTACCTGCCCACCCAGCTCGTCTCGCAGCTCGGCCCCGACGGCCAGGGAGGTGCCCCGGTTCCGGACGCGCCCCGGCCGCCGGGCGCGCCGCACCCGCCCGGTGCGCCCAACCCGCCCGGGGGTGCGGTGGACCATGCCGCCACCGTGTTCGCAGACCCCGGCCGGATGGGCGCGGGCGCGGGTGCGCCGCCTCCGCCGAGCGCCCCTGGTGTGCCCGGCGCGCCCTGGGCGCCGCAACCGCCCGGTGCCCCCGGCGTCCCTCACTCTCCCGGTGCGCAGGGTGCCGCGGCGGTCGCGCGGGGCGCCGTTCACCACGCGGAGACCGTGCTGTCCGCGCCTCCGGTGACCGGCCCCGGCGCCCCTCCGCCGCCGCAGGCACCTGGTGCGCTCGGCGGGCTGGGTGCTCCGGGTGTTCAGGGTGGTCCTGGTCCGGGCGGTCCGGGTGCTCCGGGTGTTCAGGGTGGTCCGCGGCCGATGCCGCCCGGTGCCGGCGTGATGCCGCCTCCCGGTGTCGTGCCGCCGGGCGTGATGCCGCCTCCCGGTGTCGTGCCGCCGGGCGTGATGCCGCCTCCCGGTGTCGTGCCGCCGGGTGCGATGCCGCCGCCGGGGCTGCCCGTGCCCGGGCAGCAGCCGTCCGCTTACGGCTATCCGCAGGCGCCGCCGACGGTCGGCCCCGGGTATCAGGCCGTGCTGCGCTACCGCGCGCAGGACGGGTCCGAGCAGCAGCTGATCCGGCGTTCGGCGCCGGGGACGCCACACCCGGAGTGGCAGATCTTCCACGAGCTGCGGGCGATGAACGTGCCGCCGAACCAGGTGCTCGAACTGCACACGGAGCTCGAACCGTGCGAGCTGCCCGGCGCCTACTGTGCGCGGATGATCCGTGAGCAGTGGCCGCAGGCGCGGCTCGCGAGTATCGCGCCGTACGGCACCGACCATGCGAGCCGGCAGCAGGGCATGCAGCAACTCCTGGCCCATCAGGGTGAGTTGCATCAGGTGGCCGACGGGCCCGCGCGTTCCGCGCCGGTGCGCGCGCCGTTGCCGCAGGTGCAGTCGGCGCCGCCGGTTCCGCCGGAGGGTGTCGCGCAGGAGATGGCGGGGGCGTTCGGGCCGGGGGTCTTCCGGTTCGAGCAGGCCGCCGTGTCCCGGCAGGGCGTGCCGCCGGTCGTGGCGCACTCGCTGGTGGTGGCGGGGCTGCCGGTGGACATGGGTCCGTTCTTCTGGGCGCAGGCCCAGCCGGGACGGCCGGTGCCCACGCTGGCGGAGCTGGCGCAGGAGCGCGGGGTGCGCCCGGCGCCGGACGCGGGCTCGTACCTCGTGATGGGCAGCGACTTCGGGCGGGCGCTGTGTGTGCAGTACGGCACCGCGAACATCGTGGCCGTGCCCGTGGAGGCGGGGCCGGGCGGTGCTCCCGTACCGCCGCAGTTCGTGAACACGGGGCTGCCCGAGTTCCAGCGCTGTCTGGCGCTGCTGGGCCGGATGTGGCGGCTGCGGTTCGGGCTGAACCAGGAGCAGGCGGGCCGCTGGACCGTCGACTTCCAGGCGCAGCTGGTGTCCCTCGACCCGGCGGCGCTCGGTTCGCCGGAGAGCTGGTGGTCGGTGCTGCTGGAGCAGATGTGGGACGGGCTGCTGTGACGGGGAGACCTCGCCGCTGAGGTGTCGTGGCGCTCTTCGTGAAGGGCCGGACCCGATCGTGTGATCGGGTCCGGCCCTTCTGCGTGTCGTCGGCGCCCGTGACCTGCGCACGGAGTGTCGCGTTACGAACATTTCCCCCTATACATCAGGATATGCGCGAAATCATTATTTTCGCGTCCGTTCGGCGGAGAGGGATTCCAGGATGAACAGCGCACCGGACTCGACCCGCGACTTCGTGGTGGCACGGGGCCGCGGCTACCGTCCCGACCAGGTCGAGGCGTACGCCGCGGCGCTTTCCCGGGATCGCGACGCCGCGTGGGAGCGGGCGGCCCGTCTCACCGTCCTCGCCCGGGAGATGGAGGAGGAGGCGGCCGACCTGCGGGATGCCGTGGCCCGGCTGGCTCCGCAGACCTACGAGGCGCTCGGGGACCGGGCGCGGCGGCTGTTCGCACTGGGCCGCGAGGAGGCCGCGGCCGTCCGGGACGGCGCCCGCGAGCAGGCCCGCGGCCTGGTGGAGGAGGCGCGGGCGCGGGCGGCCGAGGTGGAGGAGGCCGCGCGGACGCACGCCGACACCGTCCTGGCCGAGGCCGACGAACGCGCCCGGCAGCGGCTGCTCGCGGCGCGCGCCGAGGCCGACGAGATCCGGATCGCGGCAAGGCGCGAGGTGAAGGAGAGCCGTGGCGAGTCGCTGGCCGCGCTGCGGGACGTACGGCAGCGCACCGCGGCCCTGCTGGCCGAGCAGGCCAGGGAGCACGCGGAGCGCTGGGCCGAGGCCGAGCGGGAGGCCGAGGAGCGCGCGGCCGCGCTGGGCGCGCGGCACGCCGAGCGGGTGGCGCTCGCGGAGGCCGGCCTGTCCGCGGCGAAGCAGGCGTTCGCGGAGGCGGAGGCGGAGCTACGGCAGCGGCAGGAGGACGCGCGGGAGCGGGCGGCGGAGGTGGTGGCCGAGGCGCGGGTGCGTGAGGAGCGGATCGTGCGGGAGACCGAGCGGGTGCTGCGGGAGCACGGCGAGCGGTGGGACGACGTACGGGCGCACATCGACAACGTTCGCGACAGTCTCAGTGCCCTGACGGGACGGGCGGCACCGTCGGAGTGAGCCGCCCGTCCCCGGCAGCGGGCACCCGGCTCCCGGCGCCGGGCACGCGCACCGGACGGTCAGGGGACCGGGCCGGTCGTCAGCGTCCCCTGCGGACCGCCCCCGCCAGGATCCAGCCCTCCACCGCTTCGTACTGCTTGCGTTGTTCCGCCGCCTTGGCGCGGCCGGAGGCCACCGTGCCGAGCCAGCCGAGGGCGAAGCCGGCCGGGATGGAGACCAGGCCGGTGGTGGTGAAGGGGAACCAGTTGAAGTCGGCGTCGGGGAAGGCCGAGACCGGGGAGCCGGAGACCAGGTTCGTGCCCGGCATCAGCAGCAGGACCGTGAGCGAGCCGCCGATCAGGGTGCACAGCAGGCCGGCCCGCGTGTAGCGGCGCCAGAAGAGGCTGTAGACCAGGGCGGGGGCGATCGCCGAGGCGCCCAGGCAGAAGGACAGGGTCACCAGCGGCTGCAGGCTGCGGTGCTGGACCAGGGTGGCCAGCGCGATCGCCGGGATGCCGACCGCCACCGCGGACAGCCGGGCCAGCGTCATCTCGCGGCGCGCCGACATCTGCTGTGCGCGGGCGGCGAACACGTCGTGGGCGAGGGAGTTGGCGCAGGCGAGGATCATGCCGGCGACGGAGGCGAGCAGGGTCAGGAAGATCGCCGTGGTGACCGTGGTGAACAGCAGGGTCTCCGCGGTCGAGACGTCCAGGCCGAAGGCGGCCCGGGAGCCCAGCAGGTAGGCCGTGTTGCCCCGCGGGTCCGCCTGCGCGATGACCGCCCGTCCGATGAGCGCCGTGGCACCGAACCCGACGACCGTGATGACGGCCACGAACAGCACCACCGACGACACCGCCCAGGACATCGAGCGGCGCACCTGTCGGGCGCTGGAGGCGGTGTACATGCGCATGGTGACGTGCGGCAGGCAGGCGCCGCCGAGCACCACCGACAGTTGGGAGGTGATCATGTCGAGGCGGGGGTTGGGGCTGCCCGCGAACTCGATGCCGGAGTGGAGGAACGCCGAGCCCACCCCGCTCTGCCGGGCCGCCGCGTCGAACAGGGCGCCCGGGTTCCAGTCGTAGCGGTGCAGGATGAGCAGGGCGACCGCGGTGCCCGAGCCGAGCAGCATCACGATCTTCAGGATCTGGATGAGGGCGGTGCCCTTCATGCCGCCGATGGCGGCGTAGCTGATCATCAGGATGCCCAGGCCGATGATGCAGCCCGTCTTCAGCGAGTCGCCGGAGAAGCCGAGGATGAAGGCCAGCAGCTGGCCCGTGCCCGCGAGTTGCACCAGCATCAGGGGCAGCAGCGCGGCGAGGGTCACCCCGCACGCGGCGATGCGCACCGAGCGTCCCGGCATTCGCCGGGCCAGGGCGTCGCCCATGGTGAACCGGCCCGTGTTGCGCAGGGGTTCGGCCAGCAGGAACATCAGCAGCATCAGGGACAGTGCCGTGCTGAGGGCCAGGACGATCCCGTCGTAGCCGCACAGCGCGATCACTCCGCCGGTGCCGAGCACCGACGCGGCGGAGATGTAGTCGCCGCCGATGGCCAGGCCGTTGCGCAGGGGGGACAGGGAGCCGTAGCCGGTGTAGAACTCGTCGAGGTCGTCGCGGTCAGGGCCGGTCATCACGCACAGCAGGAGCGTGACGGTGGCGATGGCGGAGAACCCCACGAGGGACATCGCCTGTGCCGAGTCGCTGAATCCGTTCACGGCCGCACCGCCCCCCGCCTGGCGTCCAGTTCGGACTGTCTGCGGATGCGGTCGGCGACGGGGTCGAGGTGGCGGCGCGCGGTGTGCTCGTACACGATGACGGCCAGCCAGGTGACGGGCAGCTGGATCAGGGCGAGCAGCAGACCGGTGGGCAGGCCGTCGGTGACGGTCGTCGTCATGACGGCCGGGGCGGACGCGGACAGGATCAGGAAGAGGGTGAAGTAGCCGAGCGCGGTGAGGGTGGCCACGCGCCGCTGCCGGCGGTAGGCGCCGCGCAGGACGCGCAGGTCGCTGTGGTGCCCGAGCGGCGCGTGGTGCGAGGTGGGCCGTGGGGAGGGCTCGGTTGGCTCGGCCGGCTGCCACGGGTAGGTGGCGTAGGAGGGGGACGCGTGGTGCGGTGGTCGTTCCGGATACGGGTACGACGGGGACGTGTCGTAGGACATCCCGGTGCTCCTTGCGTGGCTCGGGTCCGGCACGGCGGACCGCAGGGAGGTGGGGGGTGGGCGAGCGGAGTCACGCACGTTACTCGCTGGTTCGCGCAGGCGCGAGGGTTTCACCAAACTGATCGGTCGGTAGGTGCGTGCCGCGCTGACCTCGGGTGTTACCGGCGTTAACTCCGACTTTTGGCCGGCCGGGACGGCTGCCCGGGGGGCACTCCGTGAGGCCGGGAACCTGCGCGGTGCCCACCGCGGCAGCACCACGTCCCGCTGACGCAGGACGGCTTCCCGCTCGCCCCCGACGTGGCGGGAGGGTGGAGCGTGGCGGGGCCGGACGGTGGAGCGACCCCGAGATCCACTCCACCCGGAGGTGGACAGCCCCTAGGGGTACCTCCGTCGCACGTCTCGGGGAGGGTTCGTACCGGCGGAGGAGGAGACCGGGCGGGTGGCGTCCTTAACCTGGCTTTACGCCGCCGACGGGTGGCGGACCTGACCCACGGGGGTGGGGTTTTCCCCCGCAGAAGACTGCGCTGGGCACCAGCGCGCGGGACCCCCCGCAACCACCAGACTCGACCACGTGAGCAGGACGGACAGGGCGGACAGGACGGACCGCTCACCGTTTCGACCGCCCGACCGCCCGACCGGCAGCACCGGGTGCGCACGCACCAGGGGAACGCACGTTCCACTCGTTTACTGACATAGGAGACATACCGTGACATCGGCTGTGACCATTCCCAGGCACGGGGGCACTGGAGGGCGTACGGCCGTTGCCGCACGGGCGCGGCAGGTCGTGAAGGCGTACGGGTCCGGGGAGACCCGGGTCGTCGCGCTCGACCACGTCGACGTGGACATCGTCCGCGGCCAGTTCACCGCGATCATGGGCCCCTCGGGGTCCGGCAAGTCCACCCTGATGCACTGCCTCGCCGGACTCGACACCGTGACGAGCGGTCAGATCCACCTGGACGAGACCGAGATCACCGGGCTGAAGGACAAGAAGCTCACGAAGCTGCGCCGGGACCGGATCGGTTTCATCTTCCAGGCGTTCAACCTGCTCCCGACGCTCAGCGCACTCGAGAACATCACGCTGCCCATGGACATCGCCGGCCGCAAGCCGGACCGGGCCTGGCTCGACCAGGTCATCGACACCGTCGGCCTCCGCGAGCGGCTGCGGCACCGGCCCAACCAGCTCTCCGGCGGCCAGCAGCAGCGGGTAGCGGTGGCCCGCGCCCTCGCCGCCCGGCCCGAGATCATCTTCGGCGACGAGCCGACGGGCAACCTCGACTCCCGGGCCGGCGCCGAGGTCCTCGGCTTCCTGCGCCGGTCCGTCGACGACCTCGGACAGACCATCGTGATGGTCACCCACGACCCGGTGGCCGCCTCCTACGCGGACCGTGTGCTGTACCTCGCCGACGGCCGGATCGTCGACGAGATGTTCCACCCGACCGCCGACACGGTCCTCGACCGCATGAAGGACTTCGACGCCCGGGGGCGTACGTCATGACCGTGCTCAGGACCTCGATGCGCAACTTCTTCGCGCACAAGGGGCGCATGGCCCTGTCGGCCGTGGCCGTCCTGCTGTCGGTCGCCTTCGTGTGCGGCACGCTGGTGTTCACCGACACGATGAACACCACCTTCGACAAGCTCTTCGCGGCGACGGCGTCCGACGTGACGGTCTCCCCGCAGGGAGCCAAGGCCGACGACACCCCGCAGAACGGCCGGCCCGCGTCACTCCCCGCCTCCGTGCTGGAGCGGGCGCGGACGGCACAGGGCGTCAAGTCCGCCGAAGGCGCGGTCAGTTCGTCGAGCGTGACCGTCGTCGACAGCCACAACGAGAACATGGGGTCGTCGACCGGCGCCCCGACCATCGCGGGCAACTGGACGCAGAACGAACTGCGTTCGATGGAGATCACCTCCGGGCACGCCCCGCGCGGCCCGGCCGAGACGATGGTCGACGCCGACACCGCCGACAAGCACCACCTGAAGATCGGGGACGAACTGCGCACCATCGCCGTCACCGGCGACTTCAAGGCGCGCATCGTCGGCATCGCCACCTTCAAGGTGACCAACCCCGGTGCGGCCGTCGTCTACTTCGACACCGCCACCTCGCAGCGCGAACTGCTGGGCGCCACCGGCCGGTTCACGAACATCAACGTCACCGCCGACGCCGGCGTCAGCGACACCCTGCTCAAGCGGAACGTCACCGCCACCCTCGGCGCCGGCACCTACAAGGTGCAGACGCAGAAGGAGAACGCGGACGAGAACCGCAGCAGCGTCGGCACGTTCATGGACGTCATCAAGTACGCCATGCTCGGCTTCGCCGGAATCGCCTTCCTGGTCGGCATCTTCCTCATCATCAACACCTTCTCGATGCTGGTCGCCCAGCGCACCCGCGAGATCGGGCTGATGCGCGCCATAGGCTCCTCCCGCAAGCAGGTCAACCGCTCGGTCCTGGTCGAGGCGCTGCTGCTCGGCGTCTTCGGCTCGGTCCTCGGCGTCGGCGCGGGCGTCGGCCTCGCGGTCGGCCTGATGAAGGTCATGTCGTCGATGGGCATGGAACTGTCCACGGACGACCTCACCGTGAAGTGGACGACCGCGGTCGCCGGCCTCGCGCTCGGCATCATCGTCACCGTCCTGGCCGCCTACGTCCCGGCCCGCCGCGCCGGCAAGGTCTCCCCGATGGCGGCGCTGCGTGACGCCGGCACCCCGGCGGACGGCAGGGCGGGCCTCGTCCGCGGCCTCGTCGGCCTGGTCCTCACCGGCGCCGGCGGCCTCGCCCTCTACGCGGCGGCCACCGCCGACAAGGCGAGCGACGGATCGCTGGTCCTGGCCGCGGGTGTCGTCCTCACCCTCATCGGGTTCGTGATCATCGGTCCGCTGCTCGCCGGCGGCGTGGTCCGCGTGCTCAGCGTGGTCCTGCTGCGGATGTTCGGCCCCGTGGGACGCATGGCCGAACGCAACGCGCTGCGCAACCCGCGCCGTACCGGCGCCACCGGCGCGGCCCTCATGATCGGCCTCGCCCTGGTCGCCTGTCTCTCGGTCGTCGGTTCCTCGATGGTGGCCTCCGCGACCGACGAACTGGACAGGTCGGTCGGCGTGGACTTCATCATCGAGGGCAACCAGCGGATCGTCCCGCAGGCCGAGAAGGCCGTCGAGTCCACGCCCGGCCTGGCGCACGTCACGCGCTACAAGGACCTGGACGCGAGGATGACCTCCCCGGACGGCAAGGCCGACACCGACGGCGTCACCGCCGCCGACCCCACGTACGCCCAGGACCTGCGCCGCAAGACGACCGCCGGCGACCTGGCCGCCGCCTACGGCAAGGACGCCATGTCGGTCGGCTCCGACTACGCCACCGAGCACCACGTCAAGGTCGGCGACACCCTGACCGTCGCCTTCAAGGGCGGCAGCACCGCCCGGCTGAAGGTCGCGGCGATCACCGACGACGACGTGGCCATCGACCAGGGCGCGCGGTACATCAGCCTCGACACCATGAAGAGGTACCTGCCCGCCGACAAGGTCCCGCCGAACCAGATCATGTTCGCCGAGGCCAAGGAGGGCGAGCAGAAGGCCGCCTACGCGGCGCTGAAGAAGTCCCTGGCCGCCTACCCGCAGTACGAGGTCCGCGACCAGACCGACTACAAGCAGGAACTGAAGGACCAGATCGGCCAGCTCCTGAACATGGTCTACGGCCTGCTGGCCCTCGCGATCATCGTGGCGGTCCTCGGTGTGGTGAACACGCTGGCGCTGTCGGTGGTGGAGCGGACCCGGGAGATCGGCCTGATGCGGGCGATCGGCCTCTCGCGCCGCCAGCTGCGCCGGATGATCCGCCTGGAGTCGGTGGTGATCGCCCTCTTCGGCGCCCTGCTCGGCCTCGGCCTCGGCATGGGCTGGGGGGCCACGGCACAGAAGCTGCTCGCCCTGCAGGGCCTGAAGGTCCTGGAGATCCCGTGGCCGACGATCATCGGGGTGTTCGTCGGGTCGGCGTTCGTCGGACTGTTCGCGGCCCTCATCCCGGCGTTCCGGGCGGGCCGGATGAACGTACTGAACGCGATCGCGACGGAGTAGCCACCGGCCGCGACCGCGGGGGGAGACGGGGGAGCGGGGGAGACGGGGGGAGCGGGGGAAATGGGCCCGGGGGGGGGGGGGGGGGGGGGGGGGGGGGGGGGGGGGGGGGGGGGGGGGGGGGGGCGAGGGGAGGATGGAAGAACACAGAACAACCCCCACCCCCCCCCCCCCCCCCCCCCCCCCCCCCCCCCCCCCCCCCCCCCCCCCCCCCCCCCCCCCCCCCCCCCCACCGCCGTGCGCGCCCACCGCGGGCGCCGGCGGCCGGGGCGTTGTCCACAGGCCCGACGGACGCGCGCGTGCCGTCGTACGCTGGAGGTTCCCCCGGCCCGCAGCGCGCGTCGGGCGATTCGCGTTGCCCACCCCCCGGACGAAAGCCGCCCCGAATGAGCCTGCACGGTCTGCTCGACGCCGTCGTCAAGGACACCGCCCTCGCCGAAGCGATCACCGCCGCCGGCGACGGCAACCGTATGCACGTCGACCTGATCGGCCCCGCCGCGGCCCGCCCCTTCGCGGTCGCCGCCCTCGCCCGCGAGACCGGCCGCACCGTGCTCGCCGTGACGGCCACCGGCCGGGAGGCCGAGGACCTCGCCGCCGCCCTGCGCACCCTGCTCCCCTCCGACGGCGTCGCGGAGTACCCGTCCTGGGAGACGCTCCCGCACGAACGGCTCAGCCCGCGCAGCGACACCGTCGGCCGCCGCCTCGCCGTTCTGCGCCGCCTGGCCCACCCGCGCGCCGACGACCCCGAGACCGGCCCGGTCTCCGTCGTCGTGGCCCCCGTGCGGTCCGTCCTCCAGCCGCAGGTCAAGGGCCTGGGCGACCTGGAGCCGGTGGCCCTCGCCACCGGACAGACCGCCGACCTGAACGCGATCGTGGAGGCCCTCGCCGCCGCCGCGTACGCGCGCGTGGAGCTCGTCGAGAAACGCGGCGAGTTCGCCGTCCGCGGCGGCATCCTGGACGTCTTCCCGCCCACCGAGGAACACCCGCTGCGCGTCGAGTTCTGGGGCGACGACGTCGAGGAGATCCGCTACTTCAAGGTGGCCGACCAGCGCTCCCTGGAGGTCGCCGACCACGGCCTGTGGGCGCCGCCCTGCCGCGAACTGCTCCTCACCGACGACGTGCGCGAGCGCGCGCGGGTCCTCGCCGAGCGGCACCCCGAACTCGGCGAGCTGCTCGGGAAGATCGCCGAGGGCATCGCCGTGGAGGGCATGGAGTCCCTCGCCCCCGTCCTGGTCGACGACATGGAACTGCTGCTCGACGTGCTGCCCAAGGGCACCATGACCGTCGTGTGCGATCCGGAGCGGGTGCGCACGCGCGCCTCCGACCTCGTGGCCACCAGCCAGGAGTTCCTCCAGGCGTCCTGGGCGGCCACCGCGGGCGGCGGCGAGGCACCCATCGACGTCGGCGCGGCCTCCCTGTGGTCCCTCGCGGACGTCCGTGACCGGGCCCGCGAGCTGGACATGATGTGGTGGTCGGTGTCGCCGTTCGCCGCGGACGACGAACTCGCCGCCCTCGACGGCGACACCCTCAAGCTCGGCATGCGCGCACCCGAGACCTACCGCGGGGACACGGCGAAGGCCCTCGCCGACACCAAGGGCTGGCTCGCCGACGGCTGGCGCACGGTGTACGTCACCGAGGGCCACGGCCCCGCCGCACGCACGGCCGAGGTGCTCGGCACCGAGGGCATCGCCGCCCGCCTCGACACCGACCTCGGAGAGATCGCCCCCGCCGTCGTGCACGTGGCGTGCGGCTCGATCGACTACGGCTTCGTGGACCCGGCGCTGAAACTGGCCGTGCTGACGGAGACCGACCTCTCCGGCCAGAAGGCGGCCGGCAAGGACGGCGCCCGCATGCCCGCCCGCCGCCGCAAGACCATCGACCCGCTCACCCTGGAGACCGGCGACTACATCGTCCACGAGCAGCACGGCGTCGGCCGCTACATCGAGATGGTGCAGCGCACCGTCCAGGGCGCCACCCGCGAGTACCTCGTCGTGGAGTACGCCCCCGCCAAGCGCGGCCAGCCGGGCGACCGCCTCTACATCCCCACCGACCAGCTGGAACAGATCACCAAGTACGTCGGCGGCGAGGCCCCCACCATGCACCGCCTGGGCGGCGCCGACTGGACGAAGACCAAGGCGCGCGCCAAGAAGGCCGTCAAGGAGATCGCCGCCGACCTCATCCGGCTGTACAGCGCGCGGATGGCGGCGCCCGGCCACGCCTTCGGCCCCGACACACCGTGGCAGCGCGAGCTGGAGGACGCCTTCCCGTACGTGGAGACCCCCGACCAGCTCACCACCATCGCCGAGGTCAAGGACGACATGGAGAAGACGGTCCCGATGGACCGCCTGATCTGCGGCGACGTCGGCTACGGCAAGACGGAGATCGCGGTCCGCGCCGCCTTCAAGGCCGTCCAGGACGGCAAGCAGGTCGCCGTGCTCGTGCCGACGACCCTGCTGGTGCAGCAGCACTTCGGCACGTTCGGCGAGCGGTACTCGCAGTTCCCGGTCAACGTGCGGGCACTGAGCCGCTTCCAGACCGACACCGAGGCGAAGGCGACCCTGGAGGGCCTCCGGGACGGCTCGGTGGACGTCGTCATCGGCACCCACCGCCTGTTCTCCTCCGAGACCAGGTTCAAGGACCTCGGCCTGGTCATCGTCGACGAGGAGCAGCGCTTCGGCGTCGAGCACAAGGAACAGCTGAAGAAGCTGCGCGCCAACGTCGACGTCCTGACCATGTCCGCGACCCCGATCCCCCGCACCCTGGAGATGGCGGTCACCGGCATCCGCGAGATGTCGACGATCACCACCCCGCCGGAGGAGCGCCACCCCGTCCTCACCTTCGTCGGGCCGTACGAGGAGAAGCAGATCGGCGCCGCCGTCCGCCGCGAACTGCTGCGCGAGGGCCAGGTCTTCTACATCCACAACCGGGTCGAGTCCATCGACCGCGCGGCCGCCCGGCTGCGCGAGATCGTCCCCGAGGCGCGCATCGCCACCGCGCACGGGCAGATGTCCGAACAGGCCCTGGAACAGGTGGTCGTCGACTTCTGGGAGAAGAAGTTCGACGTCCTCGTCTCCACCACGATCGTCGAGTCCGGCATCGACATCTCCAACGCGAACACGCTGATCGTGGAGCGCGGCGACAACTTCGGCCTCTCCCAACTGCACCAGCTGCGGGGGCGCGTGGGGCGTGGGCGGGAGCGTGGTTACGCCTACTTCCTCTACCCGCCGGAGAAGCCGCTGACGGAGACCGCCCACGAACGGCTCGCCACCATCGCCCAGCACACGGAGATGGGCGCCGGCATGTACGTGGCGATGAAGGACCTGGAGATCCGCGGCGCCGGCAACCTCCTCGGCGGCGAGCAGTCCGGCCACATCGCGGGCGTCGGCTTCGACCTGTACGTGCGGATGGTCGGCGAGGCCGTCGCGGACTACCGGGCCTCCCTGGAGGGCGGGGTCGAGGAGGAGCCGCCGCTCGAGGTCAAGATCGAGCTTCCCGTCGACGCCCACGTCCCGCACGACTACGCCCCCGGTGAGCGGCTGCGCCTTCAGGCCTACCGCGCCATCGCCTCCGTCAACACGGAGGAGGACATCAAGGCCGTACGCGAGGAACTCGTCGACCGCTACGGCAAGTTGCCCGAGCCGGTGGAGAACCTCCTGCTGGTGGCGGCCCTGCGCATGCTCGCGCGCGCGTGCGGGGTCGGCGAGGTCGTCCTCCAGGGCAACAACATCCGCTTCGCGCCGGTGGAACTGCGCGAGTCCCAGGAACTGCGGGTGAAGCGCCTCTACCCCGGGACCGTCATCAAGGCGACGGCCCACCAGCTCCTGGTCCCCCGCCCCAAGACGGCGAAGGTGGGCGGGAAGCCGCTGCTCGGGCGGGAGTTGCTGGGCTGGGTGGGGGAGTTCCTGACGTCGATCCTGGGGTCGTAGCGGGGCGTGGCGGGTCGCTTCCGCGGGGCCGTGTGGGGCGGGTTCCGCGCGGGGTGGTGCGGTGGTTCCCCGTGCGGGGTGGTGCGTTGGTGCGGGTCCCCCGCGGGGTGGTGCGCTGGTGCGGGTCCCCCGCGGGGTGGTGCGCTGGTGCGGGGCCCGTGCGGAGGTGCGGGGAGCGGCGTGAAGCCGTCCGTCGGAGGAGGTCCTCCGCGGACGGCTTCTGCTCCCCGGTCGTTCGCACCCTGTGGCCCGTGGCCCGTGGCCCGTGGCCCGTGGCCCGTGGCCCGTGGCCCGTGGCCCGTGGCCCGTGGCCCGTGGCCCGTGGCCCGTGGCCTGTGGCCTGTGGCCCGTGGCCTGTGGCCCGTGGCCCGTGTGAAGCGCCGTGGGTTTCCGTCAGTCTCCGGGGCTACGGCTGGTCGGGGCGGTCGCGGTCCATGCCGAGTGAGCCCTCGATCCGCTGTTGCCCGTCGTCGACCCGGCTCTCGTACTTGTTGCCCGTCCTGTCGTTGACCTGCTTTTCGGCGGCGTCGGACGCGTGCTTGCCCCGGTCGCCCTTCATCTGGTTCTTGAGCTTGTCGAGGATGCCCATCCAGAGCTCCTTCCGGAGGTGACTCACGAACGAGGATACGCGCCACTTGCGGCAGATGTCCCACTAAGGCCCGGTATGGTCTGGACCTCTCCGCCGCTACGGTGGGTCCAGCGAGAACCGCCCGCGCCGGGCGGGGCCGGGCAGAGCAAGGGGAGGGACGCGCAGTGATGCGTCTGAGGGGCGGGGCAGCCGTGGCTGTCGTCATGGTGTTCGCCGTCACCGGCTGCAAGGACCAGGCCCTGGGGTCCGGCGGACCCGAGGAGACGGCCGGGCCGGGTGGCGGAGGAGGTGCGGCCCTCACGGCCGCCGAGTCGCTCACGGTCAAGGGGCGGGCCCCCAAGACCGGTTACGACCGGGACCGGTTCGGCACCGCCTGGGCCGACACCGACTCCAACAGCTGCGACACCCGGGACGACATCCTCAAGCGTGACCTGGAGGACGTGAAGTTCACCGGCGGCACCTGCAAGGTGTCCTACGGCGCGCTCGACCCGGACCCGTACTCCGGCAAGACGGTGACCTATCGACGGGGCCGCAGTCAGGTCGACATCGACCATGTCGTCGCCCTGTCCGACGCCTGGCAGAAGGGCGCCAAGTACTGGGACGCCGGCAAGCGCATAGCCCTCGCCAACGACCCCCTCAACCTCATAGCGGTCGACGCGAGCACCAACCGCAGCAAGGGGGACGGCGACACCGCGACCTGGCTGCCGCCCAACAGGAAGTACCGCTGCACCTACGTCGCCGCGCAGGTCGCCGTGAAGAAGAAGTACAAACTGTGGGTCAGCTCCGCCGAACAGGCCGCGATGAAGAAGGTTCTCGCCGGCTGTCCGGGCCAGAAACTCCCGACCGGCGGCAACCCGACCGAGGCGCCGGCCCGCTTCCACGCCGACTGAGCGGACCGGGGCACACGCCCGCTTCCACGCCGACCTGGCGGACCGGGGCGCCGGAACGCCCCGGGGACGGTCTGGCTCAACCCCCCAGCGCGTCCAGGTCCACGATGTCGCCGCCGGGCTTCTTGGCCGGCACCGGCTTGTCGTAGTCGCTGAAGGTCAGGGTGCCCGGCTCCTTCGCCGACCTGTCGACGACCCGCAGCAGGTACGGCTTGCCCTCGGTGGCCACGTACAGCGTGTACCTGTCCTTGCCGTCCTTCTCGTTCAGGACGATCGCGGGCGTGCCGTCGACCGTGCCGGTCCTCCCGCGCGTCGCGTCCGAGTTCACGTCCTCGGCGCCGGCGAGGACCGTGTCCAGGTCGCAGAAGCCCGCGATGTCCTTGGCGTCCTTGCCCGTCGCGGACATCCTGGTCCACTTGCCGGCCAGCAGGGACACCGCCGCGTCGACGTCCGCCTTCGCCTCCCCCTTGCTCTGCGCGCGCAGGAACGCCTCGTCGTACTTCATGTAGACGGTGTCACCGGTCTTGACCAACTCGGCCTGACCCTGGCCACCCATGCTCATCGTGCCGGCGCACTCGCCCGCGGTGTTCACGGCCATGTCGATGCGGATCGTGCCGTCGCTCCCGGAGTCGACGACGTCGCCCTTCATGCGCAGCGACGAAGCGCCGGTGGTGGCCTTGACGGCCCGGTCGGCTATCTCGCCGCCGCTGAGCCCGGCGAACGGCTCCTGCCCCTTGCCGGACCCGCCCGACGAGCCCGAACCGCCCGCGGAGTTCGCCTTGCTGTCCGCGTCGTCCTGGCCGGGCAGGCAGCCGGTGAGTCCCGTGGTGGCCGCGGCGGCGAGGCAGAGAGCGGCGAGGGCGGTGCGACGCATGGCAGGTCCCTAGGTGAGGTGGCGTGTGGGTGGGGGTGACGCGGAGTTGAGGTGACGCGGCGAGGGCGGCCGTCGTTGGTCAACAGCCGCGTTGTCGTTCGCTGGGTCAATCACATCAGAGCGTGTGAACCGAGTCAACATCGTTCACGGATTTTCGCGTGTACACGGTCGTGAAGGGGTAGATCCTGCATACGTCGTTATGCTCGGCGTCACACACGGGTGCCCGGGCGGATCGACCGCGGCGGAACGCCCACGGGATGAGGGGAGCGGGGCGCGTGCAGGACAACGCCACCGAGGTCACCGCCGCCGGAATCGCACGGCTCGCCGGTGTCGGCCGCGCGGCCGTCAGCAACTGGCGCCGCCGCCACGCCGACTTCCCCAAACCGGTCGGCGGCACCGAGACGAGCCCCTCCTTCGCCCTCGCCGAGGTCGAGTCATGGCTGCGCCGCCAGGGCAAGCTGGCCGAGGTCCCCCTGCGGGAACGCGTCTGGCAACAGGTCTCCGGCCACCCCGAGGGGCCGGTCACCGCCCTCACCCACGTCGGCTGCGTCCTGCTGCTCATCCACGACCGCCCCACCGACTGGCTGGAGGTCGCCGCCGGCTCCGACGAACGTCTCGCCGCGATGCTGCCGGCCGCGCTGCGGCAGGTGCTGACACCGCGCTTCGGGGCGGCCGGCAGGCGTGCGGCGCCGGGCGTGAACGGCTCGGTGGGTGTGAACGAGCCGGTCGGTGTGAACACTCCGGCCACCGTTCACGACCCCAGCACCGTTCACGACCCCAGCACCGTTCACGACCCCAGCACCGTTCGCGACTCCGCCCCTGTGAACCCCGCCTACGCCGTGAACGGCCGTACCGCCGCGAACGAGCGAGTCGCCGCGAACGAGCGAGCCGCTGTGAACACCCCCACCCCAGTTCACACCACCGGCCCCGCCCCCGCCCTCCACCCCCCCACCGGCCCCGAACTCCTCCCCTCCGTCCCCCTCCTGCGCGGCGCCGCCGAACTCGCCGCCGAGCTGGGCGCGCGGCGGACCTTCGAGTTCCTGCTCGGCCGGTATCTCGACGCCAACCCGCGCCAGTACACGCTCACCCCCGCCGAACTCGCCGGGCTCATGGCCGACCTGGCCGGCCCCGCCCGCACCGTCCTCGACCCAGCCTGCGGCACCGGTGCCCTGCTGCGCGCCGTAACCCCCAGCACCGGCCAGCAGCTCCACGCCCAGGACAGTGCCCCCGACCTCGCCGCGCTCACCGCGCTGCGGCTCGCGCTGCACACCCCGGCCGCAGTGCGCGGCGCCGTCGGCGACACCCTGCGGGCCGACGCCTTCCCCCGGCTGCGCGCCGACGCCGTCCTGTGCCATCCGCCCTTCAACGAGCGCAACTGGGGGCACGACGAACTCGCCTACGACCCCCGCTGGGAGTACGGCTTCCCGGCCCGTACCGAGTCCGAGCTGGCCTGGGTGCAGCACGCGCTCGCCCGCCTCACCGACGGTGGCACCGCCGTCCTGCTGATGCCGCCGGCCGCCGCGTCCCGCCGGTCGGGGCGCCGTATCCGGGCCGACCTGCTGCGCCGGGGTGCGCTGCGCGCCGTCATCGCGCTGCCCGTCGGTGCCGCGCCGCCCTACAACATCCCGCTGCACCTGTGGGTGCTGCGCCGGCCGGAGAAGGCCCCCGCGCAGCCCGAGGTGCTGCTCGCCGACACGGGACGGTTCGCCACCGAGGGACGCGGGGGACCCGACTGGCGGGCGGTGCGGGACGCCGTTCTCGGGGCGTGGCGACCCTTCGACCGCGCGGGCCGGCTCGACGAACAGCCCGGCGTGGCGCGCTCGGTGCCCGTCATCGACCTCCTCGACGACGACGTGGACCTCGCCCCGGCCCGTCATCTGCCGCCCGCCACGGCGGCCGAGGGCGCCGAACAGCTGACGGCCGTACGGGAGCGTCTCGGTGAGACCCTCCAGCGGATCGCCGGTCTCACCCCGCCGCCCGTGGACGCGGTGAGGCTCGCGCGCCGGCCGTTCACCACCGTCGGTGAACTCGCGCGCGGGGCAGCCCTGGTGATGCTGACGGGCGGAACCGGCGGGCCCGCGCGCGTGCGCGTGCTCACCGACAGCGACGTCCTCGCCGGAACCGACCCCTCCGGCTCGTTGCCGCAGAGCGACGAGGACGCGGTGCTCACGGAGGTGGGCGATGTGGTCGTCCCGGTGCTCGGCGGTGGTTCCGTGGCGCGCGTGATCGACGGGGCCACGGCGGGAGCGGCCCTCGGGCGCAACCTCGTGCTGCTGCGCCCCGACCCGGCGGCGCTGGACCCGTGGTTCCTCGCCGGGTTCCTGCGCGGTACCGCCAACAACCGTCAGGCCAGCAGTTACGCGTCCACCGCGACCCGGCTCGACGTGCGCCGCCTCCAGTTGCCGAGGGCGCCGCTGGAGGAACAGCGGCGCTACGGCGCGCGCTTCCGCGCCCTGGACGAGTTCGAGCGGGCGCTCAGGCAGGCGGGACGGCTCGGGGAGCAGCTCGTACGCGGAATGTACGACGGCCTCACGGACGGTACGGTCGCACCGGACTGAGGCGCCGGGCACGGCTCGTGATCAGTGCCACAACGGTTCGGTACAACCCCAGGCCAGTTGTCCGTGTCGGCCTATACGCTCGAAGCGACATTCGCACGACCGTCGTTGCCGCCCGGTGCGCGCCGGCGACGGTCGCCCTCGTACGCCCACTTCAGGCATCAGGAGCAGCCATGCAAGGCCACGGCTACAGGCAGCCGGCGAAGCAGCCCCCGTCGACGGGCGTGCTGGTTCTCCTGCGCGTGGTCTTCGTGGTGGTCTCCGTGTGCAGTTTCGGCATGCTGACCTGGGTGATGCTGCTGCGCCTGGCCATCGTGACCCGCAAGGCGCTGGACTGGGGCCTGTTGGCGGCGTCGATCGTGCTGGAGGGCCTCGGCCTGTACCTGCTCGGTTCGGAGTCCGGCGAGGAGATCCACACCCCGAGCGGCTGGCTGGGCCTGGTGCTGCTCCTGGGCACGCTGGTGGTCGCCGTCTCGTACTTCCTCGCGGCGGACATACGCCACTTCCAGCGGCAGCAGTACGCCGGGTACGGGCCGCAGGGGCCGCCGGCCGGGCCGTCGTACGGCTATCCGCAGGCCCAGCCGCAGCCGCCCTACCCGGCCGCGACCGTGCCGCAGTCCCCGTCCCCGATGCCGCACACCCCCGTGCCGCACACCCCCGTGCCGCACACCGCGGTGCCGCACACCCCCGTGCCGGTGCCGCAGCAGCCGCTGACCACCCCGCCCCCGCCCCAGCGCCCGGCGCCCGTGCGCATCGACCAGGTGCGTGCCGAGCTCGACGAGCTGAGCGACTACCTCCGCCGGCACGACAGCCGGTCCGACGGCCCGCGCGACGGACACCCGGACGCCCGGCCCGAGGGCGGACGATGACCGTGGCGGCCGGGCGGACCGTCGCCGACCGCTACGAACTGTCCACGCTCATCGGACAGGGCGGCATGGGCCAGGTCTGGACGGCGTACGACCAGCGGCTGGACCGGCGCGTGGCGGTGAAGCTGCTGCGTCCCGACAAGGTGGCGGGCCAGGAGGCCGACGAACTGCGCCGCCGCTTCGTGCGCGAGTGCCGGGTGACCGCGCAGGTCGACCACCCCGGACTGGTCACGGTGCACGACGCGGGCAGAGAGGGCGAGGAGTTGTTCCTCGTCATGCAGTACGTCGACGGCGCGGACCTGTCCGACCATCTCGCCGAGCACGACCCGTACCCGTGGCAGTGGGCGGTGGCGGTGGCCGCGCAACTGTGCGCCGTGCTCAGCGCCGTGCACGCGGTGCCGATCGTCCACCGCGACCTCAAGCCGCGCAACGTGATGGTGAAGCAGGACGGCACGGTCACGGTCCTCGACCTCGGTGTCGCCTCCGTCATGGACACCGACACCACCCGCCTGACGCACACCGGTTCACCGATCGGCTCGCCCGCCTACATGGCTCCCGAGCAGGCGATGGGCGGCGCGGTCGGCCCGTACACCGACCTGTACGCGCTCGGTGTGCTGCTGCACGAACTCCTCAGCGGGGACGTGCCGTTCGCGGGGTCCACGGCGCTCGGGGTGCTGCACCGGCACCTGTACGAACCGCCGCTGCCCGTGCGCCGGGTGCGCGCGGAGGTGCCCGAGGCGCTCGAAGCGCTCGTGCTGCGGCTGCTCGCGAAGGACCCGCAGCACCGTCCCGCGTCCGCGCAGGAGGTGTACGAGCACCTCGCGCTGCTGCTGCCCGCGCGCGGGACGCCGACCGGGGCGCCGCTCGATCCCACGCGCCCGTTCCTGCGCCCGCACGCCCCCTGGCCGGACCTCGCGCGCACACCGGCGCCGCAGCCGGCTCCCGTGGCGTCCGCCGCGCCGGTCGCGGAGAAACCCGATGTGGCCCGGGCCGTCGACGACGTCAAGCGCCTGCTCGGCGAGGGCCGGATCACCCAGGCCGTCGACATCCTCGGCGCGATCCTGCCCGCCGCGGCCGAACAGCACGGCGAGCACTCCCCGGTCGTACGGACGCTGCGCAAGCAGTACGCGGCGACGCTGATGGACGACGGCCAGTACCGGCGCGCGCTGCCCGAACTGCGCCGCCTCGCCGACGAACGCGCCACCGAGGCCGGCCGGTCCGACCCGCAGTCCCTGCGCTTCCGCTACGAGGCCGCGCAGTGTCTGGAGCAGCTCGGCGAACCGGCGGCGGCGCTCGCCGAGTACCGCGCGCTGCTGCCGTACTACGAGAACCAGTACGTGGCCGGCGGCCCGGAGCTCTCGCACGACGTCCGCCGCCGTATCGGGCACCTGCTCCTCGCCCTCGGTGACCGCGCCGCCGCGCACGACACGCTGGGCCGGCTGCTGCACGACGTGGAGCGCCACCAGGGCCCGGGAAACCCGCTGGCGCTGGAGATCCGCCGGACCCTCCAGTGGCTTGGTCAGGTGCGCGGCTAGATTTACGTACCGCGGGCACCGCGCCGCAGGCAGGCAACGCGAGCACCACGCGCACTACACGCACCACACGCACCACACGCACCGCCGTATCGCACACATCGCTCAACCGAGACACACCAGGGGTGGGTTCGTCCATGTCCAGCCATCGTCAGTCGAAGAAGCGCAGATACCTCACCTGGGGTGTCGCCGGTGCCGCCGTCGTCGCCGGGGCCGGGATCGCCGCGCAGACGTCCATGGCCGCCACGACCTGGCCCGCGCAGCGCACGTTCACCGGCCGTGCCTTCGACGCCTGCACGGCGCCCTCCCTCGCCGCGATGAAGGCGTGGAACACCGGTTTCTACGGTGCCGCCGCGGTCTACGTCGGCGGCAAGAACCGCGGCTGCACGCAGGCCAACCTCACCGCGTCCTGGGTGAAGTCCGTCAGCGCGGCCGGCTGGAAGCTCATCCCGCTGTACGTCGGCGCCCAGCCGTCCTGCCAGAGCGGCTCCAGCCCCGAGAAGATGACGACCGCCACCGCCGCCTCCCTCGGCACGAGCGACGCGGCCGACGCCGTGGCCAAGGCGTCCGCCCTCGGGATGAAGGCCGGCAGCCCGGTCTACCTCGACATGGAGGCGTACGACATCACGAACAAGGCGTGCAACGACGCGGTCCTCACCTACGTCCGCGCCTTCGACAAGGCCCTGCGCGCCAAGACGTACCGCAGCGGCTACTACGGCTTCACCAGCTCCAGCGCGAAGGCGATCGCGAACGCCACCGACAGGACCGACCTGCCGGGCAACATGTGGTACGCGCTGTGGGACAAGAAGAACACCACCACCACGGACTGGCCGTTCACGGCCACGCAGTGGACCGACCACAGCCGCGGCCACCAGTACATGGTCAACAGCAAGGAGACCCGCGGCGGTTACACGATCACCGTGGACCGCGACGCGTGGGACGGCCCGGTGGCCATCACCGGCTGAGCACCGGCTGAGCACCGGCGGACGGTCCGCGGGCCACCGGCGGGTGACCCGAGGGAGCCCGGCCGAGCGGGTGCGGGCGCGGCGGTGCCCGAAGTCCCGGTGAATCGTTGGTCGAATGGGTTGGCCAGAGCCTGGCCACTGCCTACCATCGATCACCGCAAGACTTTGTGCACCGTCGCACAATCTCCTCGGGAGGCTTCCTTGCACCGCCGCCGTCGCACCGCGCTCGTCCTCTCCGCCGCGATCGTCGCCGCGGCCCCCGTCCTGACCGCGTGCGCGAGCGACGCGCATCCCGGGGCGGCGGCCGTGGTCGGAGGTCAGCGGATCACCGTCGCCCAGCTGGAGAACCGGGTGGACGAGGTGCGCGAGGCCCAGCGGGCGGCCGTGCCGGACGACGCCCAGTACGAGCAGGCCATCGCGAAGACCGGCACGCTCACCCGCGACACCCTGCACGGGATGGTCCTGGACCGGGTGCTGCACCGCGCCGCCGGGGACGCGGGCGTGACCGTCACCCGCAAGGAGATCCAGCGGATGCGCAGCGGCCTGGAGCAGCAGGCCGGCGGCCCCAGGGCGCTGGAGACGGCCTGGCTCCAGCAGTACGGCATTCCGCCGCAGCGCCTCGACGACAACCTCCGCCTCCAGCTGGAGGCCCAGAAACTCGCCGCGGCGCTCGGCACCCAGACCAGCCGGCCGGAGTTCTGGAAGGCCCTGTCCAAGGCGTCCGAGGCCCTGAAGGTCGACCTCAATCCCCGCTACGGCAGCTGGGACGTCCAGAAGAGCAGCCGCGTCGACGCGAAGACGCCCTGGGTGCGCGAGGTCACGGCGACGGACACGCAGCAGACGGCGTAACGGTTCGCCGGGGCTCCCGTCCCTGTGGACGGCCCCGGTGCTGTCGGTGGCGTGGGTTACGTTCGGAGGGTGAACGCAACCACCCCAGAAGGCGCGACCAGCCCAGTAGGCGCGACCACCCCAGAAGGCGCGACCAGCTCCGCCACCGGCCGCGTCGTCCTGCTCACCACCAGCCACCGTGTCGCGCCCGGTCTGCTGTCCTGGCCGGCCTGGGAGGCGTTGCGGGCGGCCGACCGGGTGCTGTGCGGGGACGGCGCGCACCCGCAACTGCCGTATCTGCGCGAGGCCGGGATCGCCGTCGACGAGGTGGCGCCGTCCGCCGAGGAACTGGTCGCGGCCTGCGCCGGCGGGCGCACGGTCGCCGTGGTCGCGACGGGTGAGGGGGAGCCGGCCCTGACCGACGGCCTGGCCCGGCTGGCCGGCTCGGGCCGGGTCGCGATGCCGGAGCTGGAACTGCTGCCCGCCTCCTACGACCTGCCCGGTGCCCGGCTGCTGGACCTCGTGCAGGTCATGGACCGCATCCGGGTCGAATGCCCCTGGTCGTCCCGCCAGACCCACGAGGGCCTGGCGAAGTACGGCATCGAGGAGGCGTACGAACTCGTCGAGGCGATCGAGGACGGCGACCGCGCGGAACTGCGCGAGGAACTGGGCGACGTGCTGCTCCAGGTCGTCTTCCACGCCCGTATCGCCGAGGAGGGCGACCCGCGGGACGGTTCGGACGCCTTCTCCATCGACGACGTGGCCGCCGGTATCGTCGCCAAGCTCATCCACCGCCACCCGCACGTCTTCGGGGACGAGACCGCCACGACCCCCGAGGAGGTCAAGGCGCACTGGCTGCGCACCAAGGCGGTGGAGAAGCGGCGCACCTCGCTGACCGAGGGCGTCCCGCTCGGGCAGCCGGGCCTGGCGCTCGCCGCGAAGCTGGCCTCACGGGTGCGGACGGCGGGACTCGAGGTACCGCTGCCGAGGGGGGAGGGCGCCGGGTACGAACTGCTCGCGCTGGCGGTGCGCGCCGAGGCGGCGGGCGTGGACCCGGAGGCGGCGCTGCGGGCGGCGGCCCGCGCCTACCGGGACGCGGTGCGGGTCGCGGAGGGCGTGGACCGGGAGCCGGCCGCGCCGGATACCGTCGGGGAGTGACCGACCAGCCCCCGCCCACGCCCCCCGCACCCGACCTCTTCACCTGGGAGTTCGCCGCCGACCCCTACCCGGCGTACGCCTGGCTGCGCGAGCACGCCCCCGTGCACCGCACGCGGCTGCCGAGCGGTGTGGAGGCATGGCTGGTCACCCGGTACGCGGACGCCCGACAGGCCCTCGCCGACCCGCGGCTCAGCAAGAACCCGGCGCATCACGACGAGCCCGCGCACGCGCGCGGCAAGACCGGCATCCCGGGTGAGCGCAAGGCCGAGCTCATGACCCATCTGCTGAACATCGACCCGCCGGACCACACCCGGCTCCGGCGGCTGGTCTCCAAGGCGTTCACTCCGCGGCGGGTCGCCGAGTTCGCCCCCCGGGTCCAGGAACTCACCGACCAGCTCATCGACGGGTTCGCGGAGCGCGGCTCAGCGGACCTCATCCACGAGTTCGCCTTCCCGCTGCCCATCTACGCGATCTGCGACCTGCTCGGCGTCCCCGGAGAAGACCAGGACGACTTCCGGGACTGGGCGGGCATGATGATCCGGCACGGCGGCGGCCCGCGGGGCGGGGTGGCGCGGTCGGTGAAGAAGATGCGGAACTATCTCGCCGAGCTGATCCACCGCAAGCGCGCGGCGCTGCCCGCCGAGGCGGGGCCGGGCGAGGACCTCATCTCCGCGCTGATCCGCGCCTCCGACCACGGCGAGCACCTCAGCGAGAACGAGGCGGCGGCCATGGCGTTCATCCTTCTCTTCGCCGGGTTCGAGACCACCGTCAACCTCATCGGCAACGGCGTGTACGCGCTGCTGAACCATCCGGGGCAGCGCACCCGCCTCCAGGAGTCCCTCGCCGCCGGCAACAGGGGCCTGTTGGAGACGGGGGTGGAGGAACTCCTGCGCTACGACGGCCCGGTGGAGCTCGCGACCTGGCGGTTCGCGACCGGGTCGCTGACCCTCGGCGGGCAGGACATCGCGGCGGGTGACCCCGTCCTCGTGGTCCTCGCGGCCGCGGACCGGGACCCGGAGCGGTTCGCCGATCCGGACGTGCTCGACCTCGGGCGGCGGGACAACCAGCATCTCGGGTACGGCCATGGCATCCACTACTGTCTCGGCGCCCCGCTCGCCCGGCTGGAGGGCCAGAGCGCGATCGGCACGCTCCTCACCCGGCTGCCGGACCTGCAACTGGGTGTGGATCCGGCCGACTTGCGGTGGCGGGGCGGCCTCATCATGCGCGGACTGCGTACGCTGCCGGTGGAGTTCACGCCCCGTGGATGACTGCTCCCACCTGCGTAAAGGTGACATGGCCTCAACTCTGTGATGTTCACGTGATCTACGCGGCATTAACTTGTGACAAGTGATCGTGTGCCTATACGTTCACGGATCAGCGCGGTCCCCGGCTGTGGGCGCCGCGCGGTCACTGTCGTTCTGCGAAAGGTCTCCGCATGCTCTCCGGGAACGGTCGACACCGTCGCCCCCGTCAGGCTCCGGCTCTCCTCGTGGCAGCCGGCGTGACCGGCTCCGCCATCGCGATCCCGCTGCTCGGCGCCACCGGGGCGAGCGCGGCCGCCGGCACCACCTGGGACCAGGTCGCGGAGTGCGAGAGCGGCGGCTCCTGGAGCGAGAACGCGGGTAACGGCTACTACGGCGGCCTCCAGGTCTCCCAGGAGAACTGGGAGAAGTACGGCGGCCTCGAGTACGCGTCGAGCGCCGACGAGGCGAGCCGCTCCCAGCAGATAGCCGTGGCCGAGAAGATGCTCGACGACCAGGGCATCACCGCCTGGCCGACGTGCGGTCTGCTCGCCGGGCTCAGCAAGGACTCCGGTTCGGCCGACATCGACACCGGCCTGGGCACCACCGCGCCCGACTCGTCCGACTCCGGCTCCTCTGGCTCCTCCGGTTTGTCCGACTCATCGGAATCGTCCTCGTCTTCGTCCTCTTCCTCGCCCTCGGCGTCGCCCACCTCGTCCGGGGCGTCGGCGAGCGCCGGGGCCGGCACGAAGAAGAAGGACGACTCGGCCAAGTCCGGTACCGCCTCCGGCGCCGGCGCCGACAAGAGCGCCGATTCCCGCGCCGATCAGGGCGATCCGGGCACTTCCGGCAACTCGTCCTCCGGTGCGGTGAAGCAGGATGAAGCGGACAACGTTCAGCAGAGCGTGGGCACTTCGAGCCTGGTCGACACCGGGTCGCTGAGCTCCGGCCGGCACCGCGGTGGCAGCGCCGACGAGGACGCCACGACCGACGCCGCCCCCTCCGCCGGCCGCCACGTCGCCGGCGAGGGCGACGCCTCGCCCGTCGACTCCTACACCGTCCGCCTCGGGGACACGCTCGCGTCCATCGCCGACTCCCTTGGCCTCGACGGCGGGTGGCGCGCGCTCTACGACGCGAACAGGGACGCCATCGGTGTCGACCCGAGCAGCATCGCCCCCGGTCAGACCCTGCGAGTCGGGGTCTAACCGGGCGAAAAGCAGCGGGAGTTCGCGTCACACTTATGGCCGAATGTCCGCTTTGGTGAAAGTGTGGGATGACTCTCAGAAGCCCTGATCGTCTTTGAAATTCGCCGGATCACCTGTCTACGGTCGTGACCGCTCGTCAACACGAGCCCCGGCGGCCGCAACGCCGAATCCTGCCAGCGGCCGTACGGGAACAGTCGTCGCGTAATGCGCCGTAGGCAGGAGCGGGGGACCCAAGGTAAGCGCCGCGCCGGGCAGTTGACGGAACGGCTTGGGGTTAAGCCACGCCTCCCACGGAGGTGTGGCCGGGCAACTCAACCGGCCCGAACCCGACAGCTCACCTCGCAGGCGTCGGTGAGGGGATCAACCATGCTGTTTTCCGGCAAGGGCAAGCACCGCCGCCCGTCCAAGGCCACCCGCGTCGCCACGCTCGCCGGCGTCACCGGTGTCGCCATCGCCGCCCCGCTCATGGCGGCCGGCAACGCCTCCGCCGCCACCACGTCCGAGTGGGACACCGTCGCCGCGTGCGAGTCCGGCGGCAACTGGTCCATCAACACCGGCAACGGCTACTACGGCGGCCTGCAGTTCTCCGCCTCCACCTGGGCCGCGTACGGCGGCACGCAGTACGCCTCGACCGCCAACCAGGCCTCCAAGGCGCAGCAGATCGCCGTCGCCGAGAAGGTCCTCGCCTCCCAGGGCAAGGGTGCCTGGCCGGTCTGCGGCAAGGGCCTGTCGAGCGCCGGCTACAGCGGCTCCGGCAGCACCGGCACCTCGTCGAGCGGCTCGAACAGCTCCAGCGGCTCGAACAGCTCCAGCGGTTCCAGCAGCAGCTCCTCGGCCACCACCCGCTCGACCTCCGAGCAGCCGGCCTCCCGTTCCGCGGAGCGCCCGGCCGCCAAGAAGACCGTCAGCACCCCGACCGGCAAGAAGGTCAAGAAGGGTGACGGCGAGTACAAGGTCGTCAAGGGCGACACGCTCAGCTCGATCGCCGAGAAGCACAAGGTCAAGGGCGGCTGGCAGAAGCTGTTCCAGCTGAACAAGGACATCGTCGACGACGCCGACTTCATCTTCCCGGGCCAGCAGCTCCACCTGAAGTGACACCCGGCCCGTAGCCGAACCACAGCGCCCTCACATCCGGGCCCCGCAGGCTGGGGCCCTCGTGAGGGTCACCCCCCGTCCCCACGGGCTCCCCGCTCCGGTGCGTCTTCCCCCGTACGTACCGGAGCGGGGCTTTCTGCTGTCCGGCACCCCGCTTTCGGGCTCCGCGCAGCTCCGCTCTTTGTTCCGTTCGGAAACAATTTCCTCTCGGTTCTGTCCACGACGTGGCCGGAAGGCCGACCGATCCCCCCGGGGCGGTTAGGCTCGTCCCGCAGAGCCCCGGCGGCGCTGCGCCTGCCGGGCCCCGGCCCGGCCGTACCCGCGTCACATTGAAGAAGGAGATGCTCGTGCCGTCCATCGACGTCGTCGTAGCCCGGGAAATCCTGGACTCCCGAGGCAACCCCACGGTCGAGGTCGAGGTCGGCCTCGACGACGGCAGCACGGGTCGTGCCGCCGTTCCGTCCGGCGCCTCCACGGGTGCCTTCGAGGCCATCGAGCTGCGCGACGGTGACCCCAACCGCTACCACGGCAAGGGTGTCGAGAAGGCCGTCCTCGCCGTCATCGAGCAGATCGGCCCGGAGCTCGTCGGCTACGACGCCACCGAGCAGCGCCTGATCGACCAGGCCATGTTCGACCTGGACGCCACCGACAACAAGGGCTCCCTCGGCGCCAACGCCATCCTCGGCGTCTCCCTCGCCGTCGCGCACGCCGCCTCCGAGGCCAGCGACCTGCCGCTCTTCCGCTACCTGGGCGGCCCGAACGCGCACCTGCTGCCCGTGCCGATGATGAACATCCTGAACGGCGGCTCGCACGCCGACTCCAACGTGGACATCCAGGAGTTCATGATCGCCCCGATCGGCGCGGAGTCCTTCTCCGAGGCGCTGCGCTGGGGCGCCGAGGTCTACCACACCCTCAAGAAGGTGCTGAAGACCAAGGGCCTGTCCACCGGCCTCGGCGACGAGGGCGGCTTCGCCCCGAACCTGGAGTCCAACCGCGCCGCCCTCGACCTCATCCTCGAGGCCATCAAGCAGGCCGGTTACATCCCCGGCGAGCAGATCGCGCTCGCCCTCGACGTCGCCGCGTCCGAGTTCTACAAGGACGGCAAGTACGAGTTCGAGGGCAAGTCCCGCTCGGCCGCCGAGATGACCGAGTACTACGAGGAGCTCGTCTCCGCGTACCCGCTCGTCTCCATCGAGGACCCGCTGTACGAGGACGACTGGGCCGGCTGGAACGTCATCACCAAGAAGCTGGGCGACAAGGTCCAGATCGTCGGCGACGACCTCTTCGTCACCAACCCCGAGCGCCTGGCCCGCGGCATCGAGGAGGGCTCCGCGAACGCCCTGCTCGTCAAGGTCAACCAGATCGGCTCGCTGACCGAGACGCTGGACGCCGTCGAGATGGCCCAGCGCAACGGCTTCAAGTGCATGATGTCCCACCGCTCCGGCGAGACCGAGGACGTCACCATCGCCGACCTCGCCGTCGCCGTGAACTGCGGCCAGATCAAGACCGGCGCCCCGGCCCGCTCGGACCGCGTCGCCAAGTACAACCAGCTGCTGCGCATCGAGGAGATCCTCGACGACGCCGCGGTGTACGCCGGCCGCAGCGCCTTCCCGCGCTTCCGCGGCTGACCCACCTCGGCAGGGCTCAGCCAGTCGCACGTACGTCCCCGTACCCGGTCCCGTACCGTGTCCGGGGACGTACGCGCGTATGACGGGCCGACAGGTGCGAAGGGGAGGCGGAGAGCCAGTGGCCGTGAAGGACCGGGACCGTTTCTCCACCACGACCAGGATCCGGCTGCTCGGCGAGCAGACGGCGGCCCGGGTCTACCGCTCCCAGACCAGGCGCCAGGCGCGCCGCTCCCGGCTGACCAGCCGCGCGGCCCTGCTCGCCCTGGTCCTGTGCACGCTGATCGTGGCCCTCGCCTACCCGATGCGGCAGTACGTCTCCCAGCGCGCCGAGATGGCCGACATGGTGCGCCAGAAGGAGCGGGCCAGGCAGCGGGTCGAGCAGCTGCGGGACCTCAAGGCGCGCTGGCAGGACGACGCGTACGCCGAGCAGCAGATCCGGCGGCGGCTGCACTACGTGATGCCGGGGGAGACCGGCTACGTCGTCATCGACCCCGGCGCGGCCAGGCAGTCGCGCGCCGAGCAGGGCGCGGCCGACCGCCCCTGGTACTCGAACGTCTGGGACGGCGTCGACAAGTCCGACGCCTCCGACCGGTGACCTCGCCTGGTGAACGACCCAGGTGAACCGACTTACAGAGAGACAGGCATGGAAACGCCCCCGCCGACCACCCCGCGCACCGAGCCCACCGACGCGGACGTCGAGGCCTTCAAGCAGCAGCTCGGGCGTCCGCCGCGCGGGCTGCGCGCCATCGCCCACCGGTGCCCGTGCGGGCAGCCGGACGTCGTGGAGACGGCACCGCGGCTGCCCGACGGCACGCCCTTCCCCACGACGTACTACCTGACGTGCCCGCGCGCCGCCTCGGCGATCGGCACGCTGGAGGCGAACGGCGTCATGAAGGAGATGACGGAGCGCCTCGGCACCGACCCGGAACTCGCCGCCGCCTACCGCGCCGCGCACGAGGACTACCTCGCGCGCCGGGACGCCATCGAGGTGCTGGAGGGCTTCCCGAGCGCGGGCGGCATGCCCGACCGGGTGAAGTGCCTGCACGTGCTGGTGGGCCACTCCCTGGCCGCGGGGCCGGGCGTCAACCCGCTGGGCGACGAGGCGCTCGCGATGCTGCCGGAGTGGTGGCGCAAGGGCCCGTGCGTGCAGCCGCTGGAGGCGCCCGACCCGGCGGACGAGCACCCCGGCGAGGAGGGCGTGGTCGAGGACCCCGCCGTCCTCCGTGGCGGCTCCGTCGCGGACATCCCGCCGGTCGCCCCCGGGTTCAGCCGGGTCGCCGCCGTCGACTGCGGCACGAACTCCATCCGGCTGCTGGTCGCCGACGTCGATCCGGCCACCGGTGAGTTGCTCGAACTCGACCGGCGCATGACGATCGTGCGGCTCGGCCAGGACGTGGACCGGACCGGCCGGCTGGCCCCCGAGGCGCTGGAGCGGACGTTCACCGCGTGCCGCGCCTACGCGGAGGTCATCCGTGACCTGGGTGCGCGGACGGTGCGGTTCGTGGCCACGTCGGCCTCGCGGGACGCCTCCAACCGGGAGGAGTTCGTCCGCGGGGTGCGGGACATCCTCGGCGTCGGTCCCGAGGTCGTCTCCGGCGCGGAGGAGGCCGAGCTGTCCTTCACCGGCGCCACCAGGGAGCTGGCGGGGCGGCCCGAGGCGGGCCCGCCGTCCGGGGACGGCGACGGACGGGAGGCGGACGGATTCGCCCGCCCCTACCTGGTCGTGGACATCGGCGGCGGCTCGACCGAGTTCGTCGTGGGCGAGGACGGGGTGCGCGCGGCGCGCTCGGTGGACGTCGGCTGCGTCCGGATGACCGAGCGGCACCTGGTGCGGGACGGGGTCGTCACCGACCCGCCGGCCGCCGAGCAGGTCGCGGCGATGCGCGCCGACATCGAGGCGGCCCTCGACCTGGTCGAGGAGTCGGTCCCGCTGCGTGAGGCGCGGACCCTGGTCGGACTGGCCGGATCGGTCACGACCGTGTCGGCCATCGCGCAGAACCTGCCCGCCTACGACTCGGTGGCCATCCACCACTCGCGGATCTCCCGTGAGAAGGTCCGCGAGATCACCGAGTGGCTGCTGCGCTCCACGCACGCCGAACGCGCGGCGGTCCCCTCCATGCACCCGGGGCGCGTCGACGTGATCGCCGCCGGGGCCCTCGTCCTGCTGACGATCATGGAGCGGACCGGAGCCGAGGAGGTCGTGGTCAGCGAGCACGACATCCTCGACGGGATCGCGTTCCACACGGCACTCGAGTCGCGGTAGGAGGCGATCCCCGACGGCTTCGCGTGGTCGGTGGTGTGGTCCCGCGGCGGCGTGGTCCGGGCGGGCCGGCTCCGGCTCCGGGGCTCGACGGCGGGTGGCGTGGGCCACCCGGGCGGGGTGGTCCGGGTCTCCTTTGCTACCGATCAGTAGCCCTCGGCTGAGCAGGTCGGATAGCGTATGAGCGCCTCCGGGGGGTCTGTGCGGACCCCCTGGAGGCGCCCCGCCGGGAAAGTTCGTGAAGTTCTTCACAAGGATTTCTGTCCGGCCGGGCGAGGAAAGTGACGGGACTGCCCCTTTCGGGGGTTCGACCCCTGAGGGCAGGGGCCCGGCAGGCCGTTTCCGAGAGGGCGCCGGCGGGGTTTCCGAGGCGCTTCCGAGGGGGTCTCCGGGCGGCCCGGACCACACGGAAGGGCAGCTCACGCGGCCTTGACAACGGTTCATACCGCCCCGCCGCGGACCCGCCCCGCGAGGCCCCGGATCAAGCGGGCGGCGGAGGATAACACAGGGCCTGAGGATGCTTGTGAAGGGGCGCACGAGCTACCCCCCCGAGCCGGGTGGATACTCGATGGCATGAGCACCACGGAGCGTCCCAGGATCCTCGTAGTAGGCGGTGGGTACGTAGGCCTGTACGCAGCTCGGCGCATTCTCAAGAAGATGCGCTACGGCGAGGCGACCGTCACGGTCGTCGACCCCCGGTCGTACATGACCTACCAGCCCTTCCTCCCCGAAACCGCCGCCGGCAACATCTCCCCGCGCCACGTCGTCGTCCCGCTGCGACGCGTGCTGCCGAAGGCGGAGGTGCTCACCGGCCGGGTCACCACCATCGACCAGGACCGCAAGGTCGCCACGATCGCCCCGCTGGTCGGCGAGGCGTACGAGCTGCCCTTCGACTACCTGGTCATCGCGCTCGGCGCGGTCTCCCGCACCTTCCCGATCCCCGGCCTCGCCGAGCAGGGCATCGGCATGAAGGGCATCGAGGAGGCCATCGGCCTGCGCAACCACGTCCTCGAGCAGCTCGACAAGGCCGACTCCACGACCGACGAGGAGATCCGCCGCAAGGCGCTCACCTTCGTCTTCGTCGGCGGCGGCTTCGCCGGCGCGGAGACCATCGGTGAGGTCGAGGACCTGGCCCGGGACGCGGCCAAGTACTACACCAACGTGTCCCGCGAGGACATGCGCTTCATCCTGGTGGACGCCGCGGACAAGATCCTGCCCGAGGTCGGCCCCAAGCTCGGCCAGTACGGCAAGGAGCACCTGGAGAGCCGCGGGGTCGAGATCTACCTCTCCACCTCCATGGACTCCTGCGTCGACGGCCACGTCGTGCTGAAGAACGGCCTCGAGGTCGACTCCAGCACGATCGTGTGGACGGCCGGCGTCAAGCCGAACCCGGCGCTGGCCCGCTACGGCCTGCCGCTCGGCCCCCGCGGTCACGTCGACTGCGCGCCCACCCTCCAGGTGCAGGGCACCGACTACATCTGGGCCGCCGGCGACAACGCCCAGGTGCCCGACCTCGTCGGCCGCAAGGCCGGCAACGAGAACGCCTGGTGCCCGCCGAACGCGCAGCACGCGCTGCGGCAGGCGAAGGTCCTCGGCGACAACGTGATCTCCGGCCTGCGGGGCTTCCCGCAGAAGGACTACAGCCACGCCAACAAGGGCGCGGTCGCGGGCCTGGGCCTCCACAAGGGCGTCGCGATGATCGTCATGGGCAAGATGAAGATCAAGCTCAAGGGCCGTCTCGCCTGGTACATGCACCGTGGCTACCACGGCATGGCCATGCCGACCTGGAACCGCAAGATCCGCGTCTTCGCCGACTGGACCCTCGGCATGTTCCTCAAGCGTGAGGTCGTCGCGCTCGGCGCGCTGGAGTCCCCGCGCGAGGAGTTCTACGAGGCCGCGAAGCCGGCGCCGGTCGCCGCGGTGGCCAAGACCGAGGAGAAGCCGAAGGCCGAGCAGGCCAAGGCGTCCTGACCTCCGGTCACCCGCTCCGCCCGAAGGACCTCCCGCCATCCGTGGTGCGGGAGGTCCTTCGGCGTTCCGGGGCCGGCGGCGGGCGGCGGCCGGCGGGTGGCGGCGAAGGGTTTGCTCAGCCGTAACGCGCGTGGGGGACTGCGACGCGGCGTCACAGGTGTTTACGTGGTGTCGGACGTTCAGGGATCACTCCTCACGGAGGTGTACGCCATGGCTGACGCCGCGCTGCGGCTGACGGGCCTCGTCGAACAGTTGCTGGGGGCTCCGCTCCCGCTCCGCATCCGCGCCTGGGACGGCTCCCAGGCCGGGCCGCCGGACGCGCCCGCACTGGTGGTACGCAACCGGCGCGCGGTGCGCCGGCTGTTGTGGAAGCCCGGCGAGCTGGGCCTGGCACGGGCCTGGGTCGCCGGGGACCTGGAGGTCGAAGGGGACCTCTTCACCGCGCTCGCCCTGATCGCGGGCCTGTGGGAGCACGAGGAGAACCCCAGGAGCCCGGTCCAGGCGCTGCGCGACCCCGAGGTGCGGGCCGCCGTACGCGGCCTCATCAGGTTCGCCGGCCCCCCGCTGCCGCCCGCCCCGCCCCGCGAGGAGGTGCGCAGAGCCCGCCGCGGCCTGCACAGCAGACGCAGCGACAAACGCGCCGTCAGCCACCACTACGACGTCGGCAACGAGTTCTACGAGCTCGTGCTCGGCTCGTCCATGGTGTACTCCTGCGCCTACTGGTCCGCGCCCGAACCGGAGGGCACACTCGCGGACGCCCAGCGGGACAAGCTCGAACTCGTCTGCCGCAAGCTCGCCCTGACGTCGGGTCAGCGGCTGCTGGACGTCGGCTGCGGCTGGGGCTCCCTGGCCGTCCACGCGGCCCGCGAACACGGCGTGCGGGTGGTCGGCATCACGCTCTCCCAGGAGCAGGCCGCCTACGCCCGCAAGCGCGTCGCCGAGGAGGGGCTCACCGACCGGGTCGAGATCCGGGTGCAGGACTACCGCGACGTCGTCGACGGGCCCTTCGACGCCGTCTCCTCCATCGGCATGGCCGAGCACGTCGGCGCCGAACGGTACCTGGAGTACGCGGACCAGCTCCACCGGCTGCTCGCGCCGGGCGGGCGGCTGCTCAACCACCAGATCGCCCGCCGCCCGCAGCGCGACGAGTCGACGTACACCCTCGACGAGTTCATCGACGCCTACGTGTTCCCCGACGGTGAACTCGCCCCGCTGGGCACCACCGTCACCCAGCTGGAACGCGCCGGGTTCGAGGTGCGCGACGTCGAGTCGATCCGCGAGCACTACGCGCTCACCCTGCGCCGCTGGGTGGCCAATCTGGAGGCGGGCTGGACGCGGGCCGTGCGGCTGACCGGTCCCGGCCGCGCCCGGGTCTGGCTGCTGTACATGGCCGCCTGCGCGGTCGCCTTCGAACGCAACCAGATCGGCGTCAACCAGGTGCTCGCCATCCGGACGCCGGACTCCGGCGCAGCCGGCATGCCACTGCGGGCGCGCACCTGGAACTGAGCACACACGACAGGGTCCCGTTCCGGCATCCGGAACGGGACCCCGCCGCGTGCGCGGCTACTCGGACTTGATCGCCGACAGCATGTTCAGCCGGGCCGCCCGCCGGGCCGGCCACAGCGCCGCCAGCACACCCACCGTCCCCGCCAGCAGGAGGAAGACGGCCATCCTGGCCCAGGGCAGGACGAGTTCGTACGTCGCCATCCTCGCGCCGAGCAGCTCCCCGGCCGCCCAGCCGAAGAACACGCCCAGTCCGATGCCCAGGACCGCGCCGAACAGGGAGATGACCAGGGACTCCAGGCGGACCATCCGCTTGATGCCCTTGCGGTCCAGGCCGATCGCGCGCAGCATGCCGATCTCCTGCGAGCGTTCGAAGACCGACATGGCCAGGGTGTTGATCACACCGAGGACCGCCACGATCACCGCCATCGCCAGCAGGCCGTAGACCATGTTCAGCATCAGTGTGAACATCTGCGCGATGTCCTCGGAGAGGTCCTTCTTGTCCTGGACCTTGATGGCCGGGTTGAGGCCGAGGGCCTTCTCCAGACGGTTCTTCGTCGCGTCGGACGCGCCGCCGGACGTCTTCACCATGACCTGCATGTCGGCCGGATCCGACTGGTGCGGGGCCAGCGCCGAGGTGTCCAGCATGATGCCTTGGATCATCTCGTTGCCCTCGTAGATCCCGGCGACCGTCAGCCGCTGCCTGTGGCCGTCCTCGTAGGAGACGGTGAAGACCGAACCGGCCTTCCATTTGTGTGACTTGGCGGTGTCGGCGTCCGCGACGACCTGGGTGCCGCCGACCGTGAAGGAACCCTCGTCGACCTTCAGCCTGGTGAGGTCGCCGATCGCGCCGCCGTCGACCGCGGTGACGTACTCGGTGGTGCCGTCGATGCGGGCGGCCGCGTTGCGCAGCGGGCTGGTGGCGGTGACGCCGTCGACCCGCGCCAGCCTGCTCCGCACGTCCGGGGAGAGCTCGTTGCCGTTGGCCATGGACACCACGTAGTCGGCGCTGATCGCCGCCGACGCCATCTTGTCGATCGACCGCTGGAGGCTGCCCGCCATCACCGTCATACCGGTGATGAGGGTCAGGCCGATCATCAGCGCGGACGCGGTGGCGGCCGTACGGCGGGGGTTGCGGACCGAGTTCTGGCGGGCCAGCTTGCCCGCGATGCCGAACCCGCGCAGGACCGGCGCCGCGGCCGCGATCAGCGGGCGGGACAGCAGCGGGGTGAGGATGAAGACGCCGATGATCAGCAGGACCGCGCCGACGCCCATGGGGGCCTGGCCGTCGGAGCCCTCCATCGTCCGGGCCGCGAGGACCACCGCGACGCCCGCCCCGCTGAACAGCGCGCCCAGCGTGTTGCGCAGGACCAGCGACTTGGTGGTGGCCGGGGCGTGCAGGCTGCTCATCGCGGCCACCGGCGGGATCTTCGCGGCCCGGCGGCCCGGCAGCCAGGCCGCCAGCATGGTGACGAGGATGCCGACCGCGAACGCGGCGACGACCGTGCCGGGGGAGACGACCAGCGGGCCGTCGGGGACCGTCGCGCCGAGCGAGCCCATCAGCGAGCGCAGTCCGGCGCCGATACCGACGCCCGCGACCAGACCGGCGACGGCCGCGACGGCACCGACCACGAACGCCTCCAGGAGCACCGACCGGGTGACCTGCCTGCGCGAGGCGCCGACCGCGCGCATCAGCGCCAGTTCCCTGGTCCGCTGGGCGACCAGCATGGTGAAGGTGTTGGCGATGATGAACGTACCGACGAACAACGCGATGCCGGCGAAGACCAGCAGGCCCTGCTTGAGGCCCGACATGGAGGCGGAGATCAACTTCGCCTGCGCGTCCGCGAGTTCCTGCCCGGTGGTGGTCTCCGTGCGGTCCCTGGGCAGGGCCTTGTCCAGTGCGCTCTTCAGCGCCGCCTGACTGGTGCCCGGCGCCGCCCGCACGTCGATCTCGTCGTAGCTGCCCGGCTTGCCGAAGAGGCGCTGCGCGGTCGCGGTGTCGAACAGGGCGAGGCTGCCGCCGGCCGCGACGTTGCCGTCGTCGGTGGAGAAGACGCCGGTGACCTTCGGGGTGAGGACCGGGCCGTCCACCGAGAGGCGCACGGTGTCGCCGACCCCGTACCCGGTGCGCCGGGCGGTGGCCGAGTCGATGAGGACCTCGCCGGCGCCCTTCGGGGCGTGTCCCTCGACCAGCGGATAGCGGGCGTCCTTCGCGCCCCAGTAGTTCCCGCCCCGCGACTGGAAGCCGCCGCCGACGAGCTTGCCGTGCTTGTCGGCGATGGCGGTGAAGCCGCTGACGACGCCGGTGGCGGACGCGGCACCGGGGACCCGGGCGCTCCTGTCGAGCATCGCCCGGGTCAGCTCGGAGGTCCTGCCGATACGGTCGCCCTTGTCCTCCTGGCTCTCGGCCACGACGGCGACGTCGACCTGGCCGAAACCCTTGGCGGAGCTCTTCTGGTACGCGTCGGAGATGGTGTTGGTGAAGACCAGGGTCCCCGACACGAAGGCCACGCCGAGCATCACGGCGAGCACGGTCATCAGGAGCCGGGCCTTGTGCGCGAGTACGGTGCGCAGGGCGGTACGGAACATGGGTTCTCTCTGTCCGGGCGGGTGGAGGTGGGGGAGCGTCAGCTCGTGCGGCCCTTGGCGTCGAACTGCTTCATGCGGTCGAGCACCGAGTCGGCCGTCGGCCCGTACACCTCGTCGACGATCCGCCCGTCCGCCAGGAACACCACCCGGTCCGCGTACGCCGCCGCCACCGGGTCGTGGGTCACCATCACCACCGTCTGCCCCAGCTCCCGCACGGAGTTGCGCAGGAAGCCCAGGACCTCGGCACCCGCCCGGGAGTCGAGGTTCCCGGTCGGCTCGTCACCGAAGATGATGTCGGGCCGGGAGGCCAGGGCGCGGGCGACGGCCACGCGCTGCTGCTGGCCGCCGGACAGCTGGGCGGGCCGGTGGCCGAGCCGGTCGGCCAGCCCGATCATCCGGATCACGTTCTCCAGCCACTCCTTGTCCGCCTTGCGGCCCGCGATGTCCATGGGGAGGGTGATGTTCTCCAGGGCCGTCAGAGTGGGCAGCAGGTTGTACGCCTGGAAGATGAAGCCGATCTTGTCCCGGCGCAGCTTGGTCAGCTGCTTGTCCTTGAGGGAGCCCAGTTCGGTCTCGCCGATGCGCACCGAGCCGGAGGAGAAGGTGTCCAGACCCGCCACGCAGTGCATCAGCGTGGACTTGCCGGATCCGGAGGGGCCCATGATCGCCGTGAACTCGGCCTGCGGGAAGTCGATGGAGACCCGGTCGAGAGCGACCACCTGGGTCTCGCCCTGTCCGTAGATCTTCGACAGATCCGTGGCGCGTGCGGCCACGGTGGTGGTCCGGCCGGCGATGGATGAGGTGGTCACGAGGAGACGCTCCTGTCGGGACGGCGATGCAGAGGAAGGGGACGGGTCCCATCCTGTCCGTGGATCGCTGGCGTGTAGTCAGCCGCTGTTCCGGTTCCGAAGGCAGCCTGCGGTCGGACCGGGCGCGCTCACGTCATACCTGGGGATGACGGCCCACCCTGAGGAGGGGTCTGTCGAGAACGGGTGGAGCGCCCTTGTTCGGACGGTGAAATTCCGTCATTCCGCATGCGCGGCCCGGCGCCGCACGGAACGCTACTGGCAAGTGCGGATGGCCCGTTCCGGGGGCTGATGCACCCTCAGAACTCAATAAAATAAGACAACATCGCGCTGCCCGGCCGCAGTTCGGGGGAGGTATCCCGATAGGCTCGGCACCTCGACGCGGAGCCCACGGCCTGCCCGGATGGTGGAATGCAGACACGGCGAGCTTAAACCTCGCTGCCCCTCAGTGGGCGTGCCGGTTCAAGTCCGGCTCCGGGCACCTCCGACGTTTTCGCGGGCCGCCACGCGCGGTCCGTTTCGCTGCATCCTCCATTGAGGACTTCACGGCGCGCGGACTTCACGGCGCGCGGACTTCACCGCGCGGCCGTCGACAGCCGACCCCTGACCGTTGACAGCCGACCCGCACGGTCCGAGACTCACTGATGAAGTGAAAAAAACTTCACTATGCGAACAGGGTTGGCGGACCCGCAACCCGCATCCCGAAACAGCACCCGCGACCATGAGCATGACCATGACCGAAGGGAACGACCGATGCGCACCACCGTCGGCATCATCGGAGCCGGCCCCGCCGGCCTGCTCCTCGCCCGGCTGCTCCACAACGCCGGGATCGACTCGGTCGTCCTGGAGAGCCGCGACCGGGCCTACGTCGAACAGCGCCAGCGGGCCGGCATCCTCGAACAGGGCACGGTGGACGTGCTGCGCGCGGCCGGGGCCGCCGGGCGCCTGGACCGCGAGGGGCTCCGGCACGACGGCATCGAGCTGCGGTTCGCCGGGCGGCGCCACCGCGTCGACTTCCCCGCCCTCACCGGCGGCCGGTCCGTGACGGTCTACGCCCAGACCGAGGTCTGCAAGGACCTCATCGCCCTCCAGCTCAAGGACGGCGGCCCGCTGCTGTTCGAGGCGGAGGCCCTCGCCGTGGAGGGCGCGGAGAGCGACAGCCCGCGCGTGCGGTTCCGGCACGAGGGCCGCGAGGACGTCCTGCACTGCGACTACGTCGTCGGCTGCGACGGCTTCCGGGGCGTCTCCCGCGGCGCGCTCCCCGACGGCACGGGCCGCGTCTTCGAGCGGACCTACTCCTACGGCTGGCTCGGCATCCTCGCCGACGTCCCGCCCTCCCACGACGAGCTCGTCTACGCCCGCCACGACCGCGGCTTCGCCCTGCTGTCCATGCGCTCCCCGACGGTGTCCCGCCTCTACCTCCAGGTGCCCGAGGGCACGGACGCCGCCGAGTGGAGCGACGACGACATCTGGGCGGAGCTGGAGCGCCGCTTCGAGACCGCCGACGACTGGCGGCTGCGGCGCGGCCCGATCACCCAGAAGTCCGTCACCCCGATGCGCTCCTACGTCCACGAGCCGATGCGGCACGGCCGCCTCTTCCTCGCCGGCGACGCGGCGCACATCGTGCCGCCCACGGGCGCCAAGGGCCTCAACCTCGCCGTCGGTGACGTCGTCACCTTCGCGAGGGCACTGACGTACGAAAGGGAGACGGGCTCGGCCGGACTCCTCGACGCCTACTCCGCGACCTGTCTGCGCCGCGTCTGGCAGGCCGAGCGGTTCTCCTACGACATGACGACCCTCCTGCACCGGGCGCCCGGCGCGACCGGCTTCGAGGAGCGCCTCCAGCTGGCCCGTCTGGAGCGGCTCACGTCCTCCCGGGCGGCCGAGGCGGACCTCGCCGAGGCGTACACCGGGTTCCCGTTCGGGTGACGCTCGATCGGGTGATCCGGGAGCGGGATCTCCGGACGGTTCCGGACGTGTCGCGGCTTGGTCATGAATGAGCCCCTCCGGTCCTGGGAATCAGAGATCCGCGTAGCGTGTTGCGCAGCACGACGAGGGAAAGATCCTCCCCAAGCAGTAGGGTCAATCCTTTGCCTACCTATTACTCTTGTGGCCAAGGCCACGACCGTGGCCATGGAGGAGTGAAATGAGGAGCAGAAACCCGGTCTTCTCGCGACGGGGGTTCAGCCGCGACAACGGCTACGCGGGCTTCAACACCGCGCCGCAGGCCGGGGGCCCCGCAGTCGGCACGCAGCCGGGCAACCCGTACGCCCAGCCGTCCGGCAACCCCTACGCGCAGAACCCCTACGCCCAGCAGGACCTGCAGTACGCCGCTCCGCCGCAGGCCCCGGCCACCACCGGGCGGATGACGATCGACGACGTCATTCTGCGGACCGCGTCGACGCTCGGTGTCCTCATCGTCACCGCCGCGCTCGCGTGGGCGCTGCTGCCCGTGGACGACGCCAACATCAACCGCTCGTACGGCTTCGCCATCGGCGCCGCGCTGATCGGCATGGTCCTGGCGTTCGTGCAGTCCTTCAAGCGCAAGGCCTCGCCCGCGCTGATCCTGTCGTACGCGGCCTTCGAGGGCGTCTTCCTCGGCGTCGTCTCCAACATCGTCGACGACCGCATCGCCAGTGGCGCGGCCATGCAGGCCGTGATCGGCACCATGGCGGTCTTCGCCGGCGTGCTGGTCGCCTACAAGGCCGGCTGGATCCGCGTCAACCGGCGCTTCTACGGCTTCGTGATGGCGGCCGCCCTCGGCTTCGTCCTGCTGATGACGGTCAACCTGCTGTTCGCCGTCTTCGGCGGCGGTGACGGCCTCGGCTTCCGCAGCGGCCCGCTCGGCATCGTGTTCGGTGTCATCGGCATCCTGCTCGGCGCCTGCTTCCTCGCCCTCGACTTCAAGCAGGTCGAGGACGGCATCGCCTACGGCGCGCCGCGCGAGGAGGCCTGGCTCGCGGCCTTCGGCCTGACGCTGACCCTGGTGTGGATCTACATGGAGTTCCTGAGGATCATCGCGATCCTCAACAGCAGCGACTAGAAGGCTGATGAAGATCTTGTTGAGGGGCTGTCCGGCCGGAGGCCGGATGGCTCCTCTTCGTTATGTGGTGGCTGGGGCGAGGTGCCAGGCGCCGTCGATGTGGGTGAGTCCGAGGTTGATCAGTCGGCGGAGGTTGAGGGCGGCGGCTCGGGTGTGGAGCCAGGTGTCGTTCTTGAGGGTGCCGCGGTAGCGGAGTTTTCGGTTGCCGTGGTGGACGAGCCAGGCGACGGCGCGTTCGACCGGGGGCCGCCAGCGGCGGTAGTCGGTCTGCCAGCCGGGGTCGGTGGCGGCCTGGTGGCGGGCGGCTGTCTGGAGGTCGTGGTGCGGGCGGATGGTCAGGATGCGTCCGGCCCTGGCTTTGGTGCACTGCTCGCGCAGGTGGCATCCGGTGCATAAGTTGCCGAAGGAGGCTTTGCGTTGGTGGTGCTGCCCGCCGGGGTCGGACAGGGCCACGGTGTGTCCGGCCGGGCAGGTCACGAGGGCGGCGGTGGTGTCGATGGCGAAGTCGTCGAGGGTGAAGCCGCCGGGGACGGCGGGCCGCAGCGGGGCGGGCTTGAGGAACAGCCGGTGTCCGGCCCGGTCCAGGGCCTGGCGGGCGTCACCGGTGGAGTAAGCCGTGTCACCGAAGGCGTCCACCGGAGTGTCCTCGTCGGCGAGCAGCTCAAGACCCACTGCGGCCTCGTGGTGCTCGAGCCCGGCGCCGGGCCGCAGAGCGACGGCGGTGTATAAGCCGGTCTCGGGCTCGACGGCCAGGTGGGCCTTGAAGCCGTCCTGCTGGTGGCTGCGGGTCTTGTGGACGTGGCGGGCTTCGGGATCGACGGTGGAGACCATCCGGTTCGGGGCGGTGCCCCTGGTGATGCGCCAGCGGCCGTCGCGGCCGTCGGAGTCATCGGCGGGCTCGACGTCCTGGCCGGCGACCAGGGCCAAGATGCCCACCGCGTTCGCGGCTTTCTCCGCCAGTTGCTGTTCGGACAGGTGGCCCAGCAGCCGCAGCGCATCGGTGACCAGCGCGTCGACCAGCTCGGCGCGGGCCTGCTCGTCGTTCCAGGCGATCTTCGGTTTGCCCGGGTCGGTGTAGTCGTGGGCGGTGCACTGCACCGCTGCCACCTCGGCCGCTGCGGGGACTTCGCGGATCACCGCGCGGACGGCGGCGATGATCTGGGTGACGGTGTCCTGGGTGGCGACCGCGTCGTCCAGCACGGTGGAGTCCAGCGCCCGGCGGTGCTTGCCCTTGAGTACGCCGGTGGCCTTCACGACCTCGCGCACGGCCTCGAAGATCCGGTTCGGGCGGGCGGAACGGGCCAGCCGGCGGCGGAAGTAGGCCAGCAGCGACGGGTCGAACGCCATGTCGTGAAGGCCCAGCCCGCAGGCAGCCTTCCACCGCAGGTCGCACCGCAGTTCCTGCACCGTCTCGAAGTCCGACAGCCCGTGCAGGGCCTGCAAGGTGATCGCAGCGGCCAGGATCTGCGGCGGCATGCTCGGCCGTCCGTTCGCCGACGGGTACATGTCCGCGAACATCGCCGCCGGGAACAGCTCGCCGCGGTGCTCGGCCAGGAACGCGAACACGCTCCCGGCCGGGATCAGATCCCGGCAGGTCTCCCACACGTCCGGCCCGACACTCTCGCCGACCCACTCACCCATCGCCACATAACGAGTCTGGCCCTGCCGCTGACGCGGCAGGGCCAGAACCCAAGATCTTCATCAGACTTCTAGTGCCTGTCGCGGCACCGGCTCCGCCGCACCACGAAAGGGCCCCGGGTTCACCCGGGGCCCTTTCGCTGTCCAGACGTGCGCGCCTAGAGCAGTTTGCGCGCGGCCCTCCTCAGGTCGTACTCGTGAATGATCGCCTTGGCGTGGCCGTACGCGAGGTTGTGCTCGGCGCGGAGCCAGCTGACCTTCTCCTCGAAGCGGAAGAGAGCGGGGCCTTCGTCGACGGTGCGCAGCCAGTCGGACACCTCACGACCGGTGCAGTGGGGAATGCGGGCGAGCATGTTGCGGTGGGTCTCCTGGGAGAAGACTTGGGACATCGGCGCCTCCGGACGCAAAGGGGATATAAGCCGGTCCTTCAGGTCACCGTGCCTCAGCGTCGGCGCGTTGGCAACAGTCGCGGTGCGGCGCGTAGTCTCGCGGCGTGGTTGATACGACGCCTCTCGTCCGCGCGGTGGATCACTTCGCCGACCGTCTGCGTGCCGCTCCGCAGAGCCGGTTGCAGCGCAGTGCCGCCGCGGAAGCGCTGGCGCTGGCCAGGGAGTTGGCCCGGTGGGCACAGCGGGTCGAGGACCCCGGGGCTCCGCCGCGGGAGATGCCTGACGCGGGGATGTTCGCCGCGGCCGACCAGATCACCGTCGCGGTGCACGATGTAGCGCTTGTGCTGCGCAGTGACGGGGAGGTCGCGGAGGCGGTGCGGATGGTGGAGGAGGCGCAGAAGCGGGCGGGGGTTTGACGGATGCCCGTCCGGCCCGAGGTCGCGGGTGCGGGTGTGCTTGCGCGTGCGGGTGGGTGGGGCTCGTCGCGCGGTTGCCCGCGCCCCTGGGGCGGGGCGGGTCGGCCTGGGTTCCGCGTGCGGGTGCGTGGGGCTTGTCGCGCGGTTGCCCGCGGCCCCTGGGGGTGGGGTGGGTTCGCCTGTCGCGGAGTTGTTCGCGGTCCTGGCGCCGGGGTTGGTCAGAGGCTGGCTATGACTCGGTCGGCGAGGATGTAGACGTTTTCCTCGCCGCAGGCGAAGGTCAGGGTGTAGGCGCCCGAGATGCCGGAGCCGCCGAGCAGGGTCGGGGTGAGGCCGGCGCGGAGGGCGGCGGCGAGGCGTTCCGCCGTCTCGCGGTGGCCCGGGGTCATGCACAGCGTCGTGCCGTCCGCGAAGACGTAGACGTCGAGGGTGCCCAGCGGGCCCGGGCGGACGTCGGCCAGTTCCACGTGGGAGGCGGCCAGTTCCTCCAGGGTGGCGACCGTACGCTCATGGTCGTTGCCGGCCGGTGACGCGACCGGCACGAAGTCCGGGTGCGAGGGGTGGCGACGGCGGGCCGCGGCCAGTTCCGGGGACTCCCCGGCGAACTCGTCGGCGTCCGTGCCCGGCTCGGTCACCGTCTCCAGCGGCTCCAGGCCCACGAAGTCGGTGTGGCGGGGCAGGAACAGCTCACTGTCCGGCAGGCCCAGCAGGCTGGGCGCGTCGGAGGCGTCACGGGACTCCTGGGCGGCCCAGAACGCCCGCGCCTCGGCGAGCTCACGCTCCCGCTCCTCGGCGAGCGCCTCGGCCACGGCGGCGCGTATCTCGTCGACGTCCGCGGCGAGACGGGCGGCGGGCACCCGGCCGCGGAGGGCGGCCGCGTTGCTCTGCGCCAGTTCCGTGTGCAGCGCCGCGACCTGTCGGCGCAGCACCATGAGGGTGCGCAGGACGGCGACGCCCACGGCGCCTGTGGCGGCCGTGGTGAGCAGCAAAGCGATGGGCATGGCGCTCACTGACGTACTCCCGGTTCAAAAGTCGACCCCCGACTTCCTACATCAGCTTGAAGGGCGGACCATCCCGCTGTCAGTGCGTAACGTCACGAAACGGGCAGGACTTTGAGTCGGGGGGTAGGGGGTGTGGCGGCTCTGACCTGGGCGAATCCTGTTCTGGGCGAGATAGGTCACATCCTGGGGGAGATTGGATCACAAATCGGCCCAGAACCTTGGGGTTTCCCAGGTTCCGGGCCGATGGGTGACGCACGGTCCCGGGCTGACTACTGACAGGTGTTCAGCGACGGTCCGGGGGAGGGGAAGAGGTGGTCAGCTGAGGCGCTCGATGACCATCGCCATGCCCTGGCCGCCGCCGACGCACATCGTCTCCAGGCCGAACTGCTTGTCGTGGAACTGGAGCGAGTTGATCAGCGTGCCGGTGATCCGGGCGCCGGTCATGCCGAAGGGGTGGCCGACGGCGATGGCGCCGCCGTTGACGTTCAGCTTGTCCAGCGGGATGTCCAGGTCGCGGTAGGAGGGGATCACCTGGGCGGCGAACGCCTCGTTGATCTCGACCAGGTCGATGTCGCCGATGGTGAGGCCCGCGCGGCGCAGGGCCTGCTTGCTCGCCTCGACCGGGCCGAGGCCCATGATCTCGGGGGAGAGGCCGGAGACGCCGGTGGAGACGATCCGGGCCAGCGGGGTCAGGCCGAGCTCGGCGGCCTTGGTGTCGGACATGATCACCAGGGCGGCCGCGCCGTCGTTCAGCGGGCAGCAGTTCGCCGCCGTGACCATGCCGTCGGGGCGGAAGACCGGCTTGAGGCCCTGGACGCCCTCCAGGGTGACGCCGGCGCGCGGGCCGTCGTCCTTGGCGACGACCGTGCCGTCGGGCAGCGTGACCGGGGTGATCTCGCGCTCCCAGAAGCCGTTCTTGATGGCTTCCTCGGCGAGGTTCTGCGAGCGGACGCCGAACTCGTCCATGTCCTGACGGGTGACGCCCTTGAGGCGGGCCAGGTTCTCGGCGGTCTGGCCCATCGCGATGTAGGCGTCGGGCACCAGGCCGTCCTCGCGCGGGTCGTGCCAGCTGGTGCCCTCCTGCTCCGCGACCGCGGCGGTGCGCGCCTCGGCCTCGGCGAAGAACGGGTTGTGCGTGTCGGGGAGGCTGTCGGAGTTGCCCTTGACGAACCGGGAGACCAGCTCGACACCGGCCGAGATGAACACGTCGCCCTCGCCGGCCTTGATGGCGTGCAGGGCCATGCGGCTCGTCTGGAGCGACGAGGAACAGTAGCGGGTGATCGTGCAGCCGGGGAGGTGGTCCATCCCCATCTGCACGGCCACGATCCGGCCGAGGTTGTTGCCCTGCTCGCCGCCGGGCAGGCCGCAGCCGAGCATCAGGTCGTCGATGTCCCGGGGGTCGAGCTCCGGGACCTTGGCGAGCGCCGCCTGGATGATCGTGGCGGTCAGGTCGTCGGGGCGCAGGTCCTTGAGGGAGCCCTTGAAAGCGCGGCCGATGGGGGAGCGGGCGGTCGAGACGATCACGGCTTCGGGCATCACGGCTCCAGACGACGACGGGAGGGGCTTACGGGGCAAGTTACCTGTACGTAAGCCCGTGGTCACCGCCATACGGGTGTGATGCGGACCTCTTTTCCAAGCGCTTGCTTAGGTCGGCTCGCGCGGTGCGCGCCGCGGGTACGCGAGCAGACGCGCCCTCAGGTCTCCGCTCCGTCCGTGTCGTGCGACCCCGCCCTCAGGTCTCCGCTCCGTCCGTGTCGTGCGACCCGCCCACCGGCTCGTCGACCCGCACCACCGCCGGCAGCCTGCGGCGGCGGCGCTTGAGGAGGGCCCAGGGCCCCTTCGAACCGCTCGGCATCGCGGCCGCGACCTCCGTACCGGCCTCCGAGGCCGCCTCCGCGGCGGCCCGGGCCACGGGCAGGAAGCCCTCGCGGCGGGAGGCGTCCGGACGCTCCTCGTCGGCCGGCCACAGGCCCAGGGCCGCGCAGACGGTGGGCAGCACCGCCATCGCCGCCGTCGCGTAGCCCTCCGCGGAGGGGTGGTAGTTGTCCGGACCGAACAGCTCCCGCGGGTTCGCCTCGAACTCGGGGCCGAGCAGGTCGCCCAGCGACACCGTGCGGCCGCCCTGCTCCACCGCCCCGATGGTCTGCGCCGCCGCCAGCTGGCGGGACGCCCGCCGGGCCAGCCACCGCAGCGGCTGCTGAACCGGCTCGATGGTGCCCAGGTCGGGACACGTGCCGACGACGACCTCGGCGCCGGCCGTGCGCAGCCGCCGTACCGCCGCCGAGAGGTGACGCACCGAACGGGTCGGCGGCATCCGGTGGGTCACGTCGTTCGCGCCGATCATGATGACGCAGACGTCGGGCACCCGGGTGGGATCCGACAGGGCGAGCGCGACCTGCCGGTCCAGGTCGTCGGAGCAGGCCCCGGGCAGAGCCAGGTTGCGCAGTTCCACCGGGCGCTCGGCCACCGCCGCCAGCCCCGAGGCCAGCAGCGCGCCCGGCGTCTGCCCACCCCGGTGCACGCCCTGGCCCGCCGCCGTCGAGTCACCCAGCATCGCCAGCCGCAGCGGCGGCTCACCCGGGACGGAGTACCCGAGGCCGTACAGCCCCTGCGCGTTCGGCACATGGGGTGCCGAGCCGTTGCCCACCTGCCGCCTGGCCATCCGCACCTCGGCCAGCACCAGACCGACCGCCGCCGCCCCGGCCAGACCGATCCCGCCACCGCCGTAGGCCGCGCCGGCCGCGATGCGCCGGGCCACTCTCGCTCTCGACATGCTCGTCATACGTCGCCGCCACCTCCACGTACCGGTACACCCACTGCTTGCCCCGCACGCACCGTCGCCCAATCCCCACAGGCGGTGAACGACCGTCACGGGTGCCGGAGCGGCGGTCGGCCCAGCCGTCGGACACCCCCTGCCCTCCGCGGCGCCGGCCGCACCCCGCAGCGAGCCGAACCACCCGCACCCCGCAGCGCGCCGAACCACCCGCGTGGCCCACCCCGGGCCCCGGAACCGCGGAACACCGGGAATCCGACGGCAGCCCTTAGGCTGGCGGAACCACTACGACCACTTCTTTTGCAAGCATCCGGAGACAACGGTGCAATTCCACGACTCGATGATCAGCCTCGTCGGCAACACCCCGCTGCTGAGGCTCAACAGCGTGACCAAGGGCATTCGGGCGACCGTCCTGGCCAAGGTGGAGTACTTCAACCCCGGCGGTTCCGTGAAGGACCGCATCGCCCTGCGCATGATCGAGGCGGCCGAGGAGAGCGGCGAGCTCAGGCCGGGCGGCACCATCGTCGAGCCGACCAGCGGCAACACCGGGGTCGGGCTCGCCATCGTGGCCCAGCAGAAGGGCTACAAGTGCATCTTCGTGTGCCCCGACAAGGTGTCCCTCGACAAGATCAACGTGATGCGGGCCTACGGGGCCGATGTGGTCGTCTGCCCCACCGCCGTCGATCCCGAGCACCCGGACTCCTACTACAACGTCTCCGACCGCCTGGTGCGCGAGACGCCCGGCGCCTGGAAGCCCGACCAGTACTCCAACCCGAACAACCCGCTCTCCCACTACCACTCCACCGGCCCCGAGCTGTGGGAGCAGACCGAGGGGCGGATCACCCACTTCGTGGCGGGTGTGGGCACCGGCGGCACCATCTCCGGCACCGGGCGCTACCTGAAGGACGCCAGTGACGGCCGGGTCCAGGTCGTCGGCGCCGACCCGGAGGGGTCCGTGTACTCCGGCGGCTCCGGGCGGCCGTACCTCGTGGAGGGCGTCGGCGAGGACTTCTGGCCGAGCGCCTACGACCGGACGGTCGCCGACGAGATCGTCGCGGTGTCCGACAAGGACTCCTTCCAGATGACCCGGCGGCTCGCGAAGGAGGAGGGCCTGCTGGTGGGCGGCTCCTGCGGGATGGCCGTCGTCGCCGCGCTGCGCGTCGCCGAGCGGCTGGGCCCCGACGACGTCGTCGTCGTCCTGCTGCCCGACAGCGGCCGCGGCTACCTCTCGAAGATCTTCAACGACGAGTGGATGGCCGACTACGGCTTCCTGGAGAACGAGGGCACCAGCGCCCGCGTCGCCGACGTCCTCAGCGACAAGGTGCACGGCGCCATCCCCTCCCTCGTGCACATGCACCCGGACGAAACCGTCGGCCAGGCCATCGAGGTGCTGCGCGAGTACGGCGTCTCCCAGATGCCGATCGTGAAGCCGGGCGCCGGTCACCCGGACGTCATGGCCGCCGAGGTCGTGGGCTCGGTCGTCGAGCGGGAGCTGCTGGACGCCCTGTTCACCCAGCGGGCGTCGCTGGAGGACCCGCTGGAGAAGCACATGTCGGCGCCGCTGCCGCAGGTCGGCTCCGGTGAGCCGGTCGGCGACCTGATGACCGTGCTGGGCTCGGCGGACGCGGCGATCGTCCTCGTCGAGGGCAAGCCGACCGGCGTGGTCAGCCGGCAGGACCTGCTGGCCTTCCTCGCCCGGGGCGGAAAGTAACGGGAAACCTGCGGTGAACCGCCGGTGCCGGTGCCGAACTTGCGGTTTCCCACCGAAAAGGTGGACTTCGCAGAAGTGGTACGAGCGTGTCACGTACGCGCAGCACCCGCTTAACACGGCTCCGGCACATTGGTGGATGTCGGCAGGGCGGGAGCGGCTCCCCGCCCAGCCGGCACCGAAACGGCGTCAAGGACCTCCGGAGCGGCTCCCGGACCTCCATGGACGCCATGGACGCGCACGCCCGGCCCTGACCCGGCACGCGTCCTCCGCGGGGACCGCCGTCGTCCCGCCCCCCGGTAACGGGGGTGCGGCGGTCCCCGCGCACACCCTTTGCGCCTGAACCGGCGCCGCTCCCGCGGAGGTGGCGCTCGCCGGCGCGGCCGCTCAGCCGACGGTCGAGGTGGCGGCTTTCCCACTGCCGAGCAAGGCCGGCCTCTCCGCTGTCCACGAATCCGGTTGCGGTGTGTGGACCACGATCGTCTGCTCCGGGTCGGCCGGGACCGTCACCGTCTCGTACGGCGGCGTGAGCAGGCCCGCCCACCTGGTGCCGGACGTGTTTCACGTCCCTGCGCACCGAGTTCGGGCCTCGGGACGTCCGGGTCACCGACATCGAGCCCGGACTGACCGAGAACGAGCCGACGCCGCACATCGGCGGCGACGAACCGTGCGACGAGGTCGAGGACACGTTCGAGGCGCTGGACGGGCTGGCGTCAGAGGAGGACGCCGACGTCGTGGCGTACGTGGCGTACGTGGCGTACGTGGCGTACGTGGCGTACGTGGCGTACGTGGCGTACGTGGCGTACGTGGCGTACGTGGCGTACGTGGCGAGCCGGCCGCGCCGGGTGAACCAGCGGCAGATCGTGGTGCTGCCCACCCGGCAGGCGTGAGTCCGGGCGGGCGGCGGCGCGGTCAGTCCTTCCAGTCGCCGTCCTCCGCGACCCTGCGGCGCATGCCGCCGAAGAGACCGGGGTTGGTGCGGACGGCCTGGAAGGCGTTGACCCCGACGATGCCGGCCCAGGCGGCGAACAGACCGGGCAGGTGGCCGAGGGCGCCGCCGATCGCGGACAGCGGGATCGCCAGGACCAGCGAGACGATGCCGAACCCGAAGCGCTCGCCCCAGGAGTCGGTGGCCTGCGGCGACCGGGAGCCCCGGGCCGCCACCATCCGCCGCTCGGCGAACTGCCTGCGCAGCCGGCGCTCCACGGCGTCGTCGATACGCTGGTCGACCTTCTCCAGGAACGAGTCGACCAGCGCCGACTCGTAGTCCTCGCCCAGTTCCCTGCGGGCTTGCAGGGTGACGTTGAGTTCCTTCTTCAGCTCGATGTCCCGAGCTTCCATTCCGGTCATGCCGACCAGGCTAGGCAGCGGTCACGGCGGCCGCACTGGGGATAGCCCCCCTGTTCGGGCGGGGGCCGCCGACCTCCCGGCTACGCCGCCAGACCGTGCTGCTTCGCGAACGCGTTCGCCACGTCCTGAGGGTCCTTCTTGTCCTTGTCCACCTGGCGGTTCAGCTCGGTGAGCTGGGCGGTGGTCAGGACGTTGCCGAGCTTCGCGAGGGCCTTGCGGACCGTGTCGTCGGCCTTGCGGTCGGCGATGAGGGGGACGATGTGCTGGCTGGGAACCAGGTTCTGCGGGTCGGTCAGGACCACCCAGTCGTTGGCCTTGATGTCGGTGTCGGTGGTGAACAGGTTCGCCACGTCCACGTCTCCCTTCTTCAGGGCGCCCTTGACCAGCGGGCCGTCGGAGTCGAGCGACCTGAACTCCTTGAACTCGACGCCGTACACGTCCTTCAGGCCGACCACACCGACCTGGCGCGTCTTCATCTCGGCGGCGGCGCCGAGGACGAGCTCGCCGTTCCGCTTCCTCAGATCGGCGAGGGAGGTCAGGCCGTACTTCCGCGCGGTCTCGCGGGTGACGACGAAGGCGTCCGAGTCCTCGGCCATGCCGTACGGCAGGACCTGGAGGCCGGCCGGGAGAGCGAGGGCCAGGGCGTTCTGCATCGAGCCCGGCTCCGCGACCGTGGACCTGGGGTCGAGGTAGGTGAGCAGAGCGCCCTGGTACTCGGGCAGGAGGTCGATGTCGCCGCTCCTGAGGGCGGGGAAGACGATCTCCCGGGTGCCGAGGTTGGGGCGGACCTTCACCTTCACGCCTGCCTGCTCCAGGACGGCCGCGTAGAGGTAGCCCAGCACCTGGTTCTCGGTGAAGTTGGCGGTGCCGATGGTGACTCCGCCCTTGCTGGAGCCGCCGCCGCCGGACGCGCCGGTGCCCTGGCTGTCGAGGGAGGTGATGCCGCCCCCACAGGCGGCGAGGGCGGGGACGGAGGCGGCCGCGAACAGGCCGCCGAGGAGGGTGCGTCGGTTCATGTCGGGGGTTCCCTAGGCGGTGTGGGCGTTGCGGGTGGGGGTCCCCCCGCCCGAGCGGCGTCGAGAGCGGGGGAGGAACAGGAAGCGCTGGAGGCCGGCCAGCGCCAGGTCCAGGACGACGGCGACCGCGGCGACCAGGACCGCCCCGCCGAGGACCTGGACGAGGTCGCGCTGCGCGAGACCGTCGAAGACGTAGCGGCCCAGCCCGCCGAAGGAGACGTACGCGGCGATCGTGGCGGTGGCGACCACCTGGATGAGCGCGAGACGCAGGCCCGTCATGATCAGCGGGAGCGCGAGCGGGAGTTCGATCCGCAGCAGCACCTGGTGGCCGCGCATGCCCTGGCCGCGGGCCGCGTCCTTCACGTCGGGGTCGACGGCGCTCATGCCCGCGTAGGTGTTGGTGACGATCGAAGGCACCGCGAGGGCGACCAGCGCGATGTACACCGGCCACATGGACAGGCCGCTGGCCAGGAAGACCAGGACCACCAGGCCGACCGTGGGCAGGGCGCGGCCGAAGGACGCGAGGTTGATGGCGAGGAACGCGCCGCGGCCGGTGTGGCCGATCAGCAGGCCCAGCGGGAGGCCGATCACCGCGGCGACGAGGGTGGCGAGCAGCGAGTACTGGAGGTGCTCGGCGACCCGGTGGGCGATGCCGTCGGCGCCGGACCACTGGGCGCCGCTGGTGAGCCAGGCGCCGAGGTTCTTCATGAGTTCGTACATCTCAGGCTCGCCGCCTCTTCCACGGGGTCAGGACGTACTGGACGGCGACCAGGACGGCGTCCGCGAGCACCGCGAGCAGGATCGTGAGGACCACCCCCGCGATCACCGGGGTCGGGAAGTCGCGCTGGAAGCCGTCGGTGAAGAGCTGGCCGAGACCGCCGTCGCCGAGGTAGGTGGCCACCGAGACCAGGGAGATCGACATCACGGTCGCGATGCGCACGCCCGCCATGATCACCGGAAGGGCGAGCGGGAGTTCGACGGTCAGCAGCGTGCGCAGGGGGCGCGTGCCCATCGCCCTGGCCGCCTCCCTGGTCTTGGCGGGGACGGAGTCGAGGCCCTCGACCGTGTTCCGCAGCAGGACGACCAGGGTGTAGACGGTCAGGCCGACGACGGTCGTGGTGCGGGTCAGTCCGGTCACCGGCAGCAGCAGTACGAAGATCGCGATGGACGGGATCGTGAACAGGACGTTCGAGAGCCCGAGGAGGATGCCGCGCAGGAAGCGGACGCGGTGGGCCACCACGGCGAGGGGCAGCGAGACCAGCAGGCCGAGCAGCACGGCGGTGAGGGCGGCCTGGAGGTGGGAGACCGTGAGGGTGGTCAGGTCGTCGGTGTGGCCGGATATCCACGACCAGTCGACGCTCATGCGGCCACGCCGGTGTCCGTGGAGGTCCGGGCCTCGGTGTGGGCGCGGCCCGCGTGGGCGTGGATGTCGTCGCGGGAGGTGACACCGGTGAGGACGCCGTCGGCGTCGACGCGGGCGACCAGGCCGGTGGGGGAGGCGACGGACTCGTTGAGCGCCGACAGCAGGGAGTCGCCGTCGGTGAGCGGCCGTACGGGCAGTTCGTCCCGCGTCCTGTCGGCGGACCAGTGCAGCGGCTTGCGTGCCGCGTCGAGGACGAGGGTCCAGGCGCCGCCCTCGGGGGCCGGGCCCTGCGGGACGCCGGCGAGGGTCTTCAGCGAGAGCAGCTTGAGGCCGCGCTCGGCGCCGAGGAAGTCGGCCACGAAGTCGTCGGCCGGGCGGGCGAGGAGTTCGGCGGGGGCCGCGCACTGCACGAGGTGGCCGCCGGTGCGGAAGACGGCGATGCGGTCACCGAGCCGGACGGCCTCGTCGATGTCGTGCGTGACGAAGACGATGGTCTTGTTCAACTCCTGCTGGAGTCGGAGCAGTTCGTCCTGGAGCTGGGTGCGCACGACCGGGTCGACGGCGCCGAACGGCTCGTCCATGAGCAGCACCGGCGGGTCGGCGGCGAGCGCTCGGGCGACGCCGACCCGCTGCTGCTGGCCGCCGGAGAGCTGGTGCGGGTAGCGCCGCCCGGCGTCGGCGGCGAGACCGACGGTCTCCAGCAGTTCGGCGGCCCTGGCCCGCGCCCTGCGGCGGCCCCAGCCGAGCAGCAGCGGCACGGTGGCGATGTTGTCGAGGACCGTGCGGTGCGGGAAGAGCCCCGACTGCTGGATGACGTACCCGATGGAGCGGCGCAGTTCGGCGGCGTCCTGCCGGGTGACGTCCCTGCCGCCGACCCGGATGGTGCCGGAGGTCGGTTCGACCATCCGGTTGACCATGCGCAGGGTGGTGGTCTTGCCGCAACCGGAGGATCCGACGAGGACGGTCACGCCGCCTTCCGGCATGTCGAGGGAGAGATCGTGGACTGCTGTCGTGCCGTTGGGGAAGCGCTTGTGGACCGCGTCGAACTGGATCATGAGTTGTCCCTTGCCCGGCTGTATAACCTCATGCAGAGTTCTTGGTGTCTGAATAGGTTGTCAATGCCCTGGTGTTAATCCGAGGTACGGATGACCGGCAGGCAAGATCGAGTGTCCGGGTCGAAGGGAGTCTGTGGCCTTATGTCGTCTCAGATCGTGGACGTACCGGCTTCCACGGCGTCCGGGGACTCCGGTCCCGTCGTCCTCGACGGGCGTGGTCTCGCGGTCGTGGACGTCGTCCGGCTCGCCGACGCGACCGCGCTGCCGGCCCCCGACGCCGACGCGGTGGCGCGGATGACCGACTCCTGGGACGCCGCCCGCCGGATCGCCGCGACCGGACGCGTCTACGGCCGCTCCACCGGCGTGGGCGCCAACCGGAACGAGGACGTGCCCACCGAGGCGGCCGCCGAACACGGCCTGCGGCTGCTGCGCAGCCACGCCGGCGCCATCGGCGGGGAACTGCCCGCCCGGCAGATCAGGGCCATGCTCGCCGTCCGCGCCAACCAACTGCTCGCCGGTGGCGCCGGACTGCGGCCCGGTGTCGTGACCGCCCTGTGCGAGGCGCTGGAGAGCGGGGCGTATCCGGTCGTCAACGAGTTCGGCTCGGTCGGCACCGGAGATCTCGCCGCTCTGGCCCAGCTGGGGCTCGCACTGGTGGGGGAGCACCCGTGGCGCGGCGCCGCCGCACCCGAACCCCAGTCCCTCGACAACAACGACGCCCTCGCGCTGATCAGCAGCAACGCCCTCACGCTCGGCCAGTCCGCGCTCGCCCTGCACGAACTGCGCGGCCTCGTCGCCGCCACCCAGGTCGTCGGCGCCCTGTCCCTGCTCGCCGTCGACGGCTCGCACGAGGCGTACGCCGCCCCCGTGCACGCCGCCCGCCCACACCGGGGCAGCGTCGAAGTCGCCCGCCGCATGCGGGAGTTGATCGGCGCCGCCGACCGGCCCACCCCGCCCCTCGGCCGCATCCAGGACCCGTACGGCTTCCGCTGCCTGCCCCAGATCCACGGTCCCGCGCACGACGCCGCCGACGCCCTGGAGGAGGTGCTCGCCATCGAGATCAACGCCGCCGCCGAGAACCCCCTCATCTCCCCCCAGGACCTCGCCGCCTACCACCACGGCGGCTTCTACCAGGCCCAACTGGCGCTCGCCCTGGACCACTTCAGGCTCTCGGTCACACAGGTGGCACGGCTGTCGACCTCCCGGCTCTCCACCCTGAACGAACCCGCCTACACCCGGCTGCGGCCCTTCCTCGCCGACCTGGAACCCGCCTCGTCCGGCGTGATGATCCTGGAGTACGCCGCCGGGGCCGCCCTCGGTGACCTGCGGGCCTTCTCGGCACCCGCGTCGCTCGGCCACGCTGTACTCTCCCGGGGCGTCGAGGAACAGGCCAGTTTCGCCTCGCTCGCCGCCCGGCAGACGCTGCGTGCCTGCGGCGCGTACCGTCTCGTCGTCGGCTGCGAACTCGTCGCCGCCGTACGGGCGCTGCGCCAGCGCGACCTCCGGCCCGACCCGGGACTTCCGGTGGGCCGGGCGCTGGAGCTCGCCGAGTCGGTGCTCGACGCGGAACAGGCCGACCGGCCGCTCACGGACGACGTGACGGCGGCGGCCCGGCTGCTGGACCGGTTCACGGACATCTGGAGGGGGAGCGGGGCATGAGCGCGGACAGGGACACGGGTACGGGAGTGAGCGTGGCGGACAGCTCCGCCGCACGGCTCCAGGCCCTCTTCGAGGGGCACCGGCTGACACCGACCCAGCGGCGCATCGCGCACAGCATGGTCCGGCGGGCGGCCGACGTGCCGTTCCTGTCCAGCGTGGAGCTGGCCGAACTGGCCGGGGTCAGCCAGCCGTCGGTAACCCGCTTCGCGGTCGCCCTCGGCTTCGACGGCTACCCCGCCCTGCGCCGCCACCTGCGGGAGGTGGCGCCCGCCGAACAGAGCGCGGACCCGGCGTCGTACAACGAGTACCAGCAGGCCGTCGAGGCCGAGATCGAGAACCTGCGGCACCTCGCGGAACTCCTCGCCGACCCGCGGCCGCTCCAGCGGGCGGGACGGCTGCTCGCCGCCTCCCGGCCGCTGCCCGTGCTCGGGCTGCGGGCCGCGGCCTCCCAGGCGTACGGCTTCGCGTACTTCGCCGCCAAGGTCCATCCGGACGTACGGCTGCTCAACGAGGGCGGCACGATGATCCACGACCGCATCGACGCCGCCGTCCGCGCCGGCGCCTCCACCCTGCTGTGCTTCGCGCTGCCCCGGCATCCGCGCGAGGTGCTCGACACGCTCGCCTACGCCCGGCAGGCGGGCCTGACCGTGGTGACCGTCGCGGACTCCGCGTTCGCGCCCGTCGCCAAGGTGTCCGACCTGCTGCTGCCCGCCGCCGTCGGCACGGGCCTCGCCTTCGACACCGCCTGCGCCCCGATGCTGCTGGGCCGGGTGCTCCTGGAGGCGATGTGCGACGACCTGCCGGACGCGCAGGCCCGGCTGGAGGAGTTCGACGCGAACGCGGTGGCCCGGGGGCTGTTCGTGGAGTGACGGCTCGTGGGGCCGCTCGTGCGCCGTGTCCCGAACTCGTCGGTCCGCTCTCAGACTCGTCTCACCTTCGCTCGCTATCCTGCGCGGCCGGAAAGCCGTAACCGGGAAGCCGTAAAGGGAAGTCGCCCAGGGCGAGGAGGCGCAACGTGGCACGTGCAGGACGCGGAGGTCAGGGGCTGGCTCGGGTGGCCGTGGTCGTACGGGCCGGAGCCGCACCCCTGTGGTGGGCCGGGGTGTTCGCGGGAGGCGTCGGCGTGCTGGTGCCCGGCGTCACGGGCCGCAGGATCGGGGTGCTGGCGGGCGCCGCGCTGTTCATCGTCGCCGCGGCCGTCGTGGTGTACCGCGGGCGAGGGCGGTACGCCGACCTCGCCCGGGGCGCCGCCCGCGCGGGCCGGCACGACGTGCTCCAGGACCGCGCGGTGACCGTGCGCAACTGGCGCCGGGGACACCGCTGGTGGCTGCTGCTCGCCTTCCTCGCCGCGCTGGGCAGCGCGTTCGCCGTACCCGCCGCGGGCGGCATGCTGCTCGCCGGCTGCGGCACCGGGCTGCGGCTCAAGGCCGCCTGGCTGGGGCGGCGCGAGCGGGCCGGGGAGGCCCTGCTGTGGGTGCGCGTCGACTGGCTCGACGCGCGGGGCGGACGCCCGGCCGGCAAACCCGTCAGGGCGTACCGCGGCACGGGCATCGCCGCGGGCGACGCGGCCCCGGGCGGGGCCCGCCGCCGCACCGCGGCGATGGTGTGAGCTCCGGCCCCCCGGGTCAGACCTCCAGATCCCCCTCGATCCTCTTCAGCTGGTGGCGGGCCATCGCGAGGTTGGCCCGCTTGGCGTCGAGCACCAGGTAGAGGAAGAGGCCGTTGCCGCCCCGGCCGCTGATCAGCCGGATCAGGTGGTACTGGTCGGACAGGGTGATCAGGATGTCCTCGATCTCGGCCTTCAGACCGAGGTGCTCCATCGTGCGCATCTTGGCGCGTACCACGTCGGTGTTGCCGGCCGCGGCGACGTTGAGGTCGAAGCCCTTGCTGCCGCCGATGGTGCCCAGCGCCATACCGCTGGTGTAGTCGACGAGCGCGACGCCGGTGGCGCCCTCGATGGAGGCGAGAGCTTCTTTGAGGGTGGTCTCGGTGTTGGCCATGGTGATCTGGTCCTCTCAACTTTCCGTGGTGGTACGCGCGTTGGCGGACGTGCCGCGAGGTGGGCGCGCGGTTCTGGTGCGTGTGGCGCTGGTCTGGGCGGCCGGCTTGTCGCTGGGCTCGGTGGGGGGATCGGTGGCCGGATCGACGGCCGGATCGGTGGCCACGCTGGTCGCCATGCCGGTCGCCATGTCGATGGCCGGGGCGGTCGCCGGGTCGACGGCTGGTTCGGTCGCCGGGCCGACGGCTGGTTCGAGAGCCGGTTCGGTCGCCGGGTGGGCGGCTGGTTCGGGTGGTGGGACGGTGGCCGGGCCGAGGGTCGGGGTGCGAGTCTGGTCGGTGGCGTTGCCGGTGATCCTGGCGGTGACTCGTGCGGTGACACGGGCGGTCACCGGTCCCGCGGCCGGTGCGGCCGTCGGACCGGCCGCCGGTGCGGCCGTCGGACCGGCCGTCGGTGTGGCTGACGGACCGGCCGTCGGTGTGGCCGTCGGTGTGGCTGACGGACCGGCCGTCGGTGTGTCGGCGGATGGCGCGGCCGGTGTCCGGGTCGTGCCGGTGGCCGACCGCGTGGCCCGCCTGCCGCTCGGTGCGGTGACCGGTCCGGCGGGCGGCGCGGTGACCGGCTCGGTGGACGGGCCGGTGCCCCGGCCGGTTCCGGCGGGCGGTGCGGTGCCCGGGCCGGTTGCGGTGACCGGTCCGGACGGCAGACCGGTGGCCGGGCCGGTTCCGGTGGCCGCATGGGTTCCGGTGGACGGTCCGGGTCCGGTGGACGGTCCGGTCGCCCGGCTCGTCGTAGGGGCCGGTTCGGCCGCGGCCGGGTTCGTGGTGGGTTTCGGGGCGGGCCGCGGGGTGGTCTTGGCGGTGGTCCTCGAAGTGGCGCGGGCCGTCGTGCGCGCCGGGGCGCGCGTGGCGGGCTTCGCCGTGGGCTTCGGGGGCCGCGCCGGTGCCCGGGGCGCCGGCGCGGCGGGCGCGACGACGAGCTCCCCGATGCGGGCACCGGCCCGGCGCCCCTCCAGGTGGAGGCGGCCGACGTTGACGCGGTCCTGGGCGAGCAGCGTCAGTACGGCGAAGGGGCCCGCCGAGTACGTCGCCACGCAGCCGTACACCCCGCGCACCAGCAGCTCGCGGAAGTCACCGTGACCGGTGGCGTCCGTCAGCTGGACGGCGACCCCACGGGCGGTCGCGGCCAGCGCCGCCACCCCCGCCGGTTCGACACCGGGGGTGTCCTGGGCGAGGACGAGTCCGTCGACACCGGAGGCCAGGGAACCGGTCAGCTGCGGCACGCGGGCGCGCAGCCGGCGCAGCTCGTCCAGGATCTCCGCCTCCGCCGCCGTCACCTCTGCCGCCGTGACTTCCCTCGCCGTCACCTCCGCTGCCATCGGGTCACTCCTCTCGGCACGAGGTCGCTGCCTTTCAAAGGGCCTCCAGCGCATCCCTGAGCCTCTTCAGCAGCGTGATGTCGGGGTCGCTCGGTTCGCCGGGGGCGCCGAGCACGGGCGGGGGTGGCAGGGCGGGAGCCTGCGGACGGGGCGCCACCACGCCGGCCGCCACCAGCCGGCGTACGTCCACCAGCGTGTGGAACGCCGGCCGGCCCAGCTCCCGCGCGATGTCCGACGCCGTGCGTACGCCGTCCACCAGGGCCAGCACCGCCTGCCGGCGGGGGGTGAGCGCCGGGGCGGCGACCGCCTCGGCCCGTGTCAGCGGGGTGGCGTCGGTCGTGGAGTCGGGCCAGATGCGGTGCAGCAGGTCGCGGCGGCGCAGCGTCTCGCGTTCCAGGGCGGCCACCGGTACGGGCCGTACGGCGCCCGGGGTCTCCGTGGTGCCGTAGCGGAACCGGCCGGGTGTGCTGCTGGGCGCGAGGGCGAAGTACGCCGCGTCGTACAGCGCGACCAGGTGGCACAGCTCCAGCGCGCCCGGGGCGGGCCGGCCGCCGTCGACCGGGACGCGCCCGGAGCGGTGCCGTCCGCCCGCCCCGCCCGCCGCCTCCCCCCGCGGGCCGGTGACGGTGGCGACGCCGGCCGGCAGGTCCGTGGCCGGGACCGTGCTGAGGACGGCGGGGCCGCCGAGCGGGCCGCGGGTGGTGAGGAGCACGTCGAGGGCGGGAGCGGCGGGGCTCTCCGCGTGCACCACCTGACCCTCGGCGAGATGGAGCGTGCCGCGCTCGCGGACGAGGACCCCGGTGGCCCGCTCGGCGGCGAGCCGGGTCAGCATCGGTGAGACGCCGCCCCAGCCGCGGTCCTGGGCCGCGGCCTTGTCCCGCACGGGCAGGCGGGGCGGCGGAGTGGTTCTGACGACGGTCATCCGAGCACCAGCCGTCCCGCCATCTCACCCAGCCGGATGCGGGCCAGCGCGAGGTTGCCGTCCGCGCGGGCCAGCCACAGGTGCAGGAAGACGCTGCTGTCGAAGGACGTCGGCACGAACCGCAGCACGTGGTAGCTGTCCCGGTTGCTGAGGATCAGGTCCTCGACCGGCGGCCCGGCCCCGGCCTCCGCCGAGTCCTGCTCCGTCTCGCCCGCGGGTGCGAAGGCGTGCTGTTCGGCGGCCAGCCGCGCGAGTTCGGCCGCCTCCGCGGCCGCCGCCTCGTGATCGCCGCCCGGGGACTCCCCGACGGTGCCCAGGGCCAGCCCGCTGGTCCAGTCGACCAGCGCGGCGCCCCGGGCACCGGGCAGTCGCATCGCTTCCAGCAGACACTCGTCGATTCCGGGCACCGTGGCTCCCTCCCGCCTGGTGATTCGGCTGAGTGACGCCGAAACTACGCAACGTGTGCGTGGGGAGTGAGTGTTCTGGCATTTTCCGGCGGAACATGCTGCGGATGGCTAAGGTGGGTCAACTGACCTCAAACACAGCCCAGTTGACCAGCATGTTGTGAGGGAGTCGGTCAATCGCGCCCGGACGCCCGGAGGGTGGTGAGCGCGGCGGCGTGCGCCCCTCCGGATTCGGCCACGATCTCCCGTACGGTCTGCTGCTCGCGGACGGTCGCGAAGGCGACGCCCCCGGCCCCGTCGGCGGCGAAGCCGTAGATGCCGGGCCGGGCAAGGGAGTTGTAGGCGTAGTGGTGGGCGAAATAGTAGGCGCCCGTGTCCAGTGCCGCCGCGTAGTCGCCCTGTTCGAGGAGGGGCAGTTCGCGTCCGGAGGCGAGCAGGTCGCCCGCGAAGCAGGCCGGCCCCGCGATGTCCTGCACCACCCCGGGTCCGCTCTTGGGCCGGCCCTTCGCGTCGTACGCGGCGATGCGCAGCGGCCACGCCGTGGGTACGTAGACCGTCCGCGCCGCGACCTGGACGCCCGCGTGCGTGACCGCCACCGGCCGCCCGCCGGCGTACTTGGCGTACTCCACCCGGGCCACCACCGTCCCGTGCTTGGCCAGCAGCGACCGCCCGAACTCGGTGACCAGTCCGTACCGCCCGTCGAACAGGCCCGGCACCGCCTCCCGCAGCAGGCGCGCGTAGTGCGCGTACGTAGGTGCCGTCGCGTCCGAGCCGAAGTTGACCGGCAGTCCGCCGCCGATGTCGATCGTGTCGATCTGCGGCCGGCCGACACGGCGGTTGATCTCCTCGGCGAGCGCGTAGGTCTCCGCCGCGCCCCGCGCCATCAGCGACAGCGGGATGCCCTGCGACCCGGTGTGCGCGTGCAGCCGGGTCAGCCACGGGCGGTCCGCGTAGGCCCGTACGACCCATTCGCGCGCGCCCTCGTCGCGCAGCGCCACGCCGAACTTCGAGGTCGCCGTGGCCGTGGACAGGGCCTCGATGGAACCCCCGCCGAGCTGCGGGTTCACCCGGATGCCGAGCGGGGAGCGGGTGGTGGCGGAGCGCATCAGCGCGTCGATGCGGTCCAGCTCCTGCGGGTTGTCCGCGTTGACCGCGATCCCGAGGGCCAGCGCCTCGCGCAGCTCCGCCGGGGTCTTGGCGGGCGAGTCGAGGACCGTGCGGGACGGCGGCAGGCCCGCCGCGCGCGCGAGGGCCAGCTCGCCGGGGCTCGCCACCTCCGCGCCGATCCCCTCCTCGTGCAGCAGCCGCAGCACCGGGACCAGCGGGGTCGCCTTCACGGCGAAGGCGTGCAGCACGGGCGTACCGGGCGCCACCACCGCGTCGAAGGCGGCCGTCAGCTCGGCCGCCGACTCCCGGATGCCGGTGACGTCGAGCAGGGCGACGATCGGAGCGCCGGGTGCGAGCAGCCCCTGCTCCACGGCGGCCCGCACCGCCTGGTCGCGGCGGACGACCCGGTCGGCACCGGAGCCCGCGTCCACGCCCGCGCGCGGGACAGGTGCCGCCCGCCCGTCCGCCCGGTCCCAGCTGTCGTCCACGGCGTGCCCCGTCATGTCGTTGTCCGTGCCCATGCGTCCAGCCAAACACCCGCGAGGTGCCGGTGCGGGCCGACCCCTGTATTGACTAGCTCTATTCAGAGGGTGAGTATGTGAATAACGGCAGCAACAATCCGCTTGGAGGCAGACCATGTCAGGACCCCGCCCCGTGCGAGCGCCCCGCGGTACGGAACTGAGCGCCCTGGGATGGCAGCAGGAGGCCGCCCTGCGGATGCTGCAGAACAACCTCGACCCGGAGGTCGCCGAGCACCCCGACAAGCTCGTCGTCTACGGCGGCACCGGCAAGGCGGCCCGCGACTGGCGCTCCTTCGACGCCATGGTCCGCACCCTGCGCACGCTCAAGCAGGACGAGACGATGCTCGTCCAGTCGGGCCGCCCGGTCGGCGTCATGCAGACCCACGAGTGGGCCCCGCGCGTGCTCATCGCCAACTCCAACCTCGTCGGCGACTGGGCCAACTGGGAGGAGTTCCGCCGCCTGGAGGCCCTCGGCCTGACCATGTACGGCCAGATGACGGCCGGCTCCTGGATCTACATCGGCACCCAGGGCATCCTCCAGGGCACCTACGAGACCTTCGCCGCCGTCGCCGCGAAGAAGTTCAACGGCACCCTCGCCGGCACCATCACCCTGACCGCCGGCCTCGGTGGCATGGGCGGCGCCCAGCCGCTCGCCGTGACCATGAACGACGGCGTCGCCCTCTGCATCGACTGCGACCCGCGCGCCATCGAGCGGCGCATCGAGCACCGCTACCTCGACGTGCGGGCGGACTCCCTGGAGCACGCGCTCCAGCTCGCCACCGATGCCCGCGACCAGCGCCGTCCGCTGTCGATCGGCCTGCTCGGCAACGCGGCGGAGCTGTTGCCCCGCATGCTCGCCGAGGGCGCCCCCATCGACATCGTCACCGACCAGACCTCGGCGCACGACCCGCTGGCCTACCTGCCCGTGGGCGTCGACTTCGACGACATGGCGTCCGCCGCGGCCAAGGACCCGGCCGGCTTCACCACCCGCGCCCGCGAGTCCATGGCCCGGCACGTCGAGGCGATGGTCGGCTTCATGGACGCCGGCGCCGAGGTCTTCGACTACGGCAACTCGATCCGCGGCGAGGCCCAACTCGCCGGCTACGACCGCGCGTTCGCCTTCCCCGGCTTCGTGCCCGCCTACATCCGCCCGCTGTTCTCCGAGGGCAAGGGCCCCTTCCGCTGGGCGGCCCTGTCCGGCGATGCCTCCGACATCCACAAGACCGACAAGGCGATCCTCGACCTCTTCCCCGAGAACGAGTCCCTGGCCCGCTGGATCAAGCTGGCCGGCGAGCGCGTCCACTTCCAGGGTCTGCCCGCCCGTATCTGCTGGCTCGGCTACGGCGAGCGCGACAAGGCCGGCGAGCGCTTCAACGACATGGTCGCGAGCGGCGAACTCGCGGCCCCGCTGGCCATCGGCCGCGACCACCTCGACGCGGGGTCGGTGGCCTCTCCCTACCGCGAGACCGAGGCCATGCTCGACGGCTCCGACGCGATCGCCGACTGGCCGCTGCTGAACGCCATGGTGAACATCTCCTCCGGCGCCTCCTGGGTGTCCATCCACCACGGCGGCGGGGTCGGCATGGGCCGCTCCATCCACGCCGGACAGGTCACGGTGGCCGACGGCACCCCGCTCGCCGGCGAGAAGATCCGCCGGGTCCTGACGAACGACCCCGGGATGGGCGTCATCCGGCACGTCGACGCCGGCTACGACATCGCCGAGAAGGTCGCCGACGAGCGCGGTGTCCGCATCCCCATGCGCGAGGGTGACGACGCGTGACCTTCCACAGCATGTGGACGCAGTTGCTGCCGATCGGCCGCGACCGCTCCTCCGGCGGCTACCGCCGCTTCGCCTGGACCGGGGCCGACGCCGACTGCCGGGCCTGGTTCAGGGAGCAGGCCGAGTCCCGCGGGCTCACCTACGAACTCGACCGCAACGGCAACCAGTGGGCCTGGCTCGGCGACCCCGCCGCGGGCGACGCCGTCGTCACCGGGTCGCACCTCGACTCGGTGCCCGACGGCGGCGCCTACGACGGACCCCTCGGCGTGGTGTCCTCCTTCGCCGCCCTGGACGAACTGCGCGCCCGCGGCGTGCGGTTCACCAGGCCCGTCGCGCTCGTCAACTTCGGCGACGAGGAGGGCGCCCGGTTCGGGCTCGCCTGCGTCGGGTCCCGGCTCACCGCCGGACACCTCACCGTCGAGCAGGCGCACCGGCTGACCGACGGGGACGGTGTCACGCTGCCGCAGGCCATGGAGGCCGCCGGGTACGACCCCGAGGCCATCGGCGCCGACCCGGAGAGGCTCGCCCGCATCGGCGCGTTCGTCGAACTGCACGTCGAGCAGGGGCGGGCGCTCGACCTGTCCGGTGACCCGGTCGGCCTGGCCGGCGCGATCTGGCCGCACGGCCGGTGGCGGTTCGACTTCCGGGGCCAGGCCAACCACGCCGGCACCACCCGGCTGGCGGACCGGCGCGACCCCATGCTGTCGTACGCCGAGACGGTGCTCGCCGCCCGGCGCGAGGCCGAGCTCGCCGGCGCCGTCGCCACCTTCGGCAAGATCGCGGTCGAGCCGAACGGCGTCAACGCCATCCCCTCCCTGGTACGCGGCTGGCTCGACTCCCGGGCGGCCGACCAGGAGAGCCTGGACACCGTGGTCGACGGCGTCGAGAAGGCGGCCCGCGACCACGCCGCCGCCCACGGAGTCGACCTGGACGTGGTCCGCGAGTCCTTCACGCCCGTCGTCGAGTTCGACCACGCCCTGCGGGACGAACTGGCCCGCATCCTCGGCAAGGACACCGAACCCGCCCTCGCCGTGCCCGTCCTCGGGACCGGTGCCGGACACGACGCCGGAATCCTGTCCGGGAGCATTCCGACCGCCATGCTGTTCGTGCGCAACCCCACGGGTGTCTCGCACTCCCCGGCCGAGTTCGCCGCCGAGGACGACTGCGTGGCCGGGGTGACCGCACTCGCCGACGTTCTGGAAGGGCTGGCCTGCAGGTGACGCACCCCCTCACGCGTACGTACTGGCTGGAGCACGCCTGGCTCGACACCAACGTCGAGCCGGGCGTGGCGATCACCGTGTCCACGGGCGGCTCCGCGGGCGGCGACGGCCGCATCACCGCCGTCCGCACGGACACGCCGACCCCGCCGCCCGGCGCCGAGATCCTGCGCGGTCTCACCCTGCCCGGACTGGCCAACGCCCACAGCCACGCCTTCCACCGCGCCCTGCGCGGCACCGTCCAGGTGGGTTCCGGCACCTTCTGGACCTGGCGCGAGCTCATGTACTCCTTCGCCGACCGGCTGACCCCGGAGACCTACCACGCGCTGGCCCGCGCGGTGTACGCGGAGATGGCGCTGGCCGGTGTCACGGCCGTGGGTGAGTTCCACTACGTGCACCACAACCCGGACGGCACGCCCTACGCCGACCCGAACGCGATGGGCGAGGCCCTCATCCAGGCCGCCGCCGACGCGGGCATCCGCATCACGCTCCTCGACACCGCCTATCTGTCCGCCGGTTTCGGACAGCCGCCCAACGCGCACCAGCGCCGCTTCTCCGACCGGACGGCCGAGGCCTGGGCGGAACGCTGTTCAGTTCTCAAGGACCGGGACCACGCGCGGATCGGGGCGGCCATCCACTCCGTGCGGGCCGTGCCCGCGGGCCAGCTGGCGACGGTGGCGCGATGGGCCGAGGAGCGGCGGGCCCCGCTCCACGTGCACCTGTCCGAGCAGACCGCGGAGAACGACGCCTGCCAGGAGGCCCACGGGTGCACGCCCACGCGCCTCCTCGCCGACCACGGTGTCCTCGGCCCGCGCACCACGGGTGTCCACAACACGCATCTCACCGACGAGGACATCAGGCTCCTCGGCCGCTCCGGCACCGGCACCTGCATGTGCCCCACCACCGAACGCGACCTCGCCGACGGCATCGGACCCGCCGTCGCCCTGCAACGGCACGGCTCCCCGCTGTCCCTCGGCTCCGACAGCCACGCCGTCATCGACCTGCTCGAAGAGGCCCGCGCGATGGAGCTCGACGAGCGGCTGCGCACCCGCACCCGCGGCCACTGGACGGCCGCCGCCCTGCTGCGGGCCGCCTCCGCCGACGGCCATGCCGCCCTCGGCTGGCAGGACGCCGGCAGCATCGAGGAGGGCGCGCTCGCCGACCTCACGACGATCGCGCTCGACTCGGTCAGGACCGCGGGCCCGGTGCCCCGGCTCGGCGCCGAGACGGCCGTATTCGCGGCGACGGCGGCGGATGTGCGGCACACGATCGTGGGCGGCCGGCACGTCGTACGGGACGGGGCGCACGCGCTCGTGCCCGACGTGCCGGGGGCGCTGACGGCCGCCGTGGCCGCCCTGCGCGCCTGACGCGCACCGAACCCCGCTCCCAGCCCCACGAGGACGACGCCATGAGCAGCACCGTCATCAGCAACATCGCCACGCTGGTCACCAACGACCCCTCCCTCGGTGACAACTCCCCCCTCGGACTGATCCAGGACGCGGCCGTCGTCATCGACGGCGACCGTGTCGTGTGGACCGGTGAATCAAGCAAAGCACCCGCCACTGACAACCGGGTCGACGCCGGCGGCCGGGCGGTGCTCCCCGGCTTCGTCGACTCGCACTCCCACCTGGTGTTCGCGGGCGACCGCACCCAGGAGTTCAACGCCCGCATGTCCGGCCGGAGCTACACCGCCGGCGGCATCCGGACGACCGTCGCCGCCACCCGCGCCGCGACGGACGAGGAGCTGGAGGCCAACCTCACCCGCTACCTCGCCGAGGCGCTGCGCCAGGGCACGACGACCTTCGAGACGAAGTCCGGCTACGGCCTGACCGTCGAGGACGAGGCCCGCGCCCTGCGCATCGCCGCCCGCCACACCGACGAGGTCACCTACCTCGGCGCCCACATCGTCTCCCCGGACCTCGCCGACGACCCGGCCGCCTATGTCGCCCTGGTCACCGGCGAGATGCTCGACGCCTGCGCCCCGCACGCCCGCTGGATCGACGTCTTCTGCGAGAAGGGCGCCTTCGACGGCGACCAGGCCCGCGCCATCCTCACCGCGGGCCGGGCCAAGGGGCTGCACCCGCGCATCCACGCCAACCAGCTGTCCCACGGACCCGGCGTGCAGCTCGCCGTCGAACTCGACGCGGCCAGCGCCGACCACTGCACCCACCTGACGGACGCCGACGTCGACGCCCTCGCGAGCGGGCGTACGGTCGCCACGCTGCTGCCCGGCGCCGAGTTCTCCACCCGCGCCGCCTGGCCGGACGCCCGGCGCCTCCTCGACGCGGGCGTCACCGTCGCGCTCTCCACGGACTGCAACCCGGGCTCGTCGTTCACCTCCTCCGTCCCGTTCTGCGTCGCGCTCGCGGTGCGGGACATGGGGATGACACCGGACGAGGCGGTGTGGTCGGCGACGGCGGGCGGCGCGGCGGCCCTGCGGCGCGACGACGTGGGCCGGATCACTCCCGGCGCCCGTGCCGACCTCCTCCTCCTCGACGCGCCGAGCCACGTACACCTGGCCTACCGGCCGGGCGTACCGCTGGTCAGCGCGGTGTGGCGCCGGGGCACACGCGAGCACTGACGCCCGCGTCCGCCTTCAGCCCCCGTATGAGATACGCCAACGGGCCGGTACCGGTGACGAGTTCATCGCCGGGGGCGTCGCTCTCGCGGAGGTGGACGGCGTTGGGGGTGGCGGCGACCTCGACGCAGGTGTCCCCTTCCCCGCCACCGGAGAACGTGGACTTCTGCCAGTTAACGCCCGCGTCCGCCTTCAGCCCCCGTATGAGATACGCCAACGGGCCGGTACCGGTGACGAGTTCGTCGGCGGGGGTGGCGCTCTCGCGGAGGTGGACGGCGTTGGGGGTGGCGGCGACCTCGACGCAGGTGTTTCCCTCGCCGCCGCCGGAGAACGAGGACTTCTGCCAGTTCAAGGCGTGCTCCATGGCGTGACTCACAACTCCTTGGTCAGGCGGTGGATGAAGTCCCGTGACGCTGTGGGTTCCAGGGACGCCTTCCCCACCGTACGGAAGAGTGTTCGGAGTCGTTTTAGCTGGGCTTCAGCGTCGATGAACAGGGTGCCTGTGGGAGCGTCACGCATTCCGGTGTCCAGTTGGGGCACGGGACCGCCGAGGTACATCATCGAGGCGTCGGCTCCGGCGAAGCCATCCTGGTCAGTGGGGATGACGCGGATAGTGGTGCGCCCTTGCTCGATCTGGTCGAGCAGATAGCGGAGTTGGACGAGAGCTGCCGGGCGGTCGGCCACGCGGATGCGCAGCGCGAACTCGTGGACGATCGTCTCGTAGGGGGAGGAACGGCCTCCCTCGATGGCGGCGCGTCGCCGCATCCTGTGTTCCACCCGAGGTACCAGCTCGCTCTCGGGTAGCTCCGGGCGCATGTACCGGAACACGGCTCGGGCGTAGTCGGGGGTCTGGAGCAGCCCGGGAACGTGGGTGATGACGACCTCGCGCAGAAACGTGGCATGGTGCTCCGCCTCCGCCACGTCCAGATTGACCTGGGGGAGAACTCCCCGGTACTCGTCCCACCAGCCACGCGTGCGATCACCCGCCATGGCTGCGAGAGCGTCGATCAGTGCTTCGTCCGCGCAGGCGTAATGGGCCGCGAGGCGGCGGATGCGCTCCGCACTCACGGCTGCGATGCCTGCCTCGACCTGACTCATCTGGGCCGACGTCGAGTTCAGGAATGACGCCGCCTCACGGGCTTTGAGGCCCGCAGCTTCGCGTAGCTTGCGCAGTTCGGCCCCAAGGCGCATTTGGCGCGCCGTGGGATGGGTCCTCGCTGCCATCTGCTTCTCCCCAACCTGCCTGCCGTCGTGCCACTTTCGGGTGTCAGATTACGGCAGTTGGTTGCACAGGCAGAAATTAATGCCCTACCGTCAGTGGCGTACCGCACACGCTGCGGAAGCGCACCGCTCCGTCCTGCCATGACGGCTGAGGCATGCCACCGCCCGTGCCCACCTCACCCCCCACCCCGCCAGGAGCTGACGCATGTCCGAACGTGATCCCTGGGAGTACTCCCTCTACATCCCCAACGATCCCCGCGCCGTCACCGTCTGCCGCCGCACCCTGCGTCTGATCCTGACCCTGCACGGCCTGATCCGCCTCGCGGACACCGCCGAGCTGATCGCCTCGGAGCTGGTCTCCAACGCCGTACGCCATACGAAGGGTCCCGCCGCGCTGCGCGTGCGCTGGTCGCCCGGGGTGCTGCGGATCGGCGCCTGGGACACCGACCCCGAACCGCCCGAGCCGGGTGAGCGGTTGGAGGACCTGGCGGACGCGGAGGGCGGCCGTGGCATCGCCCTGACGCGGGCCTGCGCGGACGTCTGGGGCTGGCAGCCACTGTCCCGCTTCGGCAACCGGGGCAAGTACGTGTGGTGTGACCTGGGCGCCGCGTAGCTCGTTGATGACTCGCAGCGGACGGCACCAAACGCTCAGCAGATGTGGAGGGACCTGATGACGGCGATCCAGTACTTCTGGCGACACCCGCTGGCCGAGCAGGTGCGCGAAGAAGGCCGGGAAGAAGGCCGGGAGGAAGGCCGGGCGCAGGAGAGGGCGGATGCCGTTCTGCGTAATCTTCGGTGGCGGCGGATCGATGTCTCCGAATCCGTCCGTGAGCGTGTGCTCTCCTGCACCGACATGGGCGAACTGGGCACCTGGCTGGACCGCTCCTACCACGTCACCGACGCGCGGGAACTCTTCGTCGAGGGTTCCTGACGTCGTATCGCCGCGCCACGAGCCCCCTCACACCGCCCCCGCCCGCCACCTCTGTTCCGGGCCTCCGGTCAGCCGGTCCAGGGACAGGGCGTCGCCGTCGGCCGGGGTCAGGGCCGTGGCGATGGCCACGGCCGGGCGGATCACGCCGTCGTCGTCCACGGTGAAGCGCAGGTTGTCGCCGTGGTCGCCGTCGACCGAGTCGCACTCCCAGATGCCGACGCCGTCGTCCACGGAGCCCCGGCTGTCCAGGCAGAAGTCGGTGTCGGCGGAGGACTGGAGGACACCGCGCGCCGCGTCGACACGCCACCGCTGGGTGCGGGAGCCCGAGCAGGGAGCCGTGACGACGTCCGTGCCCTTCTCCAGGTCGCCGTCGCGGATGTCCAGGCAGCGGCCCGAGGCGACGTTCACCACCTGTGCGAACGTGCCGCCGGGCGGGGGCGTCGGGGAGGGCGTGGGGGTAGGGGAGGGTGACCTCGACGGGGTCCGCTTCGAGCGGGACGGGCTGGGCGACGGCGAGGGGGACTGGCTGGTGGCCGACGGCGACGGGGTCACCGGCACGGTCGCCGTCACCGTGACCGGCGGAGGGCCCGCCGGTGCGGTCGTGCCGGCCGCCGCCCGCCCGCCGGGCGTCCCGCCGCCCTGGACGACGAGCAGGACGATCAGTGGGGCGAGGGCCACGCCGAGCGCGGCCGAGGCGAGTACGAAGCGGCGGGACGGCGGCCAGGTGCCCGGCCTGGTACGGCTGTCGAGCCGCCGTGGCGCTTGCGTCCGGGAGGCGACGTACGCCGTGCCGGCCCACGGCAGCAGGCCCTCGGCCAGGGCCGGGCGCGGGTTGTCACGCAGCGCGGACAGTTCCTCGTAGGCCGCCGTGCAGTGCGGGCAGTGCGTCATGTGGGCATGCAGGTCGGTGCTGTCCCGCGGGTTGTCCGGGCGCACCGACTCCTCGATCAGCCGGCGGAAGTCGCCGCAGCGCGGGTCGTCGGAGGCGGCGAGGCGGTGCCGCAGACATGCCTGGGCCATGGCCTGCGCCGCCTGCCGCGTGCCGTAGAGGACGTCCTCGCGGGTGAGGCCGAGATAGCCGGCGGTGCGGTCCTCCGGCTCACGCTCCACGATGCCGTACCAGACGAGACCCTGGCTGCGGGCCGGCAGCGACTGGAACGCGGCCAGCATGGGCGGCACCGGGCCCCCGGGTCCCGCCGTGTTCAGCACCAGGAGCAGGCCGGCGTCCAGTCCGGCGGACCGCCCGTCCGTGGCCCAGGAGGCGGCCACCCGCCCGGCCAGCAGCAGGAGTTGGTGCCGCCAGGGAACGCCCGGGTCGATGCCGCGCGCGGTCTCCCGGGCCGCGAGCGTGAACGCCTGGGCCGCCAGCTGGCGTGCCGTGGACTCGCTCGTGGTGCACAGACGGGCATGGGCGAGGACAGCGGCGCGGTGCCGCGCCCGCAGCTCCTGCAGAGCCGCGTACGCGGACGCGGTGTCGGCACGCAGCAACTCGGTGAGCCGCGCGTCGGACGCGCCGGCGTAACCGCCCGCGTACGACGCGCCTCCGGCCTCGACGTCGTTGTCGCCCCCGTCGGCCCGACCCATGCACCTGCCTCCTCGCCCGGTGACGCGGTCCGGCCCGGTCCTGACGGACCGGCCAGTTTGGAAGGTGCCATAGTGAGGGAAGGCGGCTCCCGGGAAAAGAGGTTCCCGGAGGTAACCGGTGAACGGCCTGATCACAACGGTGAGCGCGGTGTGCCCGTCGCCCCGAGGGGTACCGGACACACCGCGCTCACCGTGCTCGTCACGGGGCCGCGCCCCGTTTCGCCGGGTCTACTCCTCCAGCGTCAGACCCTTGCGCAGCCGCACCAGCGTCCGCGAGAGCAGCCGGGACACGTGCATCTGCGAGATGCCGAGTTCGTCGCCGATCTCCGACTGGGTCATGTTGGCGACGAAACGCAGCGAGAGGATCTGCCGTTCCCGGGCCGGGAGTTCGGCGATCAGCGGCTTCAGTGACTCCACGTACTCGATGCCCTCGATGCCGTGGTCCTCGTACCCGATGCGGTCCGCGAGGGTGCCCTCGGCGTCGTTCTCCTCCTGCTGGGCGTCCAGCGAGGAGGCGGTGTACGCGTTCGAGGCGGCCATGCCCTCGACGACCTCGTCGTTGGAGAGGCCGAGGCGCTCCGCCAGCTCCGCCACCGTGGGCGCGCGGTCGAGACGCTGGGCCAGGTCGTCGCCGGCCTTGGCCAGCTCGATCCGCAGTTCCTGCAGCCGGCGCGGTACGCGCACGGACCAGGACGTGTCACGGAAGAAACGCTTGATCTCCCCGACGATGGTTGGCATCGCGAAGGTGGGGAACTCCACGCCCCGGCTGAGCTCGAAGCGGTCGATCGCCTTGATCAGGCCGATGGTGCCGACCTGGATGATGTCCTCCATCGGCTCACTGCGGGAGCGGAAACGGGAGGCGGCGAACTTGACCAGAGCGAGGTTCAGCTCGACGAGCGTGTTGCGGACGTACGAATACTCGCGCGTGCCTTCCTCCAGGGAGGAGAGCCGCTCGAAGAGGGTCTTCGACAAAGCCCGTGCGTCGACCGCCCCGACCTCGTAGAAGGGCGGGATCTCCGGGAGTCCGGCGAGTGCGTCGTCGCGCTCGATGGGATTCAGATGTTCCGGGGGGGATGTCGACGTCGCCTCGTGGGTACGCGATGCGTCGAGCCGGGGTGACATGATGTCCTCCATCGTTCTCGGCATATGGCTGCCGAAGCCAGTTTGTGCACAGCGGTGTGCGGCGCCTCCAAAGCCGGCGTGTCGAGTACGTGTCCCTACTAGCCCTACCTGCTTTCCCAAGCACATCGCAAGTATTTTTTGTGCGCAAATGTCTGTTTGCGGGTGGATGTTCGGGTGTTGAAGGGCGCTGGGAGGGCGTAGTGTTCGAGGTCGTCAGTCAGCAGCCACGACGTCGGGAGAGAGAGACGGCATGGACCGCGGGACGGTCGGCAGCGCACAGTCTGGCCGGCTTCTGGTTGAAGTGCGGGAAGAGGGCTCCAGCGCCGTCGTGACCCCGGCAGGTGAGTTGGATCACCACACCGCCGATCTGTTGCGCGAGCCGCTTGAGGGCTGCCTCGCCAAGGGATTCAGTCGACTGGTGGTCGACTGCTCACGCCTGGAGTTCTGCGACTCCACGGGGCTGAACGTGCTGCTCGGCGCGCGGCTCAAGGCGGAGGCCGTCGGAGGTGGGGTGCATCTCGCGGGTATGCTGCCCGTAGTCGCACGCGTGTTCGAAATCACAGGGGCGGACGCCGTCTTCGCTGTCCATGACAGTGTCGAGGCGGCCCTTGTCGACGAGCCGGGCAGTGCCGGCGGAGGCGGCGGGGAGGGCTGAGCCGATCGTGGCGAACGAGTCGGCCGACCGCGTCCCGGTGGCCCCCTGTGACCGGCGTTTTTCAGGCGTCACGCGGTTTGGTGCCGGATCCGGGGTGTTCTGCCCGTTGGGTCGGGCAGGAGAGTTCCGTACCCGATGTCGTACCGACCGTGTGGTGACCTGTGAATCGTGAACTGGTGAATCGGTGAGGTGAAGCGCTGATGAGCACCACCCGGCCTTACCCGCCGGGCGACCGCGGCCCGGAGCCCAGCGGTGCTTCCGGGGTGTCCGAGGGAGGCGCGGCCGTGTCTTCGGGGGGTCGTCAGGTCCGCAGGCTCAGTTTCGACGGGCAGAGCGGTGTCGTGCCGCTGGCCCGCGACTTCACCCGCCAGGCGTTGTACGCCTGGGGCTGGATGCCCGCGGCCACCGCCGACCAGCGGGCCGCCGCCGAGGACGTACTGCTCGTCGTGTCCGAGCTGGTCACCAACGCCTGCCTGCACGCCGAGGGCCCGGACGAGCTGCTGATCTCCTGCGACAACAAGGTGATCAGGCTGGAGGTCTCCGACCGGGGCGCCGGCCAGCCGGCCCCCCGCACCCCGCACCGCGCCGGCCGCCCCGGCGGCCACGGCATGTTCATCGTGCAGCGGCTGTGCCTGGACTGGGGCGTCGTGCGGGCCTCCGGAGCCCCGGGCAAGACGGTCTGGGCGGAACTGGGCGCACCCGCCTAGCAGTTCCCGCCGGCCCGCACGCGTCCTCGTGCCCGCCGGTCGTCGTGCCCGCACGCGTCCTCGTGCCCGCCGGGTCCTCGTGCCCGCCGTGTCGTCGTGCCCGCACGCGCCCTTGTGCCCGCCGTGTGGTCGTGCCCGCACGCGTCCCCGTGCCCGCACGCGCCCTTGTGCCCGCCGTGTGGTCGTGCCCGCACGCGTCCCCGTGCCCGCACGCGCCCTTGTGCCCGCCGGGTTGTCGTGCCCGCACGCGTCCCCGTGCCCGCCCGAGTTCCGTGTCCCACCCGCACATTCCCCTACGTCACACCCTGCGCGCCGGATCGCCACAGATCCGGCGCGTGCTGTGTCTTCCTTCCTCAAGGCCCCCGGCGTACCTTGACGGCCGATCTGATGTGCCGTCAGGAAACGCCTTCAGGAAGGAGGGGACCGTGTCGAACGGGACGTTCCACAGACGAACCGCCACGCTCGCGTCCGCCGCGGCCCTGGCCGGCTCGGCGGTGCTGATGACCGCCCCCGCTGCCCACGCCGAGGTCGTCGACGTCAACTACCAGTGCAAGACGCCGATCGGCGACAAGAGCGCCGTCTCGCCCATCGACATCAAGGGCGTCAAAAGCGGCGGCGGCTACAAGCTCACCATGTCCTGGCAGAAGGGCGTCTCCTCCAGCCCGGTCGAGCTCGGCAAGGGGGCGATGAGCCCCAGCGCCACCATCACCGTGGGCGGCGCCGACAGTGGCACGGTCGCGGTGACCGGTCCCGCCAACCAGGCCGCGATCCCCGCCAACACCCCCATCAAGATCAACGACTTGACGGGCACGTACACCCCGAAGAAGACCGGCAAGGTCACCTTCACGGCGGGTGTGCTCACCATCAAGGCGCTGGGCACGACGACCACGTGCACACCGACGAACAGCCCCAAGCCCTCTCTCACGCTGGACGTGACGGCGGCGGGCGGAAGCGGTGGCGGCGGATCCACGCAGACCCCGCAGAGCGGCGGCGACTCCGGCGCCCAACTCCCGCAGACCGGCCCCGACGACTCGGCGGTCGCCCTCGGCACCCTCGGCGGCACCGTGCTGCTCGCGGGCGCGGCGGGCACGCTGTGGCTGACGCGGAGAAACCAGGCGGCACGGGTCCGCCGCTGACAGGACGTCCGTACGACGCCGGAGCCGCCCATGCCCTCCCCGATCCGCGCCCTGCCCCCGCCCGCGACCACCCTGCCGGACCGGTCCGCGCGGTCCGTGCTGCCTCTGCTGTGCCTGGCGTGCCTGACGGTCGTGCTGGTCCTGCCGGCCGCCGGCCCGGCCGCCGCGGCCGACCGGGGCTGGACCGTCGCGCCCGCCGGTGCCGGGCGGCCCTCCTTCTACGCCGAGGGCGCCGCGGGGACGGTCCTGCAGGACACGGTGTCCGTGGTCAACCGCGGCGGGAGACCCGTCACCGTACGGCTCGCCGCCACCGGACTCCGCGTCACCTTCGCCGACCGCGGCCTGCGCGTCCCCGCCCGCACCCGCGCCGACGTCCCGTTCACCGTGCGTGTCCCGGCGGGCGCCGCCCCCGGCGACCGCTCCGGCGCGATCGTCGTCCACGACACCGGCGGCCGCTCCCGGTCCGTACCCGTCCTGCTGCGCGTCGGCGGTCCCGCGCTGTCCGCGCTGACCGTCGAGCACCTCGCCGTGCACGGCGACCGGATCACCTACGACTTGGTCAACCGCGGTACGACCGTCCTCGTGCCGCGGCTCGCCGTGCACGCCGACGGGGTGTTCGGCACGCTCCTCGACCGCGCCCCGCGCACCTTGCCCCTCGACCTGCCGCCGGGCCGCCGGCTCAGGCTCAGTGAGCCCTGGCCCGGCCGGCCCGCCCTGGACGCCGTCGAGGTACGGCTGACGGTGACGGCCGCGGGCGGGGCGCGGGACGCGGCCGGCACCTCGGCGGGGTTCGTGCCCGGGGGCGCGGTGGCGGCGGCCGGGGGAGCGGTGGCGGCGCTCGCCGCCCTCACCGTCGTACGACAGCGCGCACGGCGTGCGCCCGACGGCGGCGCGGTGTCCGAAGACCCCCGTTCCGAAGCCGGGCCGGCGGAGGTGGTGACGTGAACCGCACAGCGCGCGGCGGAGTCCGCGGCAGGGCACGGACGGCGGTCCTCGTGATGGTGCTGGTGCTGTTGCCGGCGCCCCTGGCGGGTGTCGCGGCGGCGGACGGACCGAGCGTGCGGCTCTCCGCCGCGCAGGCGGGCACCGGCGGCTCGGTCACCGTCACCGGCGCCGGCTGGCCGCCGCACGCCCTGCTGACGCTGCTGGTGTGCGGACAGGCCGTGCCCTCCCGCGGCGTGATCGGCGGCACCAACTCCTGCGCCAACGCGGACGGCCGGGCCGTCACCACCGACGCCCGCGGCCGGTTCGGCCGGAAACTGCCGGTCACCGAGCCGCCGGTGCCCTGTCCGTGCGTCATCCACGTGGCGACGGTGACCGGCGCCGCGGCCGAGGCGGACGCCGCCTTCCAGGTGGCCGGGCACGCCGTCGAGCCGCTGCCCGCGGAGTCGGGCGGCGGGCGCCTGTCCGTCCTCACCGACACCCGCCTCGACGGGTCGAGCGGCCTGCTCACCTGGTTCGGCGGGCCGCCCGCCCGCACCCTCGACCTCACCGTCGGCAACGTCGGCACCTCCGCCGTGAAGAACCCCGTCTTCCAGATCGGCACCTCGCACGGCGTGTTCGCCCCGCAGTGGGAGGAACGCCAGTGGCACGGCACGATCCCGCCCGGCGGGAAGGCCCGCGTCAAGCTCCCGGTCGAACTGTCCGCCGGCGCGCACGGCGACTACACCGTCTCGCTGAAGTACGCCGGCAAGGTCCTCGCCGAACAGCCCTGGGGCGTGGGCCGGCCCTGGGGCGTCACCCTGTTCTGGGTCCTGGTCGGCCTGGTCGTGCCGGCCGCGCTGTTCCGCGCCGGGATGGCCGTGGTGGACCGGGTACGGCCGCGCCGCCCGGGCGGGGTCCGCCACCGCGGCCCCCGCCTGTCCCAACTCACCGTCCGGCTCCCGGGGTTGCGCACCCCCGTACCCGAACCACCCTCCCCGACGGCCCTGCCGTGGTTCACCCCCGACTCCGACCCGGGCACACCGGGCCGGCTCTCCGCACCGCACGACGACAACTCGGCGAGTCCTGCGACCTCGGCGAGCCCTGAGACCTCAGCAAGTCCTGGGACTCCCACGAGTCCCACGACTCAGACCAGGAAGGGTTCCACGTGAGCAAGCCAAGGAGAGCCGCGCCGGCCGGTCCGCGTCGCGGCCGACGAGCGGGCGCGGTCTGCGCCGCACTCGCGCTCGGCGGCGCGGGCGCCCTGCTCGGCGTGGCCGCCGGGCCCGCCCAGGCCGCCGAGGTGGCGTACGCGACCAAGTGCGTCCCGCCCGCGGGCGTCGGCCTCGATCCCGTCGAGGGCACCGCCAAGGTGGAGATCACCGCCCCGGCCACGGCGAAGGTCGGCGACGAGGTGCAGGTGGTGTGGAAGTTCGTCCAGGCCGCCTCGAAGAACCCCGACCTCATCGACCTGCCGGCGAACTCCGTCCAGCCGTCCGGCACGCTCAAGGCGGCGGGCGCGCAGACCGCCGACATCGCGATGCAGGGACCGCGCGAGAACCCCGCCATCCCCAAGGGCGGCGACATGGTGCTGTCCGACATGAAGGGCACCCTGAAGCTCACGGCGCCCGGCACCCTCACCCTCACTCCGGACGCGTACGACGTCAACGTCATGTCGACGGACACCAAGTGCGCGCCCACGGAGGCCGTGCAGCCGGCGGCGACCATCAACGTGACGGCGGGGGAGGGGACTGGGACTCCGACGCCGACGCCGACCCCCACCCCGACCCCCACCCCGACCGGCTCCACCTCCCCGACGACCACGCCGAGCGGCACCGCGAGCCCGAGCGACGGGACGGGCACCGGGCAGACGGACTTCACCGGCAAGGAGGTCCAGGTCCCCTACGCGTGTGACACGCCCCTCGGCGACAAAGACGTGACCTCGCCCGTGCAGATCAACGCCAAGAAGAACGGCGGGAGCTACGACCTCACCGTGCAGTTCAAGAAGTCGGTGATGGACAGCCCGGCCGACATCCCGAAGGACTCGGTCAAGCCGTCGATGGAGGTGGTCCTGGGCGGCGCGGACACCGGCACCGTGCACACGGAGGGGCCGACCAACTCCGCGCCCATCAAGACGGGCGACCCGATGACGATCCCCGACCTGACCGGCACCTACAAGCCGGGCGCCAGCGGTGAGTCGACCCTTTCCCCGGGTGTGCTGACGATCAAGGCCCTCGGCACGACCACGACGTGCACCCCCACGAAGGCCCTGGTCTCACTGACCCTGGACACCACCGAGCAGGCGAGCGGCGCGTCCGGCGGCTCGTCCTCCTCCGGCGGCTCCTCCTCCGGGGGTACGTCGGCCGGCGGCGGCCTGGCCGAGACGGGTGCCGGGGACCACGGCGCGCTCAAGGCCCTCGGCCTGGTGGCCGGCACGGCCGTACTGCTGGGCGCGGCGGTCTTCACCTTCCTGCCCCGGCGGCATCCGCGCTGACCGGGCGGAGGGGAACGGAAAGGGCCGCCGCAGTGCGGCGGCCCTTTCCGCGTGAACCGGCCGGCTTGACCTGCGGTCCCGGGCCGGCTTGACCTGCGGTCCGGGCCGGCTTGACCTGCGGTCCGGGCCGGGTGGCCGGGTGGCTGGTCCGGCGCCCGGCCGGGGAGGTCAGCGCACGTCGCCCATCAGGCTCCTGACCTTGTTGCGGAACATGTACACCGCGCCACCGGCGAGCACCGCGAGGACGGCCTCCAGCGCCACGAAGCCGCTCCGGTCGAGGTTGACACCGCCGACAGCCGGGTTGGACAGCAGCGCGGTGACCGAGTCGCCCGCGGTGACCGCGAGGAACCAGACACCCATCATCTGCGAGGCGTACTTCGCCGGCGCCATCTTCGTGGTGACCGACAGGCCCACCGGGGACAGCGTCAGCTCGCCGAGCGTCTGGAGGAAGTAGATCGCGACGATCCACATCGCCGCGGCCTTGTGGCCGTCCCCGGCGATCGCCAGCGGGGCGAGGAAGAGGAAGAACGACGCGCCGACCAGGGCCAGGCCCACGGCGAACTTCACCGCAGTGCTCGGCTCCTTGCCGCGCCGGTTCAGCCACAGCCACAGCCAGGCGAAGACCGGGGCGGCGGCCATGATCATGACCGGGTTGACCGACTGGTACCAGGAGACCGGGAACTCCCAGCCGAGGACGCTGTTGTCGGCCGAGGAGTCGGCGAAGATCGACAGCGTGGTGGCGCCCTGGTCGTAGATCATCCAGAAGGCGGCCGCGGCCACGAAGAACCAGATGTACGCCGACACCCGCGACTGCTCAATGGTGTCCAGGCCGCGGTCCCGCTTGATCCGGGCGATGACCCAGACCGGCACGATCAGACCGATGAGCGTGAGCGGGATCATCGCCCAGTTGAGCGTGAAGTGGCCGGAGAGACCGACGGCGGCGTAGAAGGCGGCGGCGACGGCGAGCCAGGTCAGGCCCTTGCGCAGGACGGCCGACTTCTCCACGGCGGACATCGGCGTGGGCACGAGGTCGCTGCGGTCGCTCAGGTGGCGGCTGCCGAGCAGGAACTGGGCCAGGCCCAGCGCCATGCCGAGCGCGGCCAGCGCGAAGCCGAAGTGCCAGTTGACCTTCTCGCCGACGGTGCCGATGATCAGCGGCGCGGCGAAGGCGCCGGTGTTGATCCCGACGTAGAAGACGGTGAAGCCGCCGTCGCGGCGCGGGTCGTTCGGTCCGTCGTAGAGGTGGCCGACCATCGTCGAGATGTTGGCCTTCAGCAGGCCCGAGCCGAGGGCCACCAGGGCCAGGCCGACGTAGAAGACACCGGCCTGGGGGATCGCCAGCGTCAGGTGGCCGAGCATGATGATCACGCCGGCCAGGGCGACCGTCTTGCGCGGGCCGAGGACACGGTCGGCGAACCAGCCGCCGGGCAGGGCGAGCAGGTACACCAGGGACACGTACACCGAGGCGATGGTGATCGCGGTCGCCGGGTCGAGATGCAGGCCGTTCGGAGCCACCAGGTACAAGGGGAGAAGGGCCTTCATGCCGTAGTAGGAGAAGCGCTCCCACATCTCGGTCATGAAAAGGGTGGCCAGTCCGCGGGGGTGGCCGAAGAAGGTCTTGTCGGAACCGGGGGTGCCCGGAGTCACCGAATCCTTCGTCAGGCTGGACGCCATGGTCGTTCCTTGCTGGTCGGGACGCGCTCTCACGACGGAGTGCGCGCCCGGTGGGGGGCGGCCGGCACCGGCCCGACCGGACGTCCGCCCCACGCCCACGGGGATGCCGCCCCGGATCGCGGGGCGGCGGACGACGGTCACCGGGATCCACGCCTCGGCGCGCGTCGATGCGCTGTGAGGCCCGGCCACAGGTCATTCCTTTCGAGGCCGGAGACAACCGGCCCGCACACAAAAGTGCCCCCCGGCGTCAAATGCCGCCAAAGGGTCTCACGGTGCTACAGGCGTGGATTCACCATACGGCAGGACAGAGCGGTAAATGAAAGGACTTGAGACACGGATCACAGGTTTCGATGCAACCGCAAGCACAATTCAAAGGCGTCTCTCAGCATCGCACCCCTGAGGCGCAGGTTCGCGCCACACTTCGGGGAGGCGGGGTGAAGGAAGCGGGGCGGTGCGGCGACGGCGGGCCGGACCGGCGAGTCCGGCTTGTCCGTAGGTAAGAACCACTGCCGTCGATCACACTCCAGCTCCGGTCGTCCGCGGACTACCATCAGCTCATGACCCGTGTACTGCTCGCCGAGGACGACGCGTCCATCTCGGAACCCCTGGCCCGCGCCCTGCGCCGGGAGGGGTACGAGGTCGAGGTGCGCGAGGACGGCCCCACCGCGCTCGACGCCGGTATCCAGGGCGGTATCGACCTGGTCGTGCTCGACCTCGGCCTGCCCGGCATGGACGGGCTGGAGGTGGCCCGCCGGCTGCGCGCCGAGGGCCTCGCCGTCCCGATCCTCATCCTGACCGCGCGCGCCGACGAGGTGGACACCGTCGTCGGACTCGACGCGGGCGCCGACGACTACGTCACCAAGCCGTTCCGGCTCGCCGAACTGCTCGCCCGCGTCCGGGCCCTGCTGCGGCGCGGCGCCGCCGAACCGCAGCAGCCGCCCGCCACCCACGGTGTGCGGATCGACGTCGAGTCGCACCGCGCCTGGATGGGCGACGAGGAGCTCCAGCTCACCGCCAAGGAGTTCGACCTGCTGCGGGTCCTGGTGCGCGACGCCGGCCGGGTCGTCACCCGCGACCAGCTGATGCGCGAGGTCTGGGACACCACCTGGTGGTCCTCCACCAAGACCCTCGACATGCACATCTCCTGGCTGCGCAAGAAACTCGGCGACGACGCGGCCAACCCCCGCTACATCGCCACCGTGCGCGGAGTGGGCTTCCGGTTCGAGAAGAGCTAGCTCCCCGGGTCTTTTCCCCGGGCTCCGCGCCACGGGGGCGGGACCGGGCGCGCGCCGGCGCCTCACGCCCCGGGGCGCCGCCCGGCCCGGGGGGGAGCACCGGTCGCCGTGACCCCACCGCCCGGGGGCACACTGGTCGCCGTAACCCCACCGCCCGGAGGACCCCGTGCGTCGTCGTCTCATCCAGTCCACCCTGGCCGTGGTGCTCGTCGTGATCGCCGTCTTCGGCGTCTCCCTCGTCATCGTCGAGACCCGGACCATCAGCAACAGTGCCCAGGAACGGGTGGACTCCGAGGCGCAGCGGCTGGCCAGCATCGTGGACAGCCGCCTGCTCAGCTCCGAGAACGTGGACGCGCGGATCCTCCGCGACCAGGTCGCCCAGGAACGCTACGCCGAGATCCGCATCCCCGGGGAAACGACCATAGAGATCGGCACCCCGCCCACCGGTGACGTCATCCGCGGCCGGGCCGACGGCGAGAAGGGCGAGACGGTCAGCGTCGAGGAGCCCCGCTCCTCCGTGACCCGCGAGGTCGGCCGCACCCTGCTGATCATCGGGCTGGTGGCGCTGCTCGCGGTGGTCGCCGCGGTGCTGCTCGCGATCCGCCAGGCCAACCGCCTCGCCTCCCCGCTCACCGACCTCGCGGAGACCGCCGAACGCCTGGGCTCCGGCGACCCCCGCCCCCGCCACAAGCGGTACGGCGTCCCCGAGCTCGACCGGGTCGCCGACGTCCTCGACTCCTCCGCCGAGCGCATCGGACGCATGCTGACGGCCGAACGCCGGCTCGCCGCCGACGCCTCCCACCAGCTCCGTACGCCCCTCACCGCGCTGTCCATGCGCCTGGAGGAGATCACCCTCACCGACGACCCGGACACGGTGAAGGAGGAGGCCAACGTCGCGCTGACGCAGGTCGAGCGTCTGACGGACGTCGTGGAACGGCTGTTGACCAACTCCCGCGACCCCCGCACCGGCAACGCCGTCTCCTTCGACCTCGACGAGGTCATCCAGCAGCAGCTCGCCGAGTGGCGCCCCGCCTACCGCAACGTCGGCCGGGCGATCGTCAGCTCCGGCAAGCGGCATCTCCAGGCGGTCGGCACACCGGGCGCGGTCGCCCAGGTGCTGGCCGCGCTGATCGAGAACTCCCTGATGCACGGCGGCGGCACGGTGGCCCTGCGCACCCGCGTCATCGGCAACCAGGCCGTCGTCGAGGTCACCGACGAGGGACCCGGTGTCCCCGCCGACCTGGGGGCCCGCATCTTCGAGCGGACGATCAGCGGGCGCAACTCGACGGGCATCGGGCTGGCGGTGGCCCGTGACCTCGCGGAGGCGGACGGCGGCCGGCTGGAGATGCTCCAGACCAAGCCGCCGGTGTTCGGGCTCTTCCTGTCACGCACCCCGCTGAAGAAGCCGGCGGTCGCGCTGGAGGACGAGGAACCCACGGTGCGGTAGGGGGCGCAGGGGGCCTGTGCCGGGGCCCGCGGGCCCCGGCGAAGTCACGGTGCCGGCCGGAGCGGGGGTGCTGAGGACAGCCGGGGTGCGGTGGGGGCAGGGGGGTGGGTCAGCCCACGCGCTGGTGCGGGCGCGGCTTCTTGCCGGCCGCCTTGTCCGTCTTGCCCGCCGCCTTCTCGGCCGCCCGCTCCAGGAACGACTCCGCGCTGGCCACCGCCTCCCTGGCGGGCAGCGCCCGGAACACCCAGGTGCGGTACGACCAGAACCGGAACAGCGTGGCGACGCCGATGCCCACGAACTTGAACACGTTGCTCTGCAGCGGGCTGTCCCAGCCGAAGCCGTACGTCGCCGCGTAGAGCACCCCGTTCTCGATGACCAGGCCGATCAGGCTGAACAGCAGGAACAGCGCGAGTTCCTTGGTGCGCCCGCTCTTGTCCCGGTCCCGGTAGGTGAAGTAGCGGAAGCCGACGTAGTTGAAGACGATCGAGACGACCGTGGCGACCACGCTGGCCCGCACGACCGGGAGGTCGGTCGTGTGCCGGACGAGGTTGAAGACGAGCAGGTTGACCAGGACACCGACCCCGCCCACCGCGCCGAACTTCGCGATCTCACGCGTCAGCCGGTCCAGGCGCTCACGCGCCGCGCTGCGGGAGGTGGGGGGCGTCGCACGAGGCCCCGAGGAACTGCGTTCCATGGCTGTCCAGGCCCCTGTCTTCCGATTTCGTCAACCCAGCCATGCTAACCACCCCTTCGCGCCGGCACCCGCGGATGAGGTCACAGCACCGGGAAGAGAGCGGAAACAGATCGGCAAGAGGCCGGGAAAAGACCGGTAAGAGCGGAAGTCCGGGGCGGGGTGCGGGACCGGGCGGGGGCCCGCGCGGGGCCGTACGGAGTGCCTCGGGGGGTTGTCGGGAGGAGCGGAAACCGGACGGGGTGGCGCGGCCGATACCCTGGGGGCGTGACGTTCCCCGTAGTCGGCATGGTCGGCGGTGGCCAGCTCGCCCGTATGACACACGAGGCGGGCATCCCGCTCGGCATCAGGTTCAAGCTCCTCAGTGACACCCCTCAGGATTCCGCGGCGCAGGTCGTCGGCGATGTCGTCATCGGCGACTACCGCGACCTCGACACGCTGCGTGACTTCGCGCGGGGCTGCGACGTGATCACCTTCGATCACGAACACGTCCCCACCGAGCACCTCAGGGCCCTGGAGGCGGACGGCATCCCCGTCCGCCCGGGCCCCGACGCGCTCGTGCACGCCCAGGACAAGGGCGTGATGCGGGCGAAGCTCACCGCGATCGGGGTGCCCTGCCCCCGGCACCGCCTCGTCAGCGACCCCGACGACGTGGCGGCCTTCGCCGCGGAGGGGGACGGCTTCCCCGTGGTCCTCAAGACCGTCCGGGGCGGCTACGACGGCAAGGGCGTGTGGGTCGTGGACTCCGCGGCGGAGGCCGCCGAGCCGTTCCGCGCGGGCGTCGCGGTGCTCGCCGAGGAGAAGGTCGACTTCGTCCGCGAGCTGGCCGCCAACGTCGTACGGTCGCCGCACGGCCAGGCCGTGGCCTACCCGGTCGTCGAGTCCCAGCAGGTGAACGGCGTGTGCGACACCGTGATCGCACCCGCCCCCGGTCTGCCGGAGGACCTGGCGCTGCGGGCCGAGGAGATGGCGCTGCGGATCGCCAAGGAACTCGGTGTCGTCGGCCACCTCGCCGTCGAGCTGTTCCAGACCCGCGACGGCCGCATCCTCGTCAACGAACTCGCGATGCGCCCGCACAACTCGGGCCACTGGTCGATGGACGGCGCGATCACCTCCCAGTTCGCCAACCACGTCCGGGCCGTCCTCGACCTCCCGCTCGGCGACCCGCGCCCGCGCGCCCGGTGGACGGTCATGGTCAACGTCCTCGGCGGCGACTACCCCGACATGTACTCCGCGTACCTGCACTGCATGGCCCGCGACCCCCAGCTGAAGATCCACATGTACGGCAAGGACGTGAAGCCCGGACGCAAGGTGGGCCACGTCAACACCTACGGCGACGACCTCGACGACGTGCTGGAGCGCGCCCGTCACGCTGCCGGCTACCTGAGAGGCACGATCACCGAATGAGCCCGACTGTTGGCATCGTCATGGGGTCGGACTCCGACTGGCCCGTCATGGAGGCCGCCGCCAAGGCCCTCGACGAGTTCGAGATCGCCTACGAGGTCGACGTCGTCTCGGCGCACCGCATGCCCCGCGAGATGATCACGTACGGCGAGCAGGCCGCGGACCGCGGGCTCAAGGTGATCATCGCGGGCGCGGGCGGCGCCGCCCACCTGCCCGGCATGCTCGCCTCGGTCACCCCGCTGCCCGTCATCGGCGTCCCGGTCCCGCTGAAGTACCTCGACGGCATGGACTCGCTGCTGTCGATCGTGCAGATGCCGGCCGGGGTCCCGGTCGCGGCCGTCTCGGTCGCCGGCGCCCGCAACGCCGGTCTCCTCGCCGCCCGCATCCTCGCCGCCCACGACGAGGAACTCCTCGGCCGGATGCGGGAGTTCCAGCAGGACCTCAACGACCAGGCCACCGAGAAGGGCAAGCGGCTGCGCGCCAAGGTCGACTCCGGGTCCACCGGCGGTTTCGGCTTCGGGAAGTGACGCGGATGACCTCGCTCGACGAAGCCCGGGAACTGCTGCGCGAGTTCCCCGTCGCCGACGGGCACAACGACCTGCCCTGGGCCCTGCGCGAACAGGTCCGCTACGACCTCGACGCCCGCGACATCGCGGTCCGCCAGAACGCCCACCTGCACACCGACATCCCGCGCCTGCGCGAGGGCGGCGTCGGCGCGCAGTACTGGTCGGTGTACGTGCGCTCGGACCTGCCCGGCGCGGTCACCGCGACGCTGGAACAGATCGACTGCGTACGGCAGCTCGTCGCCCGTCACCCCGGGGACCTGCGCGCCGCGCTCACCGCCGCCGACATGGAGGCCGCGCGCGCCGAGGGCCGGATCGCCTCCCTCATGGGCGCCGAGGGCGGCCACTCCATCGACAACTCGCTCGCCACCCTGCGTGCCCTGGCCGCGCTCGGCGTGCGGTACATGACCCTCACCCACAACGACAACGTGGACTGGGCCGACTCGGCGACGGACGAACCCGCGGTCGGCGGTCTGTCGGCCTTCGGCCGCGAGGTCGTGCGGGAGATGAACCGCGAGGGCGTGCTCGTCGACCTCTCGCACGTGGCCGCGACGACCATGCGGGACGCGCTGGACACCAGCACCGCGCCGGTGATCTTCTCGCACTCCTCCGCGCGGGCCGTGTGCGACCACCCGCGCAACATCCCCGACGACGTGCTGGCGCGGCTGTCCGCCAACGGCGGCATGGCGATGGTGACGTTCGTGCCGAAGTTCGTGCTCCAGGCGGCCGTCGACTGGACGGCCGCGGCCGACGACAACATGCGCGCCCACGGCCTGCACCCCCTGGAGACCAGCGCCGAGGCGATGAAGGTGCACCGCGCCTTCGAGGAGACGAACCCCCGTCCCCTCGCCACGGTCGCGACGGTCGCCGACCACCTCGACCACATGCGTGAGGTGGCGGGCGTCGACCACCTCGGCATCGGTGGCGACTACGACGGCACGGCCTTCACCCCGGACGGCCTGTCCGACGTCTCCGGCTACCCCAACCTGATCGCCGAACTGCTGGACCGCGGCTGGTCCAGGACCGACCTGGCCAAGCTGACCTGGCAGAACGCGGTACGGGTGCTGGGCGCGGCCGAGGACGTGGCCCGTGACCTCCAGGCCACCCGGGGGCCGTCCAACGCGACGATCGAGTCGCTCGACGGCTGACCAGCCCACGCCGTTCCGTCGCCGTCCCCCCGGCTCGCGCCCGCGGCCGGGGGACGGCGACGGCGTACCCCCGAACGCCCCACCCACCAGGAAGCCACCCCGGCCCCGTGCGACGGTGACGGTACGGAGATCAGGACGATCACGCCGTAGCTCACGACGTACGGAGCCCGCCATGGCAGACCTCCAGGACGAACTGCACACACCCCCAGAGGTCGACGCGCTCGACGATCCGGCGGAGCCCCGCGCGGACCCCCGCACGGCGCAGCCGCACACCGCCGGCCCGGACGAGGCGCCCCTGGAGCGGGCCCACGCCCTCCTCGCCCTGCACCCCGTCGCCGACGGGTACAGCGGACTGCCCTGGGCGCTGCGCCACCTGCACTGGTTCGACCTGGAGCTCGGCGAGTGCGCCGTCGACACGGATCTGCCGCGGCTGCGCGAGGGCCATGTGGGCGCGCTGCTGTGGTCGCTGCACCTGCCCGAGGGCCTGCAAGGCGAACGGGCCGTCGGCGCCACCCTGGAGCAGCTCGACCTGGTCAAGACGGTGGTGCGCAACCACCCGGAGGGGCTGCGGCTGGCCTGCACCGTCGGCCAGATCACCGACGCGCGCAACTGCGGCCGCGTCGCCGTCCTGCTGGGCCCCGCCTCGGCGGCCGCGCTCGGCGACTCGCTGGGCATCCTGCGTTCCCTGCACGCCCTCGGCCTGCGCGCCCTGACCCTGACCGGGGCGTCGTGGGCGAGCGAGGCCGGGCTCACCCGGTTCGGCGAGGAGGTGCTGCGCGAGATGAACCGGCTCGGTGTCCTCGCCGACGTCTCCGGCGCCTCCGCCGACACGATCCGGCGGGTCCTGGCCGTCTCCAAGGCGCCGGTGCTGTGCACCCGCTCCGCCGCCCGCGCCCTGCGCCCCCACCCGGCGAACCTCCCCGACGAACTGCTCGTCGCACTGGGCGCCGCCAAGGGCCTGTGCATGGTGCCGCTGACCGCCGAGCAGACCGGCACGACCGTCCGCGACGTCGCCGACCACCTCGACCACGTCCGCGCGCTCGCCGGGGAGCGGTCCGTCGGCCTGTCCGGCACCTACGACGCCGGCACCGCCCACCCGCGGGAGCTCCGGGACGCCTCCCGCTATCCGCACCTCGTCGCCGAGCTGCTCCGCCGCGGCTGGTCGGAGACCGATCTTGCCTTGTTGACCTGGGGAAACGTGCAGCGGGTGCTGCGGGACGGGGACTTCACGGCCCGCGCCGCACAGATGCGACGCGAGCCGTCGACAGCGAAGATCGCCGACCTCGACGGGTGACCGAGGACGTGCTCAGTCCCGCTCGATCCGGCACAGGCAGAACGGATGCCCCGCCGGATCGGCGTACACCATGAAGTCCTTCTTCTCCCGGTCCTCCAGGTCCAGCGGCCGCGCGCCCAGCGCCAGCACCCGCTCGTGCGCCGCGTCCATCTCCTCCCAGGTGGACCCGGCGTCGAAGTCGAGGTGGAACTGCTGCGCGTTGCGATCGGCCCGGGGCCACTCCGGAGGGGTGAGCCCGGGCGCCCGCTGGAAGGCGAGCCGCGGCCCGTCCGGGACGTGGAGGACGACCCAGTCGTCGTCCTCCACGCTCGGTGTGCCGCCGCCGACCTCGGCGTAGAACGCGGCGAGCGCGCGCGGGTCGGGGCAGTCGATGACGACGGAACGCAGCCGGGCCACGGTTGCCATGGAGATGTCCTTCCGGCTCAGGAGGCACAGAGGCAGAACGGGTGCCCGGCCGGATCGGCGTAAACCCGGAAACTGCGGGACCGGTCCTCGACGTCCAGCGGCTTCGCGCCGAGCGCCAGGACGCCCTTCTCGGCCTCGTCCAGGTCCTCGACCGTCAGGTCCAGGTGGAACTGCTGCGACGCGTCGGGCGCGGGCCACTTCGGCGGTACGTGGCCGGGGGCGGCCTGGAAGGCCAGCGACTGTCCGCCGGGCAGCCTCAGGTCCACCCAGTCCTCCTGGTCCTCGACGGTGCCGCCCAGCACCTCGGCGTAGAAGCCGGCGAGCGCGCGCGGGTCGGGACAGTCCAGGACGACGTCTCCCAGTTTGGCGAGTGCCATGACCTTCTCCTCCGTAGGGGATGCGGTTGCCGTGTTACCTGTAGAAGCTGATAACCAGTAACGGTTACCTGATGCTTGCGCATGGGAGGTAACGTCGCAAGGGGATTTGGAAGGTAGCGTGCAGCCATGAGCGAGAGAGCGCCGGCGCCGGGGGGCCTGGAGCTGGTGGAGTCCCTGGTCAACACGGTGGACCTGGAGTCGGGCGCCGACTCGCTGGACTCGGCCGAGGGCCGCGCGCGTCTCGGGCTCGGCGAGGACGAGGTGCCCGGGGCGCGCGAGCTGCGCGAGTCGCTGCGTGCCGTGCTGCTCGCCCACGCCGGCCATCCGCCGCACCGCGCGGTGACCCCGCTCGGCGAACTGCTCGCCGGGGCCCCGCTGCTGCTCGCCGTCGACACCCGGGACGGCTCCGCCCACCTCGCCCCCGCCGACACACACGCCCTGCACTCCCGCGTCGCGGCGGCCGTCGCCGACGCCCTCGTCGCGGGCACCTGGACCCGGCTGAAGGCGTGCGAGGCGGTGACCTGCCACTGGGCGTACTACGACCGCAGCCCGGCCGGACGCGGCCGCTGGTGCTCCATGTCGGTGTGCGGAGCGCGCGAGAAGATGCGCCGGTACCGGGCCAAGTAGGCGCCCGTGCGGGGGAGTTGAGCGGCCGCCACGCACAGCTCAGCCGGGTGGTGCAGAATGCTGCCAGACGCCGGTTCGGCCGACTGAGCCTCGGCCGAACCGGCGTCGCCCGCGTGATGTCGCCCGCGTGATGTCGTCTGCGTGATGTCGCCCGCGTGACGGGGGCGAGCCGCCCGACCGGAGGACGCGCCCCTACGGCCGTGGCGTGCACCCGTCTGTGCCGTACGGCCGCCGTAGCGCGGACGCGCCTGTGCCGCACGGCCGTACCGCCTGCACGACGGTGTCGTTCGGCCCGACCGCGCGCGTTTCCAGGCCGGGGCATGTGCCCGGGTCTGCGTGCCCCGCCCTACGTGCCCGGGGCGTACGCCCGAGCCGCCCGCCCGGTCCGTGCCGTCCCGCTCGGGGCGTACGCCCGAGCCGCCCGGTCCGTGCCGTCCCGCTACGCCGTGGGGCGGCCCATCGCCCGGTAGCGCCAGCCCGCGCGGCGCCACACTTCCGGGTCGAGGGCGTTACGGCCGTCGAGGACCACCCGTGCCGCCGCCACCTCGCCCAGCGCCGCCGGGTCCAGCTCGCGGAACTCCCGCCACTCCGTCAGGTGCAGGACCACGTCCGCGCCCCGCACCGCCTCGACCGCCGAGTCGGCGTAGGCGAGGGTCGGGAAGAGCCGGCGGGCGTTGTCCATGCCCTTGGGGTCGTACACCGTCACCTGTCCGCCCTGGAGGTGTATCTGCCCGGCGACGTTGAGCGCGGGCGAGTCCCGGACGTCGTCCGAGTCGGGCTTGAAGGTGGCGCCGAGCACGGCGACCCGCTTGCCCAGGAACGGCCCGCCTCCCAGCACCTGCCGGGCCAGCTCCACCATCTGGCCGCGCTGACGCATGTTGATCGAGTCGATCTCGCGCAGGAAGGTCAGCGCCTGGTCGGCGCCCAGCTCACCGGCGCGCGCCATGAAGGCCCGGATGTCCTTCGGCAGACAGCCGCCGCCGAACCCGATGCCGGCGCGCAGGAACTTCCGGCCGATCCGGTCGTCGTAGCCGATCGCCTCGGCGAGCTTAGCCACGTCGCCGTCCGCGGCCTCGCACACCTCGGCCATGGCGTTGATGAAGGAGATCTTGGTGGCGAGGAAGGAGTTCGCCGAGGTCTTCACCAGTTCGGCGGTCGGGAAGTCGGTGACGACGAACGGCGTGCCCTCGCCCACCGGCGTCATGTACACCTCGCGCAGCAGCTTCTCGGCCCGCTCGCTGCGCACCCCGACCACGATCCGGTCAGGGTGCAGGGTGTCGTCGACCGCGAAGCCCTCACGCAGGAACTCCGGGTTCCAGGCCAGTTCGGCGTCCTCACCGGCCGGCGCGTGCTCGGCGAGGTAGGCGGCCAGCCGGTCCGCGGAGCCGACCGGCACGGTGGACTTGCCCACCACCAGGGCCGGGCCCTTGAGGTGAGGTGCGAGCGAGGCGATGGCGGCGTCGACGTACGACATGTCGCAGGCGTACTCGCCGTGCCGCTGCGGAGTGTTCACGCAGACGAAGTGGACGTCGCCGAACTCCCCGACCTCGGCCCAGTCCATGGTGAAACGCAGCCGCCCGGTGGAGCCCTCGATGCCGGCGACGTGCTTGCGCAGCAGGTCCTCAAGACCGGGCTCGTACATCGGCACCCGGCCCTGCTGGAGCAGGTCGATCTTCTCGGGCACCACGTCGAGCCCCAGCACCTCGAACCCCAGCTCGGCCATGGCGGCGGCGTGCGTGGCGCCGAGGTAGCCGGTGCCGATCACGGTGATCTTGAGGCTCATGGATGCTCCAGAGGGGGACGTCTTCCGCTGCGGTGCCTGATCCTAGTAGGGGCATGACCGAGCCCCGCGACGGGCAACTTTCCCCTTGTCGCCAAGCTCACGTATCACTCGCGTGGGCAGGCCCCTAAAATTTGGGTTACTTAACGGTAATTAGCGCGAGCACCGCAGCGTCTTTGGAGCGTGAGACACCTTGGCCGGATCGGCTGACTTCGACCTGTACCGCCCGTCCGAGGAGCACGACATGCTCCGCGACGCCATCCGCTCGCTGGCCGAGGCGAAGATCGCGCCGCACGCCGCCGCGGTGGACGAGGAAGCCCGCTTCCCGCAGGAGGCGCTCGACGCGCTGGTGGCCGCCGACCTGCACGCCGTCCACGTGCCCGAGGAGTACGGCGGCGCCGGCGCCGACGCGCTGGCCACCGTGATCGTGATCGAGGAGGTCGCCCGCGCCTGCGTGTCCTCCTCCCTGATCCCCGCGGTGAACAAGCTGGGCTCGCTCCCGGTGATCCTCTCCGGCTCCGAGGACCTGAAGAAGAGGTACCTGTCGCCGCTGGCCAAGGGCGACGCGATGTTCTCGTACTGCCTGTCCGAGCCGGACGCCGGTTCGGACGCGGCCGGCATGAAGACGAAGGCCGTCCGCGACGGCGACTCCTACGTCCTCAACGGCGTGAAGCGCTGGATCACCAACGCCGGCGTCTCCGAGTACTACACGGTGATGGCGGTCACCGACCCCTCGAAGCGGAGCAAGGGCATCTCGGCCTTCGTCGTCGAGAAGTCGGACGAGGGTGTCTCCTTCGGCGCCCCGGAGAAGAAGCTCGGCATCAAGGGCTCCCCGACCCGCGAGGTCTACCTTGACAACGTCCGCATCCCGGCGGACCGCATGATCGGCGCCGAGGGCACCGGGTTCGCCACCGCGATGCAGACCCTGGACCACACCCGCATCACCATCGCCGCCCAGGCCCTCGGCGTCGCCCAGGGCGCCCTGGACTACGCCAAGGGCTACGTACGCGAGCGCAAGCAGTTCGGCAAGCCGGTCGCCGACTTCCAGGGCATCCAGTTCATGCTCGCCGACATGGCCATGAAGGTGGAGGCCGCGCGGCAGCTGACGTACGCGGCGGCGGCCAAGTCCCAGCGCGGCGACAGCGACCTCACCTTCCAGGGCGCGGCCGCGAAGTGCTTCGCCTCGGACGTGGCGATGGAGGTCACCACGGACGCGGTGCAGCTGCTCGGCGGGTACGGCTACACCCGGGACTACCCGGTCGAGCGGATGATGCGGGACGCGAAGATCACGCAGATTTATGAGGGCACGAACCAAGTCCAGCGGATCGTGATGGCGCGGAACCTGCCGTAATCCGGCGCACCCTCCACACCCGGCACAGCGGCCCCCGGTGTCACGCCGGGGGCTTCCGTGTGTCCGGCCGGTCCCGTCCGTCCTGTGGCGGCGGGGGGCCGGTGGGCGTAGGACGGGTAGGGCAAGGGGCTTTCCCCGAGCCCCCTCACCCCCAGGAGGAGCCATGCAGCAGCCCACCACGACCACCATGACCAAGGAGATGCAGGACTGCGTCGAGGCGTGCATGTCCTGCCACACAGTCTGCGAGGAGACCATGAGCTCCTGCATGCAGATGGGCGGCCAGGCCCAGATGCAGATCATGCGCGCGCTCATGGACTGCTCCGAGATGACGCGCATCTGCTCCGACATGATGATGCGCCGCTCGCCGATGTCGGCCGAGATGTGCGCGTTGTGCGCCCGGGCCTGCGACATGTGCGCCGAGGCGTGTATGTCCATGCCGGACGATCCGCAGATGACGCGCTGCGCGCAGGCGTGCCGACGCTGCGCGGAGATGTGCCGCACGATGGCGGGCGCCACCACGATGTGACCCACGCCGGAACGACGTCGGGGGCGCCTCCGGGCGCCCCCGACGTGCGCGCTAGCCCGGGTAGCCGTTCCGCAGGACGCGCCGCGCGGTGGTGCTCCGCGCGCCGGCGAGCTCCGTGGCGATCCGCTGCCCGCGCTCCTCGCCGGTCACGACGGCCGCGTCCAGGGCCGGTCCGGCGAGCAGGCCCGTGCGCCGCAGATGCGTCGGCGGGTGTGTCGCGTCGACGCTGTGCCCCCGCAGGGCGCCGACCCGCCGGAGCCGCTCGTACTCGTACTCCGGGATGGACGCCATGTGCGCGGCGAGCCGCTCCCACAGTCCGTCCGCCCGGTCCTGCTCGCCGGTCCGTCCGCCCCGGCGGGGACCACGCAGGGCGCCCTGGTTGGCCTCGCGCCGCAGGGTCGTGGCGGCCGAGTCCACGACCAGCAGCCGGTCCATGAGCCCCACGGCCGCCTCGGTGGACGCGGCCCGGCCGGCGACGCCGTCGGCGAGGTACTCGGCGCGCTGGGTGGCGCGCAGCGTCAGCTGGTCGAGCAGCATCAGGACGCCGGTGACGAACAGGTGCGGCACCAGGCAGGCCGCGTTGACGACCATCTGGACGATGTTCGGGTTCGAGGTGGGGGCGAAGAAGTAGCGCCAGGCGGTCAGCGAACGGCAGGCGGTCGCGACGACCAGTCCGTGGCGGGTGTCCCCGTTGCCGTAGTGGCCGAGCTCGTGGCCCAGCAGGGCGATGCGCTGGTGCGGCGTCAGGATCTCCCACAGGGGCAGCCCCAGCGTCAGCAGCCGCCGTCCCCGGAGGTCGTACGTCGTCACGCTCGCGTTGAGCTCCGTGCCGACGGCGATCGCGTCCACCCCGCGGGTGCCGGCGACCCGGGCGATCTCGTCGACCAGCGCGAACAGCTCGGGTGCCGTGTCGCGGCGCAGCACCGGCTCGTCGTCGGGCAGTCCGGGCACCCGCGGCCGCAGGGCCCAGGCCAGCGCGAGCGGGAACAGGCCGAGCGCCATGGAGGGTCCGCCCCAGCGGTGGACGATCCACCAGACCCCGCCGGCGAGGAGCACCAGCGTCAGCGCGTGCACGGCGAGAGCGATGGCGTAGGCGAGGAGGGTGGAGGCGTCCGGCCCCGCTCGCAGTTCCGTCCCGGCCGTCACGTCGGCGAGCAGCTTCGCGCCGTGCCGCCGGGCGAGCGCCCGCCGGGTCCGCTCCAGCAGTCCCGGCCGCTCCTCGGGGCGCGCCGGATCGACGTTCCAGTCGCAGTCGGCGCACCAGACGGTGAACCGGCGGTCCGCCCTGATCTCGGTCCCGCACCGCGGACACGGCTGAGTCGTCCCTTCCGCGACGACGGTCATCGTCGCCCTCCCCTCCTCGCGGCCCCTCCCCAGGAACCGCCTGTACATGACAGCCCTAGCTGATCATGGGGTCGGTCCCGGGTAAAGCCGGAAAGAGGAGCGGGCGGCCGCGAGAGGCGGCCGCCCGGGGGAGAGGTTCCGGCTCAGCTGCCGGAGACCGTCACCTTCTCGTCGTTGTTCAGCTCGTTCACCAGCGTCTTGACCTTCGCCTTGTCCCACAGGAGGTTGCCGCCGCTGGAGCCCGAGATCGGCATGTTCATGGAGGTGCCGTCGCCGCCGTTGACGCCCTTCATCGCGAAGAACATCGACCCCAGGTCGTACAGGCCCATGTCCTTGTCGACGATCAGGGTGTCCAGGCCCGCGCTCATCGTCGGGTAGAGCTTGAAGGGGTTCAGGACGGTCGACGGGGTCGCCACCTGGTGGGCGAGGGCGGCCAGGAACTTCTGCTGGTTCTTGGTGCGCTCCAGGTCGGACGCCGCGAAGGCGTGCCGGGTGCGGACGAAGGCGAGGGCCTCCTCGCCGTTCAGGGTCTGCTTGCCCGCCTTGAAGTCGGCGCCGGAGTACTTGTCCTTGAACGCCTTGTCGATGGTGATGTCGACGCCGCCGACAGCGTCCACGATGCTCGCGAACCCGGCGAAGCCGATCTCCACGTAGTGGTCGATGCGCAGCCCGGTGTTGAACTCGACGGCGCGCACCAGCAGCGTCGGCCCGTCCTCGGCGTAGGCGGCGTTCAGCTTCACGTGCCGGCCGGTGCCCTTGAAGGTCTTGCCGGACTGCGAGCCGACGTACGTCGGGATCTCCACGTCGGAGTCGCGCGGCAGCGAGATGAGCGTGTCGCCGTTGCCGCCGACGTGCAGGATCATCATCGAGTCGGTGCGCTTGCCGTCGGCGGAACCGGTGTGCAGGTCCTTCTTCTCCGCCGCGGACAGGCCCTCGCGGCTGTCGGAGCCGACGATCAGGTAGTTGGTGCCGTCGCCCCCGTCGGGCCGGTCGACGACCTTGGAGAGGTCGACCTCCCGCTTCAGCTTGGAGTCGGCCCAGAAGTACGTGCCGACGGTCGTCACGACCAGCACCGTCACCACGGTGATCGCCGTCCACTTGATGCGGCGGCGCCAGTCCGGCGCGGGGCGGGGGCCGCGGCCGGCCGGTCCGCCGGGACCGCCGCCGCCGGGAGCCCCGTAGACGTGGCCGGTGTTGTAGCCGCTGTCATAGGTGTCGCCGTAGCCGGCGTCGTGGCCCTGGCCGTCGACGTACGTCGGCTGCTGCGGCACCCCGCCGCCGTACGGCGGCGCCGCGGGCTCGCGGCGGACCTGCCGCATGACACGGGCACTCTCGGGCTGCGCGTTCGCGCTGCCGCGTCCGTAGCGGTTGTCACGGTCGTCGCGGGACCGTCCCTCGGGCCAATCGTTCATGGGCCCCAGTGTGCAGGGCAGGGGTATGTGCCTTACAAGGTTCGTCGGAAAATCAGGGCAGTGCTGTTGCCAAGCTGACACAAATTCCCCGATTGTCACCCCGGCATAAGGTGGGGGCCATGACAGACCAGGCCCCCGCCGCGGAACCGGCAGCCGCGGACCTCCCCGGCAAGCCCACCTCGGCGTCCCGCACCACGCTCAGCCACATCATGACCCACGCCGACACCAACCTCCTGGGCACCGTGCACGGTGGCGTGATCATGAAGCTGGTCGACGACGCGGCCGGCGCGGTGGCCGGCCGGCACAGCGGCGGGCCCGCGGTCACCGCGTCCATGGACGAGATGGCGTTCCTCGAACCGGTCCGCGTCGGTGACCTGGTCCATGTGAAGGCCCAGGTCAACTGGACCGGCCGGACCTCCATGGAGGTCGGGGTCCGGGTCCTCGCCGAGCGCTGGAACGAGTCCACCCCGCCCACCCAGGTCGGGTCCGCGTACCTGGTCTTCGCGGCGGTCGACGCCGACGGCAAGCCGCGCCGGGTGCCGCCGGTGGTCCCGGAGACCGAGCGGGACGAGCGTCGCCGCCAGGAGGCCCAGATCCGCCGGACCCACCGCCTGGCCCGGCGGAGGGCGATCATGGAACTGCGGGAGAAGCGGGCCGCCGAGGGCCTCGCGGACTGACGCTCACGGCCTCCGGGCCCTCCCACCGTCCCTCACGTGCAGCCCACCTGGTCGCCCGTGGCGGCCCCGAACTCGCCCTGGTACGGGTCGTCGGCCCGCACCCTGCGCACCTGCCGGAAGTCGGTCCCCGCGACGACCTTCAGGACGGCTCCCTGTCCCTTCACCGCCCGCAGCTCGCTGCCCGGCAGCGCCGCCGCCAGCGACTTCGCCGAACGGTCCCAGCGGGGGTCGTAGGCCACGACGGTCCGCCGGGTGGAGTGACCGGGCGCACTGGTCGGCACCCGTGTCGTGCGGAACCCGGTCGCCGCGAGCGCCGCGTCGACCCGCCTGCCGAGCCCTTCCGTGGCGGTCCCGTTCTCCACCTGGACCAGGATCTGCTGCGGGGCCACGTCCACCCGCACGACCCGGCTCCTGGGCCGGTGCACGGCCAGCGGCCGGTCCTCGCGCAGCGCCCGGAAGAGCCGCCCGGCCTTGTCCGCGTCCCACTTCAGGGTCGAGCCGACGCCCTTCACGAGGTAGCCCATCTGCCCGATCGGCACCGTGGTGAACTCCGACGAGGAGGGCGAGAAGTTGCGCATCGCCCGCCCCAGGTCGAGGAGTTCGCCCGTGCCGAAGCCCTTGTCGGCCCGGACCGAGCCGAGCACCGCCCGGGTGACGTCCCGGAACCGCATCGGGTTCAGCAGCACCCCGGAGGAGGTCGCCCGCTCGAGGAGACCGGCCAGGAACCGCTGCTGGCGCTGCATGCGGCCGAGGTCGGAGGCGCCGTCGACGTGCCGCGAGCGGACGTACTGGAGGGCCTGCCCGCCGCGCAGGGTGTGCAGGCCGGCCGGCAGGTCCAGCCCGGTGTAGGTGTCCTTCAGCGGCTCCGTGGTGCAGATCGGGACCCCGCCGAGCGCGTCCACGGTCCGCATGAAGCTGGTGAAGTCGACCTCCAGGTAGTGGTCGATCTTCACGTGGGTCATGTCCTCGACCGTGCGCACAGTCAGCTGCGGACCGCCCTCCGCGTACGCCGCGTTGAGCTTGAGGGGGTGCCCGGCGTGCTGCTTCCCGGAGACCTGGTCGGCGTGCGCGGGCGTCATGGCGTACGAGTCGCGGGGCAGGCTGACCACGCTCGCGCGCTCCCGGTCCTCCGAGATGTGCACGATCATGATCGTGTCGGTGCAGTGGCAGGGGGCGCCGCCGAGCCGGTATCTGCGCCGGTCCTGCTCGGTGATCCGGTCGCGGCCGTCGGTGCCGACCAGCAGCACGTTCATGCCGTTGCCCGCCTGCGGCCGGTTCTTCATGTCCTTGAACGGGTCGACCCGTTCGATGTCCGCGTCCAGGCTGGTGACGACCGCGTGCCCGATGCCGGCCGAGGCGAGCACCACGACGGACAGCGTGGTCACCGCCCGCATGGCCCAGCGGGGCTTCTTCCGCCGTACGGGTGGATGCGGCGCACCGGCGGGCCGGGGCCGGCGCTGCGGGGGTCGGGTGGGTGAGCCGGGCGGCGTGGGCATGGGGGAACACCTCCGCGAGGGCCGTACGTGGGATCCTGAGCACCGTAAGCCCATACGATCTGCGGACCGGGCGGCGCTCCGGGCGGCGCGCAACGCTGTCCCCCGTTCGCGGTAACGTGATCCCCCTATGAACGCCAAGCCCGACGTGCGTCTCCCCGCCGTATCTGTGATCATGCCCGTCCTCAACGAGGAGCGGCATCTGCGCGGAGCCGTCCAAGCGATCCTCGCGCAGGAGTACGACGGCGAGATGGAGGTCGTGATCGCCCTCGGTCCCTCCACGGACCGCACGGACGAGATCGCCGCCGAGCTCGTACGGGAGGACCCGCGCGTCCACACCGTGCCGAACCCCACCGGCCGCACCCCCGCCGCCCTCAACGCCGCCATCAAGGCATCCCGCCATCCGGTCGTCGTCCGCGTCGACGGGCACGGCATGCTCTCGCCGGACTACATCACCACCGCCGTACGGCTCCTGGAGGAGACCGGCGCGCAGAACGTCGGCGGCATCATGCACGCCGAGGGCGAGACCGACTGGGAGCACGCCGTCGCCGCCGCCATGACCTCGAAGATCGGGGTCGGCAACGCCGCCTTCCACACCGGCGGCCGGGCCCAGCAGGCCGAGACGGTCTACCTGGGTGTGTTCCGGCGCGAGGCGCTGGAGCAACAGGGCGGCTACAACGAGGAGTTCATCCGCGCCCAGGACTGGGAGCTGAACTTCCGCATCCGCGAGGCGGGCGGCCTGATCTGGTTCTCGCCGGAGCTGAGGGTGTCCTACCGGCCGCGGCCGAGCGTGAAGGCGCTCGCCAAGCAGTACAAGGACTACGGCCGCTGGCGGCACGTCGTCGCCCGCTACCACGAGGGCTCCATCAACCTGCGCTACCTCGCCCCGCCGACCGCCGTGTGCGCCATCGCGGCCGGCCTGGTCGTCGGTGTCACGCTCACGCCCTGGGGGCTGGTGGTCCCGGGCGGCTACCTGGCGGTGATCGCGGCCGGCTCGGCGCTCACCGGCAAGGGGCTGCCCCTCAGGGCGCGTCTGCAGATACCGGTCGCGCTCGCCACCATGCACATGTCGTGGGGCTGGGGCTTCCTGACCAGCCCCAGGTCACTGGCGAAGCGGGTCATCGCCTCCCGTCGCCCCGCGGTACTCAGCTCCAACTGAGCGCTGTTCCGCGCTGATCGGCACCGGGTGTGCCGCCGTCTCGCGGTGCTCAGTTCCGGGTGTGTCGCCGTCCTGTTGTGCTCAGCGCCGGTCGAGGGCCGTCCCGTTGTGCTCAGCGTCGGTCGAGTGCTGGCCCGCGGTGCTCAGTTCCGGGTGTGTCGCCGTCCCGCGGTGCTCAGCGCCGGCCGGGTGCCGCGGGACGGCCGTTCGCGGTCGCCGCTACCAGCGGTATGGCTTGTAGACGTCCATGCATTTCTTCTCCGTGCCGTTGATGGCGTCGGCGTTGCCGGGCAGGTCGCCCGCCGCCGGTTTCTTCTGCTTCGGGTAGGCCGTCCCGGTGCGCCAGTCGGCCCCCACGACGAGCGTGACGCCGGAGACGTCGGTCGACTTCTTCACCGAACTCAGCGGAATCCCCAGCGACTTGGCGACCGCCTGGGCGTCGCCCTCCAGCTCGGCGCTCGGGTAGCGGACGACTGTCTTGTCCTCGGACAGCCCGGCCGCCGGGTCCGTCGCCGCCTTCGTGAAGCCCTTCTCCGCCAGCCGCTGGGCGATCTCCCGGGCGCGGCCGGAGACCGGGCCGAGGGTGGAGGTGGCGGTGGCGTTGCGCACCGCGACGCCGATCTCGCCGTCCGCCGCGGCCGGGTCCTTCGACGCCTTCTCCCCGTCCGACGCCCCGGAGCCCTTCACGTCCGAGCCCTTGCCCTTGTCGTCGAAGGCCACGTCGTCGCGGAGCATCGACCACACCTTCTCGGCGTTGGCTCCGTCCGGCACCACGTGGTTGCGGTCCTGGCTGTCCTCGACGACCGGCATGGTCGTCATCGTGATGCGGTTCGTCGGCACCGTCTTCAGCTGCATGCCGAGGTCGTAGAGCTTCTTGACCGTGCCGATCTCCTCGGAGACCGTCAGCGACTTGGTGGCCGACTCGGCCAGGTTCATCAGCCGCCCGGTGTCGGTGAAGACGTTCTGGCCCTTCAGCGTGCGGATCATCGAGTTCATGTACATGTGCTGGGCCCGGGCGCGCAGCAGGTCGCTGCCCCAGGCGTGCCGGGTGCGCAGCCACTGCAGGGCCTGCTTGCCCTTGACCTTCTTCGAGCCCGCCGCCAGCTTCAGACCCGAGCCGCCGGGCACGCCGGGCAGCGGGCGGTCCCACACGTTCTGGTTGACGCAGACCTCGACCCCGCCGATCGCGTCCGCCATGCTCACCACGCCGGCGAAGTCGATCGTCATCCAGTGGTCGATGTAGACCCCGGTGAGGTTCTCCCAGGTGGCCAGCGTGCAGCCGGCGCCGCCGCGGCCCAGCGACTCGTTGATGATCCGGTTGGTCGCCGGGTAGGTCTGGCCCGTCTTCGGGTCCGTGCACTTGGGGATGTCGACGCGGGTGTCCCGCGGGATGCTCACCACGGCGGCGCTCCTGCGGTCCGCGGACAGGTGGATGAGCATCTGCACGTCGCCCAGCGGCGGGCTGTCGCGGTCGTTCTTACCGCCGCCCAGCGCCACGTTGGCGTCCGAGGCGCGGCTGTCGGAGCCGATCAGCAGGATGTTGACGGGCGTCTGCCCGGCGGCGTTCGCGTCCGCCCTGCGGGCCTTGGAGTCGCCGCTGCTGCGCTGCCCCTTCTCGATGTTGCCGTTGAGGTGCTCGTAGTAGAGGTATCCGGCGCCGGCCGTCCCGAGTATCAGCACCGCCAGGGTCGTCGCGGACCAGCGGAGCACCCGGTGCTTGCGGCGCGGTGCGACCCGGCGTCTGCCGAGGCCGCCGCTGTCACCCCCCGCGTTCCCGCCGCTGCCGCCGCCCGCCCGCACCTTTTGACGACCGTGCGGAACGCCGTGGCGCGTCCCTTCCCCCTGCACACTGTTCTGCGTCACTCTCCCCGTCCTCCCACCCCTGGTCGCGTCCGAAGACATGACCTCGCGCCCATGCGACGGGCCTGCCGTACGTCCCCTTAGACGTACGACAGGCCCGTCAGGTCACCTCACGAACTCAACTGGCGCACTTGACCTCGTTGGCCGTGGACTTGTCCACGTCCGGCGCCTGCGAGGAGGCGTCGAGCTTCACCCCGGCGCCCTTGAAGTCCTTGCCCAGGGTCAGTGTCATCGTCGGCAGGCCCTGGGAGTTGGTCACGCTCTCGCCGACCTTCATCGCGGAGCCGGACAGCCCCATGATGTCGGCGAGCCGGCGCGCCTGGGCCGCCTGGGCGGGAGCGTACTCGAGGCGCGTCTTCGACAGGGCCGCCTCCGCGTTGCCCGCGTTCTCCGACTTGGTGACGCCCTCGTCGTTCTGCAGCCAGGCGAGCGTCTCCTGGGCGCTCCCGGCCGCGGCACCGCCGTTGAAGACGCGCACCCGCACCTCGGAAGCGGCGGACTTGGTGCCCTTGAGCCGGGCGGCGACCGCGGCCTTCTCCTTCTTCTTCTGTGCCTTCACCGCGGTGAGGGACACATCGTCCTTGATGGTCCGGAACAGGGCGGGGGCCTTGTCCTGGTTCAGGACGACCGTGGCCTTGACCTTCTCGGCCGGGTTGTCGAGCACCGGCACCGTGGTGAAGGACAGGTTCTTGGTGTTGAGCTTGCCGAGCTCCAGCCCCAGGTCCTTCAGCTTGCTGATGCTGTCCAGCTTGGAGTCGACGGTCAGCGCCTTCGTGCCGGCCTCGGCGAGCTTGATCATCTTCGTGGGGCTGGTGAGCGTGTCGTTCGACTTCAGCTTGCGCATGAGCGAGCTGAGGAACTGCTGCTGGATCTGGATGCGGCTCAGGTCGCCGCCGAAGCCCACCGAGTGCCGGGTGCGCACGAACGCCAGCGCCTGCTCGCCCTCGATGGTGTGCGTGCCCTTGGACAGCTTCAGGTGCGAGTCCGCGTCGTCGATGTCCTTGGCGAGGCACACCTCGACGCCGCCCACCGCAGAGGTCAGCGTCTTGACCGCGTTGAAGTCGGCGACGATGAAGTTGTCCGGGGTGATCCCGGTCAGCTCCGTCACCGTGCGCATGGTGCAGCTCGGCGTCCGGTCGTCCTGGCCGAGGCTGGTGTTGAAGCGGACGTTCTCGGTGCCCCCGATGACCTTCGTGCTGCCGTCCTTCTGCTTGGTCTCGCAGTCGGGGACGTTCACGATCAGGTCGCGCGGGATGCTGAGCGCGGTCGCGTTCGTACGGTCCTTGGAGAGGTGCAGCAGGATCGTGGTGTCGGCGTGCCCCACGCTGCCGGAGTCGCCGTAACCCTCGTTGCCCGAGCCGGTGCGCTTGTCGGTGCCGATCAGCAGCAGGTTGATGGCCTTGTCCTTGCTGAAGCCACCGGTGCTCGCGCCGTCGTCGGACACGGACTGGATGTTGCCGTTGAGGTGCTCCAGGTAGAGGTAGGCCGCCCCGGCGGTGCCCACCAGCACGAAGGCCATGACGCCGCCGGTCCACAGCAGCGTCTTCTTGGCCTTCGACTTCTTCTGCACCGGCCGGCGTCCGCGCCGGCCCGGCGGCGGTTCCTCGGGCACGCCACGCCGCCGGCGCGGGGCCGGGACCTCGCGTCCGGGGATCGTCTCGGTGTCCCGTCCCGGCGCGGCCGTACGGCCCCGGGCACCGTTACCGGCGGGGGCAGGCCTGGCCGCCCTCCGCGGTCCGGGCACCGCCGGTTGCGGTGCGGAGGGAGCCAGTCGCAGTTCGTATTCGCCGGTGTTCGGGTTGATCACCCACTGGTCTGCGGGGTCGATGTCGTCCGCCCGCCCACGGCCTTGCGCGTCCACGGTTGTCTGAATCCTCCGTCGGGGCCACGCGGCGCCTGTCCCCCCCAGGCGCTCGGGTCTCGGTCACAGAGTGCACGACCCCAGGTCGGTCCTTGCGGCCGGGTGCACCGGATCGCTCACACTATCCGCCCAGTTCAGCGTTCAGGGACGTCAGTGACAAATTCCACGTCCCTACACCCGGGCAATTCGCCCATTTTATTGGACATTTGTTCGTCACCTTGGCTATTGCTTTACCCGCAGGTGTCGTCGGCGGCGTTGTTGCCGCGGAACGTGGGTGCGGGGGAGGTGGGGGCCGTGGGCTCATCGGACTGCTTTCCGGCGGACTCGACGCCGAGGCGGACCCCGTTCCGGTAACCCTTTCCGTACGCCGTGTAGTCGTACGATTGCTCGTACGACACGCCGTTCCCGCTCTCGTACGAGTTCTTTTCGGCGCCCGCGGTCGAATCGCGGCTTTTCGTCGTGGAATTCGCCGCGGCCCCCTTCGTGACCACCACCGGCGCGTCCGCGCGCAGTTGTGCGAACAGCTTCTGCGCCTCGGGTTCCACGAGCTGGTCGCGATTGGCGTTGTAGACGTACGACTCCCGCGGCACGGTCAGGAATTGCACACGTTCGGCGGGAATGTCACGTATCCCGCGCACGAGTTCGTACAGGCCGCGCAGACTCGCCAGGTCCGGGTCGGTGGTCAGCGACGAGGTCGCCGCGTCCAGGACGGGATACAGCCGCGCCGGATTCAGCAGGACGTCGTTGCTCTGCACCTTGTTGACGAGCGCGCCGAGGAACCGCTGCTGGCGGTCCATGCGGTCGGTGTCGCTGCCGTCGCCCAGGGACTTGCGGGCGCGGACGTAGCCGAGGGCCTGCTCGCCGTCGAGCAGCACCCGGCCCGCCGGCAGCCGCAGCCTGGCGGCCTTGTCGCGGATCGGCGCCGTCAGGCACACCTGGACGCCGTCGACCGCGTCGACCATGTCCTTGAAGCCGTGGAAGTCGATGACCATGTGATGGTCGATGCGGATGTCCGTGAGCATCTCCACGGTGCGGATCGTGCAGGCCGAACCACCCACCTGGAACGCGTGGTTGAACATCGCGAACATGGGAGCGGTGCGGGTGCCGTCCGGGCGCCGGCAACCGGGCACGTCCACCATCAGGTCGCGGGGGAGCGAGACGGCGGTGGCGCTGTGCCGGCCCGCCGACAGGTGCAGCAGGATGGTGGTGTCGGACCGCTCGGTCCCCGAGTCCCGCCCGTAACGGGAGTTGTCGTCCCCGGCGCGCGAGTCCGACCCGATCAGCAGGATGTTCTGCGCGTCCCGGACGAGCGACGTCGGCCGCTCCTTCTCGTAGCGCGCCAGCTCGTCCGCGGCCGCGTCGTCCGCCGTGATGTTCCCGTCGAGCTTCGCGTACACCGCCCAGCCGCCCCCGGCGGCCGCCACCACCAGCACGGCGACCCCGATCCCGGTCCACCGCACCCACCGCCGGCGGCGTCGTCGCACCAGCCCCCGCCCGGTCGCGGACGCCCCGGCTCCCGGCCCGAAGGTCCCTGCGGTGCCCTGGCGTCCGGAGGCGGTGCCCTCGGTGTCGGTCACGTGTGGAACCACCCCTCATGGCGTGTGAGCGTCTCGGGAGTGCTGCTCCTACGACCATGGCGTGAACCGGGTGCGAGGGGTGGCTGGAACTGGGCCGAACGGGCGACGCCCCGGGGCGGCTACCTGGCCGTCGCCGTCACCCGCTCGTTCTCCACGCGCCGGGCCACGGTCTCCTCGTCCGACCGGTCCAGATGACGGCACAGCACCACGGAGCCGCCGGTGGCGAGCGGCGCGTACAGCCCGGCGCAGAGTCCGCCCCAGCTGTCGTACGGCAGCCCGGACAGCAGTCTGGAACCGGGTCCCGTCAGTCCGAGGGCGACCGCCTCCGCCCGCGCCCGTTCCACGACCTCCGCGCCGCTGAACTCCCGCCCGGCCACGACCAGCGCGGGCTCCTCCGGGTCCACCGGAGCGAACGGGGCGAACCGGTCGCCCTGGCCCGGTACCTCGACCGCGTAGTCGGCGAAGCCGGCCGGCGGCTGCGGGAACCGCCCGCCGAGCGGCCGCAGGGCGAGCGCGATCCGCTCCCCGCCGCACGCCCGTGCCGCCTCCAGCGTGTCCGGCCCGCTCACCACGAGGTCGGCCGCCGCCGGATCGCCCGCCAAGTCCGCGATCACTCCCACCGACGAGCACGCCAGCAGCCACACCGCCGTCTGCCAGTGCGCGGGCAGCAGCAGCGCGACCCGGTCGCCGGGCTCCGCGCCGAGGTCGCCCTGGAGGAGGTTGGAGGTCTTGGCCACCCAATTGGCGAAGGTGGCCACGGACAGTTCGACCCGTTCGCCCGTGGCGTCGTCGTAGAAGGTCACCAGGGGGCGTCCGGGGTCCGCGGCGAGCGCGGAACGCAGCAGGTCGGCGGGGGTACGGTCGGTGGCGTTCACGCGCGGAAGCCTACGCGGGCGGGAGGGGGCGCGCCCCACCCCGGGGCCACCGGTTCGGCGCAACGGGAGCCGACGGCCTGTCAGTTCCCCGATGGACAGATATGTATGACTATGTCCAAGATCAGGGGCATGCGTGGATTCCTTGCTTCCTCGATCGGCGTCACCTGCGCGGCCGCACTCGCCCTTCCGTCGGTCCCGGCCGCGGTAGCGGTCCCGGCCGCCGGGCGGGCGGCCGAGCCGTATGTCGCCGGTGTCCCCGGCAGCACCCAGTCGCTGCCCCTCGCCCCCCTCACCCGCGCCCTCGGCCCGGCCACCGCACAGGGCCTGTCGCGCCAGGACGTGCGGCACTTCTCGATGGTCGGCGTCATCTGGGACAACCCCGGGACCGAACTGCACGGCCGTGTGCAGGTCCGCACCCGCGCGGCCGGCACCGGCACCTGGTCCGGCTGGCAGGACGTCGAGACGCACAACACCGAACACGCCGCCGACCCGGACACCGCCGAGCGCGCCTCCGGCCGCGTGCGCGGTGCCACGGCCCCCCTGTGGGTGGGCGACTCCGACGGCGTCGAGGTGCGGGTGCGGGCGGCCGGCGAACGCGGGCCCCAGGACCGGGGCGAGACCGGCCACGGCACCCGCACCCTGGCGGCGACCTCCCCGCTGCCGTCGGGCCTGCGCCTCGAACTCGTCGACCCCGGTGACGCCGGTGACGCCGGTGACGCCGGTGACGCCGGTGACCCCGGTGTCGAGGTGCCGCCGCAGCCAGCCCCCGAGGCCGCCCCCGGCAGCGGCACGCTGGACCTGGAGACCACCGAGTCGCTCGCCGCCTCCGCCGCCAACACCGACCTCGCCGCGCTCGGCGCCACCGAGATCCCGGCCCTGGACGGACGCGCGACCGAGGAGGAGCTGTACACCCTGCGGGCCGGCGAACTGACCGAGCAGCAGCGGGCGAAGCCGTACATCGGGCCGCGTCCGCGCATCGTCACCCGGCGCGGCTGGGGCGCCGACGAGAGCCTCCGCGACAGGGGCTTCGTCTACACGAGCAAGGTCAAGGCGGCCTTCGTGCACCACACGGCGTCCGGCAACGGGTACCGCTGCTCACAGGCCGCCTCCGTCATCCGCGGTATCTACCGCTACCACGTCAGGAGCATGGGCTGGCGCGACATGGGTTACAACTTCCTCGTCGACAAGTGCGGCACCGTCTACGAGGGCCGGGCGGGCGGAGTGGCCAAGCCGGTCCTCGGCGCGCACACCCTCGGCTTCAACACCAACAGCATGGGCATCGCCGTGATCGGCACCTTCGGTACCGCGAAGCCGCCCGCCGCCGCCGTCACGGCCATCGCCCGGCTCACCGCGTGGAAGCTCGGCCTGTGGGGGGCCAATCCGCGGGGGAAGACATATCTGAGGTCCGGCGGTGGGAATCTCTACCGAAAAGGCAAGAACGTACGACTGAATGTGATCTCCGGCCACCGTGACGGTTTCTCCACGGAGTGCCCGGGCCGGCAGCTCTATCGCAAGCTCGGCTCGGCCCGCTCGGCCGCCGCCCGCTACCAGGGGCGCTAGACCGGCGGACAGAACCCGACGGACAGCGCGGTCCCCTCCGGTTCGAGTGAACGGCCGGGGGAGCTCTCACCGCCGTCGGGTGACAAAAGGCGGAACGCCGCCCTGCCGTCGAAGGCCCCGCACAGGGTTCTGCATACACTGGCCGGCCGAAAGACAGTTCGGCCGGTCCGGCAGGAAGCAGAGACGACAGGTGACAGAAGCGATCCTCCTGGTCGGCGGCAAGGGCACCCGACTGCGCCCCCTCACGGTGCACACGCCCAAGCCCATGGTCCGGGCGGCCGGGGTGCCCTTCCTCACGCACCAGCTGGCGAGGGCGAGAGCGGCCGGTGTCGAGCACATCGTCCTGGCCACCTCGTACCTGGCCGAGGTCTTCGAACCGTACTTCGGCGACGGCTCGGCCCTGGGACTCCACGTCGAGTACGTGACCGAGCGCGAGCCCCTAGGCACCGGCGGCGCCATCCGCAACGTCGCGTCCCGGCTGCACTCGGGCCCCGACGACCCGGTGCTCGTGTTCAACGGCGACATCCTGACCGGCCTCGACATCCGGGCGCTGGTCGACACCCACGAGTCGACCGGCGCCGACGTCTCCCTGCACCTGACCCAGGTGACGGACCCGCGCGCGTACGGCCTGGTCCCGACGGACGAGACGGGCCGGGTGACGGCGTTCCTGGAGAAGCCGCAGACCCCCGAGGAGATCGTCACCGACCAGATCAACGCGGGTGCCTACGTCTTCCGCCGCTCCGTCATCGACACCATCCCCGTGGGCCGCCCGGTCTCCGTCGAACGCGAGACGTTCCCGGACCTCCTGGCGGCCGGCGCCCACCTCCAGGGCATGGTCGACTCGACGTACTGGCTGGACCTGGGCACCCCGGCGGCCTTCGTCCGCGGCTCCGCCGACCTGGTCATGGGCCGGGCCCCCTCACCCGCCGTCCCCGGCCGCTGCGGGGACCGGCTCGTACTGCCCACGGCGAGGGTCGCCCCCGACGCCAAGCTGACCGGCGGCACGGTGGTGGGGGAGGGCGCCTTCGTCGCCGAGGGCGCGCGGGTCTTCGGCAGCACCATCCTGCCCGGCGCCGTCATCGAACCCGGCGCCGTCATCACCGACTCCCTCATCGGCACCCGCGCCCGCGTCGGCCGCCGCTCCGTCCTCACCGGCACCGTCATCGGCGACGGCGCGGTCGTCGGCGCCGACAACGAGCTGAGAGAGGGCGCCCGCATCTGGTGCGACGCCCGCATCCCGGCGGGCTCGGTGCGTTTCTCCTCGGACCAGTAGAGGTCCCCTCAGCCCGTCCGGCGCTTGAGAACGAGGCTGTTCAGGCCGAAGCGGGGGGCTGCGGGCGGCAGCCCCCGGGGATGGGACGGGAAGGGGCGGCGGGGGCGAAGAAACCTCGCCGTCACCCCGCCCCGACCGACCCAGCCGGTCACAACGCCCCGATGTCCCACTTCGGCATCTTCGGCGTCCGCCGCGCCGGCGTCCGCCCGCTCAGCAGAATCAGCCGCGCGGCCCGATGCCGCTGCCCCGCGTACGGCTCCAGCAACTCCAGCATCACCGCGTCGTCCGCGTCCCGGTCCCCCGCCAGCGCCCACCCGACGATCCCCGGCAGATGCAGATCGCCCACGGTCACCTCGTCCGGGGCCCCGTGACTGCGCTGCACGGTCTCCGCCGACGTCCACGGCCCGACCCCCGGCACCACCTCCAGCCGCGCCCGCGCCGCCGCCGGTTCCATCCCCACCGCCTGCTCCAGCCGCTCGGCCACCCGCACCGCCCGCAGGATCGTGGACGCCCGCTTGTTGTCGACGCCGGCCCTGTGCCAGTCCCACGACGGGATCAGCGCCCACGTCCGCGGCTCCGGCACCACCCACATCCGCTCGGGCGCGGGCCCCGGCGCCGGCTCCCCGAACTTGCGCACGAGCAACCGCCACGCCCGGTACGCCTCGTCGGTCGTGACCTTCTGCTCCAGGATCGACGGGATCAGCGACTCCAGCACCAGCCCGGTCCGCGTCAGCCGGAGCCCCGGCCGCCGGTGCCGGGCCACCGCCACCAGCCGGTGCCGCGGAACGAACGCCGACGGGTCGTCCTGCGCGCCGAGCAGCCCTGGCAGCCCGTCGAGCAGCCACTCAGCGCCCGGCCCCCACGCCTCGCCGCGCACCTCACCGCCGCAGGAGGCCACCCGCAGGGTGCCCGGGCCCGCCGGTGTCCGGCAGGTCCGCCACACCGACCCGTCCGGCAGCGCGCGGAACGTCGGATCACCGGGTCCGCGCCGCAGCGGCCCGAGCGCCAGCCCGAGATCGAGCGGCCCGTCGGGCACGAACGTCCGCACCCGCCCGGGGCCCGTGCTCTGCCGCGGCATGCCCGGGGGCACGGCGACCTGCCCGCCCCGCACGGTCGTACGGGTGGGCCGGGGAGTGAATCGTCCTGCCACGGGTGAGGTCCTAGGGAGCGGAAGGCGCCCCGGTGAAAGAGGGGCCCTACGAGGGTAGGCGCAGGCGCGCGTGCGTCACCGCACCTCGATGAAAGCTCCCGCCTCCCGCTCCGGCCGGGGCCGGGGTTCCTCCGCCGGATGTCCGACGGCCACGGCACCCATCGGGTCCCAGTCCGCCGGCAGGTCGAGCACCTCGCGTACGACGTCCCGGCAGAACATCGTGGACGACACCCACGCGGATCCCAGCCGTTCCGCGGCCAGCGCGACCAGGAAGTTCTGCACCCCGGCGCCGGTGGCGACCACGAACATCTCCCGCTCGGCCGCGTCCCGCCGCGCGTCCCCGTAGGTGTGCGACCCGTCCATGACGAGACAGGGCACGACGAGATACGGCGCGCCGCGCAGCACCTCGCCCCGCCGCACCCGCCTGGCGATCGACTCCTCGCTCTTGCCGTCCCGCCGCAGGTCGGCGATCCAGGCGTCCCGCATCGCGTCGAGCAGCCGCGTCCGCGACCGCGGCGACTCCAGCAGCACGAACCGCCAGGGCGTCGTGTGGTGCGGCGCCGGCGCGGTGACCGCCGCGGCCACCGCCCGCCGTACCGATCCGGTGTCGACCGGCTCGTCGGTGAAGGCCCGCACCGTGCGCCGCTGGGTCACCGCCTGCCGGATCGCCTCGGAGGTGCCGAGCCGGAACATGTCGTCGCGGGCGCCGCGCACCATGGTCCGCGCCCCCTCCCCGTCGACGCCGTCCACCACGTGCGGCAGCCCGCGGACGACGGCGACGGGCAGTCCGGCGGCCTTGCCCTTGGCGAGGTCGCCCGCCGCGGCCAGTTCGTCCGCCGTGGCGACGACGGTCGCGGCGAGCGGATTGCCGTACGCGTCGGTGCCCCCGCGCAGATCGTCCAGCACGCGCACGCCCGCGGCGCCGATCGCGACGTCCGTGAGCCCCGCGCGCCAGGGCCGCCCGAAGGTGTCGGTGACCACGACCCCGACCTCGACCCCGAGTGCCTCCCGCAGTCCGTCGCGGATCGCCCGCGCGGACCGGTCGGGGTCCTCGGGCAGCAACAGGACCGTCCCGGAAGGGGTGTTGGAGGCGTCGACCCCGGCGGCGGCCATGACGAGCCCCTGCCGGTTCTCCACGATGCGCAGCGCCCCGCGCCGCGCCACCACCCGGACGGTCTCGGCGTCGATCGCGGCCTCCCGGTCCGCCGCCTCGACGACGCGCCCCTCCGCCTTGGACACGATCTTCGAGGTCACCAGCAGCACGTCACCGTCGGCCAGGGCGGGTTCGGCGGCGGCGATCAGCTTGGCCAGGTCGTCGCCCCGCGCGACCTCGGGGAGACCCGGCACGGCCCAGACCCGGAAACCCGCGGGACCGCCCTGCGGGCACGCATCCGGAAACCCGCTCACGCGCGCACCTCCTCCGCCAGGTCGAGCGCCACGCGGGCCATCCGGGCGGCGGCGTCGACGTCGGTCATCAGCAGCGGTACGGCCCGGCACCGGATACCGGCCTCCTCGACCCGCTGCACCGCCTCCGCGTCGACGGTGTCCACGAGCCAGCCGTCGAGCAGCCCCGAGCCGTAGTGCTCGGCCACCGCGGCGGCCGTCGACTCCACGCCGACCGCGGCGAGCACCTTGTCGGCCATCCCGCGCACGGGCGCGCCCCCGACGATGGGGGACAGGCCCACCACCGGCACCCCGGCGTCGGCGATCGCCTCGCGGATGCCGGGCACGGCGAGGATCGTGCCGACGGACACGACCGGATTGGACGGCGGGAACAGCACGACGTCGGCCGCCGCGATCGCCTCCAGGACACCCGGCGCCGGCCTGGCCTGCTCGGCGCCGACCGGCACGATCGCCGCGGCCGGCACGGACGCCCGCAGCCGCACCCAGTACTCCTGGAAGTGCACCGCCTTGCGCTCACCGTCCACGTCGACGGCGACATGCGTCTCGACCCGGTCGTCGGTCATGGGGATCAGCCGCACGCCCGGCTTCCACCGGTCGCACAGCGCCTGGGTCACCGCGCTCAGCGGATAGCCCGCGCCGATCATCTGCGTCCGCACGATGTGCGTGGCGAAGTCCCGGTCGCCGAGCCCGAACCACTCCGGCCCGACGCCGTACGCCGCGAGCTCCTCCTTGAGGTGGAAGGTCTCCTCGGCCCGACCCCAGCCCTGCTCCTCGTTGATGCCGCCGCCGAGCGTGTACATCACCGTGTCGAGGTCCGGGCAGACCTTCAGCCCGAAGAGGTGGATGTCGTCCCCGGTGTTGCCGATGACCGTGATGTCCGCGTCCGGCACGGCCTGCTTGAGACCGCGCAGGAACCGGGCACCACCGATGCCGCCTGCCAGAACCACAATGCGCATGGGGCAAGTCTTGCAGGCGGGTGGGACAACGCGTCGGCCGGTCACGGCCTCAGCGCGTCAGGCGCTGACGACGTCCACGTCGTCGTGGCCCGCGGGCGCGGTGCAGGCGGAACGCCCGGAGTGCATGGGCATCTCCGTCAGCCCCGGGTGGTACACGTGCAGGCTGACGGCCGGTTCGAGGGCGTCGTTCACGACTTCGTGCACGTACCCCGGCGCGAACACGCGCTGCGCGCCGGCGCCCAGCGCGCGCGTGCCGCGTCCGGTGCGCTCGGTCAGGGTGCCCTCCAGGACGGTCAGGACACCGGAGGAGCGGCCGTGGTCGTGCAGTCCGCTGCCCTGTCCCGGCACCCAGGTCAGCAGCCACACCTCGTAGCCGGGGCCGGTGCGCAGCCGGTGGTACCAGCGGGTCGTCGCGTCGTAGCGGACCAGGTGGGCCCACTGGGAGCGGTCGGCGGCGACGGCGCGGGCCAGCCCGACGAAGTCGGCCACGGTGGCCGGGTGCTCGCGCGGCGCCTGGAGGAGGTGCGGGACTTCGAGGATGTCGCCGGCGATCTGGAGGTCGCTGTCGCTGTTCATGGGTGCGGTGGTTCCTCGGCGGGAGAGTGCTGGGGTGTCGCAGGTCGTTCCGCCCGGGTCACGAGCGGGAGGAGCCGCCTCGGGGGGCGGGGAGCAGCCGGAGCGCGGTGGGGCTCAACAGCTGGGACAGCAACAGCTGCAGCGAGCGCGGGCAGCACCGTGGGACCCGGCAGAGCGGGTCGGGGTGAATGCCGAGTTCGCGAGCATGCCCACAAGGACACCGGGTCACACCTTCACTGTCAACTCGGCGCCGGTCCGTGGGACGGGTTTCACCTCATCCGGTTCACCTCCCGGAGGAAAGGTTTGTGCACGCGTCACCCGGGACAGACGGCGCACGAGCCCCGGCGTGATCCCGTGATCCGACTGTGATCCGGTTCGCACCGGCGTGCGTGCCGGAACGAGACCGACGTCCTGGGCGTCTTCCTCCACGCAGCCGCGGAACGGCTCAGCGTGGAGTGGGCGACCCTTCCGGGCCCCATCCGCGTGTCAAGGTTTATGCCGATTTGAACACTTTCCGCTAGACCTTGGTTCCGCAGAGTGAATAAGGGGCCCAATAGCAGATCTCGGCTTGACTCGCTCGGAGCAGCACACTTGTAATTTCACTCGTGTCGTTCAGCCGACATCGCTGACGGCCACACCACGGGGACGCGAAAGACAGACGAGGGGCGCACATGACCGAGCTGGTGCAGCAACTGCTGGTCGACGACGCGGACGAGGAAATCGGCTGGCAGGAGCGCGCACTGTGCGCCCAGACCGACCCCGAGTCCTTCTTCCCCGAGAAGGGCGGCTCCACCCGCGAGGCCAAGAAGGTCTGCCTCGCCTGCGAGGTCCGATCCGAATGCCTCGAATACGCCCTCGCCAACGACGAGCGGTTCGGCATCTGGGGCGGTCTGTCCGAGCGCGAGCGCCGCAGACTGAAGAAGGCCGCCGTCTGACCCGGGAGCAGGCACCGTCCGTCCCCACGGGTTCGTCGCGAACGGCCCGTCGCGGGTGGGTTGTCCACAGGCGGCGGGCCGTCGTCATGCCCAGCCGATAGTGTGGTCGCTCGTCCGAGACGCACCGCCGTCCCCTCGGGGCACGGGCGTCCACCGCAGACCACCGAACCGGGGCCCGTACCTCGATGTCCGTGCACAGCCACACGGCAGCCCGTCACGACAGCGCTGCCGCACCCGAGTTTCCGCGTCACGTGGTGACAGCGGTCCTCGTCGCCCACGACGGCGCCCGCTGGCTGCCCGACGCGCTCGCCGGGCTGCTCGGCCAGGAACGCCCCGCGCAGTGCGCGGTGGCGGCCGACACCGGCAGCGCCGACGCCTCCGCCCAGCTGCTCACCGACGCCCTCGGCGCCGACCGGGTGCTGCACCTCGCCCGGCGCACCGGCTTCGGCCAGGCCGTGGAGGAGGTGAGCCGCACCGCACCCGTCCTCACCCCGGACGAACTGCCGTACCTGAAGCGGCCCAGCGGCTGGGACCCGGTCACGCGGACCTGGCGCGACGACGCCTACGACCTCCCGGAGCTCCCCCACGGGGAACCGGTCCAGTGGCTGTGGCTGCTGCACGACGACTGCGCCCCCGAGCCCGAAGCCCTGGCCCAGCTGCTGCGGGTCGTGGAGAACGAACACGAACTCGGCCGGGACGACGTGGCCGTGGTCGGCCCCAAGCTCCGCGGCTGGTACGACAGGCGGCAGCTGCTGGAGGTCGGCGTCTCCATCGCCCACTCCGGTCGCCGCTGGACCGGCCTCGACCGCCGCGAACAGGACCAGGGCCAGCACGACCACGTACGGCCCGTGCTGTCGGTGTCCACCGCCGGCATGCTGATCCGCCGTGACGTCTTCGAGGAGCTCGGCGGATTCGACCGGCGCCTGCCCCTGATGCGTGACGACGTCGACCTGTGCTGGCGCGCCCAGTCCGCCGGCCACCGCGTCCTGGTCGCCCCCGAGGCCGTCGTACGCCATGCCGAGGCGTCCTCCAGGGAGCGGCGCACCGTCGACTGCGTGGGCCGTACCGCCGCCTCCCCGCACAAGGTCGACAAGGCCGGCGCCGTCTACACCCTGCTCGTCAACACGCGCACCGCCGCACTGCCGTGGGTGCTGCTGCGGCTCGTCCTCGGCACCCTGGTGAGGACCGTCGCCTACCTCGTCGGCAAGGTCCCCGGCCAGGCCGTCGACGAGATCCGCGGCCTGGTGGGCACCCTGCTGCGGCCCGAGCGGATCATCGCCGGGCGCCGCCGCCGCGGCAGCCCCGCCGTCGACAAGGACGAACTGCGCCCGCTGTTCCCCCCGCCCGGCGCCACCGTCCGGGCCACCGTCGAACAGATCGCCGGCGACCTCTTCGGCAGCGCCGACGCGGAGGCGTCCGCGGCCGGACGGCACGGCGGCGGCGTCGAGTCCGGACCCGGCGGCGACGACGCGGACTTCCTGGAGATCGAGCAGTTCGCCCGTCTCAAGCGCATCGCCCGCAAGCCCGGCCCGGTGCTCTTCGTCATCCTGCTGCTCGTCTCGCTGGTCGCCTGCCGCGCACTCCTCGGCGGCGGCGCGCTCGCCGGCGGCGCCCTGCTGCCCGCCCCCGCCGACTCCGGCGAGCTGTGGTCGCGCTACCTGGACGCCTGGCACTCCGTCGGCCCCGGAGGCACCCCGGCCGCGCCCCCCTACCTCGCGCTCGTGGCGATGCTCGCCTCCGCGCTGTTCGGGTCCACCGGGCTCGCCGTCACGGTCCTGCTCGTCGGCTCGGTGCCGCTGGCCGGCGTCAGCGCCTACTTCGCGTCGCGCCCGCTCGTCGAGTCGCGGCTCCTGCGCGCGTGGGCGGCCGTCGTCTACGCCTTCCTGCCCGCCGCCACCGGCGCCCTCGCCGGCGGCCGGATCGGCACCGCCGTAGTCGCCGTCCTGCTGCCGCTCCTCGCGCGCGCGGGCATCGCGGCCAGCGGCCTGGCGCACACCTCGGGCGCGCGCGGCAGCTGGCGCGCCACCTGGGCGTCCGCGCTGCTGCTGACGGTGATCACCGCGTTCACCCCGGTCATCTGGCCGATCGCCCTGATCCTCGGCGTCGTCGTGCTGGCCGTGCGCCGCGGCGAGATCACCGCCTACGGTCTGCGCTTCCTGGCCCAGTTCGGCACCCCGCTGCTGATCCTCGCGCCCTGGTCCCTGTCGCTGCTGCCGTTCGGCTTCTTCCGGGAGGCCGGCCTGGAGTACGGCTCCTCGACCGCCTCCGCCCTCGACCTGCTCGGCGCCAGCCCCGGCGGCCCCGGCACGGTCGACGGGCTGATGCTCGTCGGCGTCGTCCTGGCCGCGCTGGCCGCCCTGCTGCGCGGCGAGCGCCAGTCCGGCATCGCCGGCGCCTGGGCCGTCGCGCTCGTCGGTCTCGTCTTCGCGGTGCTGTCCAACGACTCCACCTGGGCCGGCCCCGCGACCCTCGTCTACGGCCTCGCCCTGCTGGCCGCCGCCGCACTGGGCGCCGACGGCGCCCGCGCGCGGGTGGCCGAGCAGAGCTTCGGCTGGCGCCAGCCGGTGGCCGCGCTGATCGCCTTCGCCGCGGCGGCCGGCCCGCTGCTGGTCGCCGCCGGCTGGATGATCGGCGGCGCCGACGGCCCCCTGGAGCGGCGCGACCCCGTGCAGGTGCCGGCGTTCGTCGCCGAGGAGAGCGGCACCCGCGACCAGGCCCGCACCCTCGTCCTCGACAGCGACTCCCCGGCCCACGTCGGCTACATGCTGGTGCGCGGCTCCGGCGCCCGCCTCGGCGACGCCGAACTCGCCGCCGCCGAAGGCGAGAACGACCGGCTGGACAAGGTCGTCGCCAACCTCGTCGCCGGCTCCGGCGCCGACCAGGCCGACCAGCTCGGCGGCTTCGCCGTGCGCTACGTACTCGTCCACAAGGGCGCCCCCCGCGAGATCACCCGCGTCCTGGACGCCACCCCCGGGCTGACCCGGCTCAGCCAGCAGGACGGCAGCGGACTGTGGCGGGTCGACCAGGAGGTCTCCCGCGCGGCCGTCGTCGGCGCGTCCGGCTCGGCCGCCCCGCAGCCCGTCGCCGCCGGTCCCGTCGACGTGCACGCCACGCTCCCGTCCGGCGCCGCGGGCCGCGTCCTGCGCCTCGCCGACACCGCCGACCCCGGCTGGACCGCCACCCTCGACGGCAGGCCGCTCACCCGCACCACGGTCGACGGCTGGGCCCAGGGCTTCCAGCTCCCCACCTCCGGCGGGCGGCTGGACATCACCTACGACGACCCGGTCGGCCACACCGCCTGGCTGTGGACCCAGGGCGCCCTCGCGGTCGTCCTCGTCGTGCTCGCCCTGCCCGGCAGGCGCCGGAACGTCGACGACGACCTCCCCGAGGAGCCGGCCGTGACCGCCGAGCCCGTGGCCGGCGAGGGCCGCCGGGCCCGCCGGCTGCGCGCCCAGTCGGAGGCCGAGGAAGCGCTCCCGGAGGAGGACTTCCCCGCCCCCGAGCCGGACCAGCCCCCGGTGACCGTCCCGCAGCAGCAGTCCTACGGCGAGTGGGACGCCCCGAGCTACGCCGGCACCGACTACGACGGTTACGCCGGCGGGCAGTACCAGGACGGTCGGCAGTACCCGGCGGAGGGCTACGACCAGCAGCCCTACCAGGCGGACCCGTACCAGGGCACCCAGGGCGGCCAGTACGACCCCTACGCGTACGGCGGCACCGCGCAGCCGGCCTACGACCAGCAGCCGTACCAGCAGGGCTACGAGGGCTACGAAGGGCACGAGGGGTACGAGGGCTACGACCCCGCCTACGACCAGCGGCAGCCGCCGCAGCAGCACCCGCACGGCCCCGGCCGCGAGCGCCCCGACGGGAGTCAGCAGTGAACCGCACCACCCTGTCCCTGATCGCCGGCACCACCGCCCTCGCCGCCGTCACCGGCTTCGCCGCGATGAGCACCCCGGACGCCGAAGGCAAGGACACCGCCAGGACGGCCGCCGAACTCCCCGTGGAGCGCACCGGCCTGCTGTGCCCGGCGCCCGGCACGTCCGACCTCGCCGAGACCGCCTACACGTCGTTCACACCCGTCACGAAGGGCACCGGGAGCAGCGGCACGGTCCGACTCCAGCCCGCGGCGGCCCAGTCGGCCGACGGCACGAGCGGCAGGAAGACCTCGAAGAAGACCGCGAAGCCCGTGCTGCAGCCCAAGGAGCCCGGCAAGCCGGTCACGGGGGACGTCTCCGGCGGGGACGCGCCCGCGCTCGTGGGCACCGCCGAGGGGAAGCTGGCACCCGGCTGGACCGTCCAGCAGACCACCGAGGTCGCCGCGGGCGCCGGCCGGGGCCTGCAGGGCGTCAACTGCACCGCTCCCGACACCGACTTCTGGTTCCCGGGCGTCAGCACGGAGGCGGGCCGCACCGACTACGTGTACCTGACCAACCCCGATGACTCCGCGGCGGTCGTCGACCTGAAGCTCTACGGCAAGGACGGCGCCCTCGACTCCGCGGTGGGGGAGGGCATCACGGTCCGGCCGCACTCGGGCGAGCCGATCCTGCTGTCCACCCTCACCGGCGAGAAGCAGGCCGACCTCACCCTGCACGTGAACGTCCGCAGTGGACGCGTCGGCGCCGCCGTCCAGGCCCTGGACGACAAGCTCGGCGGCGACTGGCTGGCCGCGGCCGCGGAACCGGCGTCCGACCTCGTCATGCCGGGCATCCCGAAGGACGCCACCGCCGTGCGCCTGGTCGTCTTCACCCCGGGCGGGGCCGACGCCGACCTGAAGATCCAACTCGCCTCGCCGACCGGCCTGATCACGCCCGCCGGCCACGAGACGGTGCACGTGAAGGCGGGCATGACGTCCTCCGTCGACCTGGGGGACGTCACGCGCGGCGAGGCGGGCTCCCTGGTCCTGACACCGACGGACCAGCGGGTTCCGGTGGTCGCCGCCCTGCGGATCCTGCGCGGCAAGGGCGCCGACCAGGAGACGGCGTTCATCCCCGCCACGAACGCGGTCGGCTCGCGCGCGACCTCCGCCGGCAACAGCTCGAAGGGCAGCACCCTGTCCCTCACCGCCCCCCGCGGCACGGCCCAGGTCAAGGTCACGGCCTCGGCGGGCAGCGACGGCGGTACGCCGGTCTCCAAGACGTACACGGTCAAGGCGGGCACCACCCAGGACCTCCAGGCTCCCGTCCCCAGCGGCGTGAAGGGCACGTACGCGCTGACCGTCGAGCCGCTGTCGGGCGGCCCCGTCTACGCGGCCCGGACCCTGACGGCGACCCGCGAGGGCGTCCCGGCCTTCACCGTCCAGACCCTGACGGACGACCGGGGGACGGTGGCGGTCCCGGACGCCGAGCAGGATCTGTCGGTGCTGCAGAAGTAGCGGCGACAGCGCGGGGGGTCAGGGGCGGCCACTACGCGGAGGCTGCGGGGGCAGTGGGGTGCCGTACGGGGGAGGCCGCGGGGGGAAGCGGGGCGGCCGTACGGAGGAGGCGGCGGGCAGCGGGATGGCCCGAGTGGCTTGGCTCGCTCGCCGCCCACCGCCGACCGCTCGCCGCCCACCGCGCGGCGCCGACCCCTCGCCGCCCACCGCGCGGCGCCTGACCCTCGCCGCGCGCCCCCCGCCCTCCGTCCGCTCAGTCCTCGCCGTAGCGGGGATCCACCGTCTCCGGGGTCAGTCCCAGCAGCTCTGCCACCTGCTCCACGACGACCTCGTGGACCAGAGCCGCCCGCTCGTCCCGCCCCTTCGTGCGGATCTCGACGGGCCGCCGGTACACGACCACCCGCGCAGGATGGCCCTCGCGCGCGGACACCGTGCCGCCGAGCGGGACCCCCTCGTCGCTCCAGGTCTGGCCCGGTCCGTCCAGCCGCGGAACCTCCAGGACGAGGAAGTCGATGTCGGCCAGCTGCGGCCACCGCCGCTCCAGACGCTCCACGGAGTCCTGCACCAGATCGGCGAAACCCTCGGCGCGGCTCGCGGCGAGCGGTACCTGGGGTGGTGCGATCGGGCCGCGCATGCCCCGCCCATGGCGGTCACGACGGCGGGGCCCGCGGTCGGCGGCCCGGGGAGGTACGGGGTTGTCCATCACTGGTGAAGCGTAATCCTCGCCGGAGCCGGCCGCCCGGCCCCCACGCGGCAGCGGGGGCGACCTCCGGCCACCTCGCACGTCGTGGCGCGAGTTGATCGTTCCGGCCAAGGTTGGGCTCGAATCCGTAGCTCCGCGAGATCGTCGATCTCGCCGTAATTGGCGTGCTTTGTACGCAGTGATGACCGGGTCCGGAACCGCCGGACCCCTCGGGAAACGGTGTCCACGCAGGTCAGCGAGGTGTGCCCGGACAGCTGTGTGGGGTGTTTCACAGCCCGACACGGTGGGGTGACCTGGAGGGGAGTCGTCGCGGCCCGCTCAAGAGTGCGGTACCGTCCAACGTCGTGAGCCCTGTACGTCGCTGTTCGCGCACCGCTTGCGGCCGCCCCGCCGTCGCGACGCTGACGTACGTCTACGCCGACTCGACCGCGGTCCTCGGCCCGCTCGCCACCTACGCCGAACCCCACTGCTACGACCTGTGCGCCGAGCACTCCGAGCGCCTCACCGCACCGCGCGGCTGGGAGGTCGTCCGGCTGCTCGACAGCTCGGCCCCGGCCCGCCCGAGCGGCGACGACCTGGAAGCGCTCGCCAACGCCGTGCGTGAGGCGGCCCGCCCGCAGCAGCGGAAGGCCGAGGCCGGTGGCGCCCGCACGGTGGACCCGATGGAGGTCGCGCGCCGCGGCCACCTGCGGGTGCTGCGCTCCCCGGACAACTGAGCCCGCCCGCCCCCTCGTTGCTCTCCAGCGCGCGCGAACCGTCCCGCACGGTCCGCGCCGACGCCTTCTGACCTCAGGTCACGGCTGTGGATCCACTCGGCACACGCACAGCGGACTGCCGGACCGTACGGGTAGTTTGGGGCGACCGACAGGACTTAGGAAAGGTTGGCCGTGGCTGCTGATCTGTCGCAGATCGTGAAGGCGTACGACGTGCGCGGGGTGGTTCCGGACCACTGGGACGAGTCACTGGCCGAGCTCTTCGGGGCGGCCTTCGTCCGCGTGACCGGCGCGGACGCGATCGTCACCGGCCACGACATGCGGCCCTCGTCCCCGGGTCTGTCGGGTGCCTTCGCGCGCGGGGCGGCGGCCCAGGGCGTCGACGTGACCGAGATCGGCCTCTGCTCCACCGACCAGCTCTACTACGCCTCCGGCGTCCTCGGCCTGCCCGGCGCCATGTTCACCGCCTCGCACAACCCGGCCCGCTACAACGGCATCAAGATGTGCCGGGCGGGCGCGGCCCCCGTCGGCCAGGACACCGGCCTCGCGGAGATCCGCCGACTCGTGGAGTCCTGGGCCGACTCGGGCGCGCCGGACGCGGAGAAGACGGGCACGATCACGCGGCGCGACACGTTGCGGGAGTACGCGGCCTACCTCCGCTCCCTCGTCGACCTGACCGCGATCCGCCCCCTCAAGGTCGTCGTCGACGCGGGCAACGGCATGGGCGGCCACACCGTCCCCACCGTCTTCGCCGGCCTGCCGCTGACGCTCGTCCCGATGTACTTCGAACTCGACGGCACCTTCCCCAACCACGAGGCCAACCCCCTCGACCCGGCGAACATCGTGGATCTCCAGCAGCGGGTCCGCGAGGAGCGCGCCGACCTCGGCATCGCCTTCGACGGCGACGCCGACCGCTGCTTCGTGGTCGACGAGCGGGGCGCCCCGGTCTCCCCGTCCGCCGTCACGGCCCTGGTCGCCGCGCGCGAGCTCGCCCGGTACGGCGGCAGGGGCACGGTCATCCACAACCTGATCACGTCGTGGTCGGTGCCGGAGGTCGTCCGGGAGAACGGCGGCACCCCCGTCCGCGCCCGCGTCGGCCACTCCTTCATCAAGGCCGAGATGGCCCGCACCGGCGCGATCTTCGGCGGTGAGCACTCCGCGCACTACTACTTCAAGGACTTCTGGAACGCCGACACGGGCATGCTGGCCGCCCTGCACGTCCTCGCGGCCCTGGGCGGCCAGGACGGCCCCCTGTCGGGCCTCGTCGCCCAGTACGACCGCTACGCCGGCTCGGGCGAGATCAACTCCACGGTCGACGACCAGGCCGGCCGGCTCGCCGCGGTCAGGACGGCGTACGAGGGCCGCGAGGGCATCGAACTGGACGGGCTGGACGGGCTGACGGTCGCCGCCGCCGACTGGTGGTTCAACGTCCGCCCCTCCAACACCGAACCCCTCCTCCGCCTCAACGCCGAGGCCCGCGACGAACCGACCATGGCGAAGGTCCGCGACGAGGTCCTCGCGATCATCAGGAGCTGAGGGGCGGGTCTGCCGGGTGCCGCGGTTCCGCCGCCCGTCACCGCTCCGCCCACCCGCCGACCCCGTCCGCCGCGACCCCCGCGGCCGGGCGCCCCACGGCGGTACCCTGACCAGGCACATCCACCCACGCGCACGCAGACGCACACGAACCCGCGCGCCCGCCCGAAGGGAAACCCCATGCCGCTCGAAGCCGGCCTCCTGGAGATCCTCGCCTGCCCCGCCTGCCACGCCCCCATCAAGGAGCAGGACACCGAGCTGATCTGCACCGGTCAGGACTGCGGCCTGGCGTACCCCGTCCGCGACGGCATCCCCGTCCTGCTCGTCGACGAGGCCCGCCGCCCCGCGTGACCCGCCCCCGGCGACCCGCTCAATCGACGACCGGCGATCGGAGACTGCCGCCCATGCTCGACGAATCGCTGCTGGACACCCCCGAGGCGCTCGCGGAGGCCGACCGTCGCGGTCTGCTCCGCGGCGCAGCCGAGGCCGGCGCCCGCGTCCGTACCGCCGCCCGGCACGCGGCCGAGGCCGGCGTCGCCGACCTCAAGCCCGACGGCCGGCCCCGCGCGGTCCTCATCGCGGGCCCCGGCGCGGCCGCCACGCACGCCGCCGACCTGCTCGGCACGCTCGCCGGAGCGGGCAGCCCCGTCACCCGCCTCGCGCCGAGCGGCGTCGCCCCCGCGGCGGGCGCCCTGCGCTGGGAACTGCCCGGCTGGGCCGGCTCCGTGGACCTGCTCCTGATCACCACCCCCGACGGCACCGAGCCGGGCCTGTCCCTGCTCGCCGAAGCCGCCTACCGGCGCGGCTGCACGGTCGCCGCGGTCGCCCCCGTCGGCACCCCGCTGGCCGAGGCGGTGGCGGGCGCCCACGGCATGTTCATCTCCATGGCGACAGCGCCCTACGACCAGGAAGAACCCCTCGCCGCCTCGGCCCCCGGGGTGCTGTGGGCCCTGCTCACCCCGCTGCTCGCCCTCCTCGACCGCACCGGCCTGCTCAGCGCGCCGCCCGAGGCGTTGGAGAAGGTCGCCGACCGCCTCGACCAGGTCGCCGAACGCTGCGGTCCCGCCATCGCGACCTACAGCAACGCCGCCAAGACCCTGGCCTCCGAACTCGCCGACGCGCTCCCGGTGATCTGGACCGAGGGCGTCTCCGCCGGCCCCGCGGGCCGCCGGTTCGCGGCCGGCCTCGCCGAACTCGCCGGCCGCCCCGCCCTCGTCGCCGAACTGCCCGAGGCGCTCGCCGCGCACAGCGCCCTGCTCGCGGGCCCGCTGGCCGCCAGCGCCGACCCGGACGACTTCTTCCGGGACCGCGTCGAGGAGCAACCCGCCCTCCACGCGCGTGTGGTGCTGCTCCGCGACCGCCCGATCGGCGGCCTCACCGCCGCTCCGACCGCCCGTGACCTGGTCCTCAGCCACGACACGCCGATCAGCGAGCTGGAGCCGGAGGCCGGCGGCGAACTGGAGTCCCTCGCGGAGCTGATCGCCATCACGGATTTCGCCGCCGTTTACCTGGCGCTCGCCTCAGGCGCCTGATCTGGGCCCACGCCTTCTGACCAGCGCCCGCTGAGCAGCGTACGTAGGAGACAGAGACACAGCATGGACCGCCTCGACAACACCGTCCGCCCCTACGCCTGGGGTTCGACCACCGCGATCCCGAAGCTGCTCGGGGTCGAGCCGACCGGTCAACCGCAGGCGGAGATGTGGATGGGAGCGCACCCGGGCGCCCCCTCCCGCACCGGCCGCGGCACGCTCGCCGAGGTGATCGACGCGGACCCGGGCCGGGAACTCGGCCCGGAGTCCGTCGCCAGGTTCGGCCCCCGACTGCCCTTCCTCCTCAAGATCCTCGCCGCCGGCGCCCCGCTCTCCCTCCAGGTGCACCCCGACCTGGCCCAGGCCAGGGAGGGTTACGCGGACGAGGAGCGCCGGGGCATCCCCGTGGACGCCCCGCACCGCAACTACAGGGACGCCAACCACAAGCCCGAACTCATCTGCGCGCTCACCGAGTTCGACGGCCTGTGCGGCTTCCGCGCCCCCGCGCGGACCGCCGACCTGCTGGCCGGTCTCGGTGTCGACTCCCTCAAGCCGTTCGTCGACCTCCTGCACGCACGGCCGGAGGAGGCGGCTCTGCGCGAGGTCCTCACCGCCCTGCTGACCGCCGACCGCGCGGAGACAGCCGACACGGTCACTCAGGCCGCGGCCGCCTGCGACCGCCTGGGCGGCGACTACGCCCCCTACGCCGACATCGCCCACCACTACCCGGGCGACCCGGGTGTCCTCGCCGCGATGCTGCTCAACCACGTGCGGCTGCAGCCCGGCGAGGCCCTGTTCCTCGGCGCCGGCATCCCGCACGCCTACCTCAGCGGCCTCGGCGTCGAGATCATGGCCAACTCCGACAACGTCCTGCGCTGCGGCCTGACCCCCAAGCACGTCGACGTCCCCGAACTCCTGCGCGTCGTCCGCTTCGAGGCGGGCGACCCCGGCGTACTGCGCCCGGAGGCCGCCCCCGACGGCGAGGAGGTGTACGCGACCCCGATCGACGAGTTCCGGCTCTCCCGTCACGTCCTGGCGGAGGGCGCCCCCGCACACGACCTCACCCGCCCGACGCCTCAGATCCTGCTCTGCACGGCGGGCTCGGTCCGGGCCGGCGAGCACGAACTCACGCCCGGCGGCTCGGTGTTCGTCCCCGCGGGTGAGAAGGCCGAGGTGTCCGGCGGCGGAACGCTCTTCCGCGCCACGGTGGTCGCGTGACGGACGGGGTAGGCGTGACCTGAGGGACCGTTGCCGGAACGGGCTGCAACAATGGCCCACCGGCAAAGGACAGGCAAAGGTCTGCACGGCGTACGTACGGAAGGGACATCGCGGACACATGAGCGCGTCAGGCGGTACCAGGGCGATCGTGGCGGCACTCGGCGCCAACCTCGCGATCGCTGCATCGAAGTTCGTGGCGTTCGCGTTCAGCGGTTCCTCGTCGATGCTCGCCGAGGGCGTCCACTCGCTCGCCGACTCCGGCAACCAGGCCCTGCTCCTGGTCGGCGGCAAGAAGGCCCAGCGCGAGGCAACGCCCCAACACCCCTTCGGCTACGGCCGCGAACGCTACATCTACGCCTTCCTCGTCTCCATCGTCCTGTTCTCCGTCGGCGGCATGTTCGCCGTCTACGAGGGCTACGAGAAGATCCGCCACCCGCACGACATCGAGCGCTGGTACTGGCCGGTGGGCGTCCTCCTCTTCGCGATCATCGCCGAGGGCTTCTCCTTCCGCACCGCCATCAAGGAGTCCAACGAACTGCGCGGCTCGCTGTCCTGGGCGCAGTTCATCCGGCGCGCGAAGGCCCCCGAACTGCCCGTGGTCCTCCTGGAGGACTTCGGCGCCCTGATCGGTCTGGTCCTCGCCCTCGGCGGAGTCGGCCTGGCCCTGCTCACCGGCGACGGCGTCTGGGACGGCATCGGCACGGTCTGCATCGGTGTGCTGCTCATCCTGATCGCCCTCGTGCTGGCCGCCGAGACCAAGTCCCTGCTGCTCGGCGAGTCCGCGGGCGTCGAGGACGTGAAGAAGATCGAGGCGGCCGTCGTCGACGGGCGGACCGTCACCGGCATCATCCACATGCGCACTCTCCACCTCGGCCCCGAGGAACTCCTGGTCGCCGCCAAGATCTCCGTCGAGCACGACGACACCGCGGCCGAGGTCGCCGCCGCCATCAACGCCGCCGAGTCCCGTATCCGCGAGGCCGTCCCGATCGCCCGCGTGATCTACCTCGAACCCGACATCTACAGCGAGGCCGAGGCCGCCAAGGGCCCCGACCGCGAGGCCACCCCCGGCGGCCCGGCCCCCCACCCGGCCGGCCACTGACCCGCCTCCCCCTCCCCGCCGGCCGACGGCGCCGCACCCGCTTCCCGCACCCCGGCCACCGCGGAACGGCGTGAACTGTTCCCAGGCGGACTGGGGGCCATGCGCCGAGCGGTGTAGCTTGGAGCGGAAGCCAGACGTCGCTGCTGATGGCGGTCGGGCGGTCCGCACGCGGACCGGCCGAGGGAGAGAGGGCCTCCGACGGACTGCGCTGCGCGCACGCGGGCATCCCTGTGTCCTCCTGAGGGCACCCCTGTGTCCGCCGCCGCGCAGACCAGCCCTATCCCACCTCGCCCCGATCACGAGGAGCAGCCCGTAATGACGACCGTCGACAACCGTCAGGACTTCAAAGTCGCCGACCTCTCCCTGGCCGAGTTCGGCCGCAAGGAGATCACCCTCGCCGAGCACGAGATGCCCGGCCTGATGTCGATCCGGCGTGAGTACGCCGGGGCGCGGCCGCTGGCGGGTGCCCGGGTCACCGGTTCGCTGCACATGACGGTGCAGACGGCGGTGCTCATCGAGACCCTGGTGGCCCTGGGCGCCGAGGTCCGCTGGGCCTCCTGCAACATCTTCTCCACCCAGGACCACGCGGCCGCTGCCATCGCCGTCGGCCCGAACGGCACGCCCGACAACCCGCAGGGCGTCCCCGTCTTCGCCTGGAAGGGCGAGACCCTGGACGAGTACTGGTGGTGCACGGAGCAGGCGCTGACCTGGCCGAACACCCCCACCGGCGGCCCCAACATGATCCTGGACGACGGCGGCGACGCCACCCTCCTGGTCCACAAGGGCGTCGAGTACGAGAAGGACGGCAAGGTCCCGGACCTCGACACCGCGGAGTCCGACGAGGAGCGCGTCGTCCTCGAACTCCTGCACCGCACCATCACCGACGGCTCCCAGAAGTGGACCCAGCTCGCGTCGGAGATCCGGGGTGTGACGGAGGAGACGACGACGGGTGTGCACCGTCTGTACGAGATGCACCGGGACGGGTCGCTGTTGTTCCCGGCGATCAATGTGAACGACGCGGTGACGAAGTCGAAGTTCGACAACAAGTACGGGTGCCGGCACTCGCTGATCGACGGCATCAACCGGGCGACGGACGTGCTGATCGGTGGCAAGACGGCGGTCGTGTTCGGGTACGGCGATGTGGGCAAGGGCTGCGCGGAGTCGCTGCGTGGTCAGGGTGCCCGGGTGATCGTGACGGAGATCGACCCGATCTGCGCGTTGCAGGCGGCGATGGACGGCTACCAGGTGACCACGCTGGACGAGGTGGTCGAGACGGCGGACATCTTCGTCACGACGACGGGTAACAAGGACATCATCATGGCCTCGGACATGGCCCGGATGAAGCATCAGGCGATCGTGGGGAACATCGGCCACTTCGACAACGAGATCGACATGGCCGGTCTGGCGAAGATCCCCGGGATCGTCAAGGACGAGGTGAAGCCGCAGGTCCACACCTGGAGGTTCCCCGACGGCAAGGTGCTGATCGTGCTGTCGGAGGGCCGGCTGCTGAATCTGGGCAACGCGACGGGTCATCCGTCGTTCGTGATGTCCAACTCGTTCGCGGACCAGACGCTGGCGCAGATCGAGCTGTTCACGAAGCCGGACGAGTACCCGACGGACGTGTACGTGCTGCCCAAGCACCTGGACGAGAAGGTGGCCCGGCTGCACCTGGACGCGCTCGGGGTGAAACTGACCCGGCTGCGTCCGGAGCAGGCGTCGTACATCGGTGTCGAGGTCGACGGCCCCTACAAGTCGGACCACTACCGCTACTGAGTCCGCAGCCCCGCCCGCTGTGAGCGCGTCCGTGCACTGACGCGCTCCCCAGCGGCAGGTCCTCAGAGGCAGGCCCCCGCACCCCCGTGCCGGGGGCCTGCCCCTTTGGCCGGACCCAGCCCGTCAAGACCCAGGACCCCCATGCCCCGCGGCCGATATTCGCTCCACGACCCGCACGATCACACCCCCCTCGCAGAAGAGCACTTCCACTGCGCCCCCGGCCCTTCCGGCTGGCGCTACGTCGCCCAGCGGACCAGCCCCTCGGGCGAACCCACCGGTTCCGTCGACCTGGCCCTCGACGAACTCGGCCGCCCCCTCCGCCTCGAACTCCACGCCGCGAGCTGGCAGGTACGCGGCGCCGCCCTCGACGGCGTCACCTGGGTCCGGACGGACCCCACCGGGACTCACGCCACGGAAGGCAACGTGCGCGCCCACGCCTTCACCGGCACATCCCCCGCTTTCCTCATCGCCGTCACCCGCCTCCTGCGCCTCACCCCCTCCGCCTCGGCGACCCGTGTACGCCTCGTGGCCCTCACGGACCCGGTCCTCGCCCCCCGCACCGTGGACCAGTCCTGGGCCCTGCTGAAGAGAGAAACACACGGCACTGACAACGGCCCCCTGGCCGTGGACGAGTACCAGGTCACAGCCCTGGACACGGGCGAACAGCACGCCGTGCACATCGCCGGCGACGTGGTGCTCGCGGCGCCCGGCATCGAGCTGGAAGACCTGGCGTCACCGCCGTCGACCTTCACCTGAGCCGGCGAGAAGGGGTCGCTACGCCGGGGGTGCGAACCCGGTGGCGGGGCGGCCGTCCGGGGCGGACCCGGCGACCGGCGGCGCGGCCTCCGCCGGCCCGACCGGCCGACTCGGCTGTACCCGGGCCCCGAACCCCTCGCCCGCCCCGGCCGCCGAGGAACCTCCCGGCGGTGCGTACGAGCCGTACGAGTTGTGGAGCCCGGGCGCCTGAACCCCCTGGCCATAGGCGGCCGGCGCGCCCATGACGCCACCGGCCCCACCGTTCCCGAACGCCCGCCGGGCCTCCCTGGCCTGCCGTTCCTGCAACACCGCAGCCAGGTAGGCGGCCGGCGGAACGCCCTGGGGCGCCGGAGCTCCGGTACGGGCCGCGACATCGGTGGCGAGCCGCTGCGCCATGGCCCAGCCCACCTGCGGGTCCAGCTGCTGCATGCGCGTCAGGTACTGCCGGACGGAGAGCCACAGGCTGTCGGGCACCGCCGACAGGTCGAGTTCCGAGAAGCGCCCCGCCAGCCAGGGAGGCGGCGGCGGAACGAAGCCCGTCCGGGCGGCCGGCACCCGCTCCCGTACGACCAGGGTGCCCGCGAACACGTCACCGAGCCGTCGGCCACGCGCCGACACCAGCGAGGCGACGACCGCGACGACCCCGAACGTCATCAGGATCTCCACCGCTCCGATCGCACCCCGCACCAGCGCATGCCGGAACCGGATCGGCCCGCCGTCGTCCCGCACCACCCGCAGACCGCACGCCGACTTGCCGAGGGAACGCCCGTGGCTGAGCGTCTCGACCGCGATCGGGCCGCCCACCAGCACGAGCAGGAACGCCGCGATGGACAGCGCGATCTGCGCGGCGTCGTCCAGTGAGGAGGTGGAGGCCGCCAGAGCGACCACCACGAGGATGTAACAGACCATGGCCACGGCCAGATCGAGCAGCACGGCCAGTGCCCTGCTGGGCAACCTCGCCGGGCGCACCTCCAGCGCCACCGCCTCACCCGTCACCAGCTCACTCACGCCCGTCGTCCTTCCCCTGACCTGCCCTGCGAACGGCCAGTCTGCCAAGCTGAGGGCGCATCGCGCCGCAGTACGACAAGCTGACATCCACGACGAGCAGCCGACGAGCAGCCGAGGAGCAGGCAAACCGATGGACCTCGACGTTTTCGTCACCGCCCACCGGGCCGAATGGGACCGCCTCGACGCCCTGCTCCGTCGCCGGCGCCGACTGAACGGCAGCGAGGCCGACGAACTCGTGGCCCTCTACCAGCGCACCGCCACCCACCTCTCCCTCATTCAGTCCAGTGCTCCCGACCCACAACTGACCGGTCGCCTCAGCCAGCTCGTGGCACGCGCGCGCAGTGCGGTGACAGGCACACGGCGGGCCTCCTGGCGCGATGTGACCCGCTTTCTGGCGTACAGCTTCCCGGCGGCGGTCTACCGGTCGCGCCACTGGTGGGTGCCCACCGCACTCCTGTCCACGGTCGTGGCAGCACTCCTCGGCTGGTGGATCGGCACCCACCCCGAGGTGCAGGCCACCATCGCGGCCCCCACCGCACTGCGCGATCTCACCCGCCCCGGCGGTCAGTACGAGACGTACTACTCCAGCCACCCCGCGGCCTCCTTCGCCGCCCAGGTCTGGACGAACAACGCCCAGGCCGCCGCCATGTGCCTGGTCCTGGGCGTGTTCCTCGGACTGCCCGTCCTGTGGATCCTCTTCCAGAACATGCTCAACCTCGGCGTCGGCTTCGGCCTGATGTCGTCGGCCGGCCGTCTCGACACCTTCCTCGGGCTCGTCCTTCCGCACGGGCTGTTGGAGCTGACGGCCGTCTTCGTCGCCGCCGGCACGGGACTGCGTCTGGGCTGGACCGTGATCGACCCGGGCCCCCGCTCCCGGCGCACGGCACTCGCCGAGGAGGGCAGGGCAGCGGTGGGCATGGCGATCGGACTCGCGCTGGTTCTGTTCGTCTCCGGCGCCATCGAGGGCTTCGTGACCCCGTCGGGACTGCCCACCTGGACCCGGATCGGCATCGGAATCGCCGCCGAACTCGCCTTCCTCGCATACGTCTTCGTCCTGGGCGGACGCGCGGCCCGCGCCGGCGACACCGGTGACGTGGAAGCTGCCGAGCGCAGCGCCACGGTCCCCACCGCCGCCTGATGTGCGTCCGACGCCGCTGAGCTGCTACTGTCTCCTTCGCCCCAAGAGAGCCGTTGACACGGAGGGACTGGGGAGGTAGATTCGAACAGTTGCCTGGAGCTGGGTTGGTATTCGGCTCGGCAGCGGATAGTATCTGTCTGCTTCTGAGAACTTCGATTTCGAAGAAGCCACTTCCCGATAAATCGGAAACAGACGGCCGGTCAGTCCGGCTCGAAACTTCTGATAAAGTCGGAACCGCCGGAAAGGGAAACGCGAAAGCGGAAACCTGGAAAGCACCGAGGAAATCGGATACGGAAACGGTCTGATAGAGTCGGAAACGCAAGACCGAAGGGAAGCGCCCGGAGGAAAGCCGCGAGAGAGTCTCTCGGGTG